>JBIIYJ010000092.1:0-17099 GCA_044346855.1 Kiritimatiellia bacterium
CCCGCATGTCCGGCGCATCCACTCGGCGGGCTTCGCAAGCGAAGCCCCTACACCATTCGCTTTTAATTCGCTATAGCATCTTTGTAGGGGCGCTGCTTGCGGCGCCCGCATGTCCGGCGCATCCACTCGGCGGGCTTCGCAAGCGAAGCCCCTACACCATTCGCTTTATTCGCTATAGCATCTTTGTAGGGGCGCTGCTTGCGGCGCCCGCATGTCCGGCGCATCCACTCGGCGGGCTTCGCAAGCGAAGCCCCTACACCAGCCCCTTCTCAGCCTGAAAAAGCCCGGCTGTATGCCTCCACATCGAACTTCTTTTTCAGCCCGCCTCCGGTCATCATCCGCACGTTCCCGAAAACGGGATGCTTCGGCCACGGCCGGTCGTGCTTGCCGAAGCACCAGGCCACGCCCGCATACCCGTTGGGGTCGCGCCCGTCCAGCTCATACATATCGTTCAGGGCCACGGCCGTGGCGAACCCCTCCTCGGGCGTCCGGCTCCACTCCAGGATCTTCTTGCCCCAGTACATCCGCATGTAGTTGTGCATGTGCCCGGTCTTCACCATCTGCCGCTGCGCCGCGTTCCAGGCCGGATCATGCGTCTCGGCCGCCTCGAAGGCGGCGCGGTCATACACGGCCAGCCGGGCCGTCTTCCCTTCCGCCGCCAGCGTCTTGCGGGCCCACTCCGGCAAACCCGCATACCGGTCGTAGTCCGGATTATACCACGCGAAGTTGATCGCCAGCTCGCGGCGCACGATCAGCTGCTCCAGGAACACGTCCCGCGCCTTGCCGCTCCCGCCCTCGCCGACGGCCAGCGCAATCTCCAGCGGCGAGATCTGGCCGAAATGCAGGTAGGGGCTTAGCAGCGAGGTCCCGTCCAGATTCGGATCGTTCCGCCGCTCCTCGTAATGGTGCAGCTTGAAGCGCAGGAACGCCTCCAGCGCCGCGGACGCCGCCGCCGCCCCGCCTTTGATCCCGCTTACCGGCTCCGCGCCGCCCGCCAACGTCAGCCCCCGCAGCGCCGCGGCGGGATCGTCCAGGTCCAGCTCGGGGCCCGGGACCTTCATGCGAAGCGACGCCAAATCCGGCTTTGTTTCTTTTAAAGGTACAAGAAAGTCTTTCAGCAGCCGGGCGATCCGCGGCCGCAAGGTGGCCGCCATATAAGCCTCATGGTCCATGGCCGCCTCGACGGGGACCACGGCGTCCGACTCCACCTCCACGGTCCGGCAGGGGGCCTGCGCGGCGATCGCGGCGCGCCACTCCCGCTGGTGGCGGGTGTAGCCGCGGTCCAGCACCAGCAGGGCGGCGGCGCCCGCCAGCGCCAGCGCCGCGCGGTCGGGCTCCTCCGGCCGCACGACCAATCGGACCCCGCGTTGGGCGAGGGCCCGCTGGGTCTCCGCCAGCCCCTCCAGCATGAACGCGTAATGCCGGCGGTTGGCGCCGGGATAACGGGCGGTCAGGCCGAAAACGACGAGCACCGGCAGGCGCAACTCATTGGCCTGGCGAATCGCGTATTCCAGGGCGTGGTTGCACTCCGCCCGCTGCGACTGCTGCATGTGATACAGCACGTAGCGCCCCCGCCCGTTGGGGGGCGCGTCCCGGCGCAGGTGAATCCGTCCGGGCTGGATCATACGCCGCACTCCCCGGCCGCCAGCCCGCGCACGGCATCGCGCACCACCTCGGGAAGGGCCGGATGGATGAAAATAAGCTCGCGCAGATCCTTCAGCGTGCCCCGCTTCTTCATGAGCACGATGAACAGGTGCACCACGGTGGCCGCCTCCTCGCCCGCCACGTGGGCGCCCAGCACGCGGCCGGTGCCGCACTCCAGGATGATTTTGACGAACCCCGTGTCCAGGCCCCGCGCCAGCCCGGCATTGGAGGCGTCGGCATAATCCGCTCGGGCGATCCGGATGTCGTACCCCGCCTCGCGCGCCTCCGGCTCGGTAAGCCCGACGGAGCCGATCTCGGGCTGCGTGAAAACCGCATGGGGCACCGGCCCGTAATCGAGCGGCCCCTCGTCCTTTCCCGCCACCAGGGTCCGCTCCAGATACTCGGCCTCGACGTTGGCCGTGTGGCGGTAAGGGTGGCGGCCGATGATGTCGCCCAGCGCCCAGACGCCCGCCGCCGTGGTCCGCAGCCTGGAATCCGTCCGGACAAAGCCCCGCTCGTCGCAGAGCACCCCGGCCGCCGGAAGGTTCAGCGCCCCGGTGCACGGGCGGATGCCGGTCGCCACGAGAAGGGCGTCGGCCTGGAGGGTTTCGCGGACCGGCGTTCCGCCCGGCGGATTCGGGTCGACCGCCTCGCACGTCACCTCAAACCCCCGCCCTTCGGCGTACCGGACCGAAACAGGCGCGTAGCCCATGTACACCTGGTGCCGCAGCCGGAGGGCCGACTCCACAACGGCGGCCGCGTCCGGATCCTCCCCTTTCAGGAACCGGCTGCGCACGATGAAGGTCACCTGCGCACCCAGCGCGCCGTAGGCATGCCCCAGCTCGCAGGCGATGTAGCCCGCGCCCACCACGGCCAGCCGCCGGATCGGCCGGGCGTTCCGCAGCAGCTCGGTGCTGGTCATGTAGGGCGTGCCGGCCAGGCCGGGAATGTCGGGGACCGCCGGCTCCGCGCCCGCGGCGATCAGGATCCTCGGGGCGGCGTACCGCTCCCCGCCCGCCTCCACTTCCCCCGGCCCGGTGAACCGCGCGCTGGCCAGCACCACCTCCAGATTCGGCAGCGCCCGGCTGGTCCTGAGAAGCTCCGCGGAGATGGCGTCAGTCTCGGCCATGATCCGGTCGGCCAGCGCGGGGAGATCAACCGATACGCCGGCGGCATGCCGGAGGCCGAGGTGGGCCGACTCCCGCACGCGCTGCGCCAGCTGGGCCGGGAAAATCAGCATCTTGGAGGGGATGCAGCCGCGGTTCAGGCAGGTGCCGCCCATGGGACCGCGTTCGAACAGGACGGTTTTCAGACCGAGCCGGGCGCCGGAGTTGGCCACCTTGGACCCCGCCCCGCTTCCGATCACGATCAGATCCGCCTTTTTCACGGGGCCGCCAGATACGCGTCAAGCCGGCCGCAAACCGCCGGGGTCTTGTCCGGATCCAGCGCGCCGCGCATCTCCAGCAGCGCCGCGCGGGCCTGCTTCTGAAGCCCGGGCTCGAACTGCTTGAACAGCTGGAACGACGCCAGCAGGTGCTGGGTCACATACTCGCTCACCGGCGCCAGCTTGACCACGGTCTCCACGGCCCAGGCCAGCCCGGCCTCGGTCCACAGCACCCCGTTGTTGCCCGCGGCGGGAAGGAACAGCGAGCGGCAGTGACTCGGGTGCTCGATCCTGAATTCGGGACGGGCCGCCTCCCGGCCGATCGCCGCCAGCGCCTCGGGGCCGCGGGCGGACGAGCCGATCGTGGCGAGGTAGGCGGTGTAGGCCGACAGCCTGCCGTGCCACTTGCCGTAGGCTTCCTCGAAGATGGCGGCCCGGCCCGGATGGGCCGACAGCTGCACGGCGGCCAGGGCCGAAAGCTGGTCCGTGATGTTCCAGGCCTTCCGGTAATGCGCCTCCGCCAGCGCGTGCGCCTCGGGCGAGCGGGCCTCGGCCAGCACGCGCAGAAGCGCGGCCTTCAGGCGGCGCGCCTCGATGCCGCTGCCCGGCTTGGCCTCGGGGCCGTAGGTGTCCACGGCGCTGAACGCGGCCGCCACGTCGGCAAAATGGGCTTTCGCCACCGCGCCCAGCAATTTCAGGCGGACGGCGAACAGCTCGCGCACGCGCGGCAGAAGCGTCCGGTCAAGCGGCGTCTCGTCGATCCGCAGCAGGGCCGCCTTGAAGCCGGGCGGCAGCGCGGCGTCGCGCACCAGGGAGACGTAGGTTTCGATCCACTCGGCCGAGGGCGCGGCGGCGGGATCGGCCAGGAGCCGGACCCGTTCGCGCTCGGTGAGCCGCCGCATGGCCTCCACGCGGTTGAACCGGTTCGGATCGAGCCGGATCTGCCGCTTCAGCGTCTCCGGGGTGGCGCCGCGGTCCGCGAACACTCCATAAAAGGAACAGTCCCGGTTCAGCGAAAGGAACGCGTTGGGCGGGACATTCTCGAAAACCTCCTCGTGCACGGGCCCCGTCAGCTCCACCAGCCGGTCCGTTCCGGGCACGTCGCGGCCGCCCTCATCCACCGCCGCCATCCGGAAGGGCACGTGGAAAAGGCCGCCGGCGCCGGTGCGCGTCTGCGTCAGCCGGACCTTCAGCCGGCGGGCGGCAGGCTCGTAAACCGACTCGGCCGCCACGACGGGAAAGCCGATCGTGTGCAGCCATTCGCGGCGGAACTGGCCAAGGTCGCGCCCGCTCGCCTCCTGGAAGCAGGCGAAGAACTGGTCGGTATTGGCGTTGCCGCCGTCATGCCGCGAGAAATAGAGGCTCTTGGCCTTGCGGAAGGTCTCCCGGCCGAGCAGGAGCTTGAGCATGCGGATCACCTCGGCCGCCTTGACGTAGGTCACGCCGTCCACCAGCTCGTCCGGATCGTTGAACCCCTCCCGCACGATGCGGCCGAGATGACCGCCCTGCTCGATGGCCAGGGGGCCGTGGATCGGATCGCGCGTGGAATCCACCTCGTCAAGCCGCATGCCGTCCGGGTCGAACCGGTCGGCCATGTACTGCCGTTCCACGTCCACCGTGAAGGCCTCGTTCAACCACATGTCGAACGGGGTTTCCATGGTCACGTCGCTGCCGCACTGGTTGTGCTCGAATTCATGGACGATGACGGCATGGGCATACAGCAGGCGCCGGTCGCTGGTGCAGTCGTCGATCAGGGCGGCGTCGGTGACAATAGTCGTGTTGCCGACGTTCTCCATGCCGCCGAAGTTGCTCTTCTCCATCGTGATCGTGCGGTAGACCTCGCGGGGGTAGATGTAATCCTGCGTGCGCCCCTGCCAGAGCACGGAGTCTTTCAGAATCGCCATCGGCCCGCGCGCACCCTCGAGCCGCCCCGGCGGGACGAGGTATTCCAGCTTCACGCGCCGGCCATCGGGATAAACGGCCTCATCCTCGAGCGCGGCCCAGGTGCCGACGCAGCAGATGAAGAGGTAGGGCGCCATGGGGATCTTGTTTTCATAGGTGATCGTCTGGCGGGACGGGTCGTCCGGCTTGACCGCGGGCTTGCCAGACGGATTGCTCCGGCGGCAGACGTTCCCGTTGGAAATCAGGTGGGTGTAGCGGGCGTCGGCCTCGATGGTCGTCGTGAAGGTGCACTTGGCGGTGCAGTCGTCAAAGACCGGGGCAATCCGCTGGAAACCCCACTGCTGGCATTGGGACATGTATTGCTGCGGACAATCCGGCGGAGTGGAGTCCAGGTAGATCCCCTCGAGGATGCGGTCGGAGGGCGCGCAGACCGTGCGGGTCCGAAGGGTCATGCTGGCGTGGGTGGAAAGCGTTTCGCCCAGGGCAATCTCGAGCTTGCGGGATTCGGGGCGGACGATGAACGGCAGCGGATGCTCGGCGCCGGAGGCATCCACCCGACTGACCGAGCGCACCTCCAGGTCGCGGGCGTCCAGAATAAGCACATCCAACGGCCGCCGGGCCGTCAGCCGGGTGGTAGCCGTGACGCTGACATGCCCGTCCCGGAAGTCGAGGAACAAGTCCATGTGTTCCGGTTTGACCGGCAGAGGCGGGAAATTTTCCCGGCGGAAACGGTATTCGCTCATGGTGGGTAGTTCCTTGTGGTATACGCACAAGTATCCACATCCCCCCCTCAGGCGTCAATCAGCGCATTGACCTTACATTCATTTGTCTCACGAACGACGTGGCATGGGCGTGTCAATGCATCAGGGTCTCCTGACCCGTGACCCATTCACCGCACGGCCCCTTCCCAGCCCCCAGTGGCACGGGTTTTCAATGGCCTCGCTTCCCGCACGGGTCAGGAGACCCGTGCCACTTCCTTTTGCAACAAGTGGCACGGGTCTCCTGACCCGTAGCCCCGATGCCGCGATGCTTTAAACCGGCGGCTTCCCCCGAGACCTCGCACCCAGGGAAAAGTTGGACAAAGCAACCGCCTTCCTGTATAATTCAATCTGTGTAAGATTCCCTTACACTTTAATAATACAATAAGGACAAATCATGGTTATTAAGAAAATAATGCTTTGGAGCTTGGCTGCCCTGGTCGGGTCGGTTGGTTTTGCTTCCGCGGCAACCCAACAGACATTCGCGGATAACTTCAATGATGGCATCTGCAACCCTGCCCTCTGGTATGTGCCAGGCTGGGTGGACGCCAAATTGAAGGAAAACAGCCAGAAACTGCGCTTTTACAGTCATCCGACCAATAGCGCCCTCAATCAGGCCTCCGAATGGGACGCCATCTTTAATAAGAAGTGCAACGACGGCGACTCTCTGACCGTCAGCGGCAAGGTCCGGATGCCGCACATGATCCCCTCCGATCCCGGCGGGCCCATCGTCAACTCCGTTGAAATCGGGCTTGGCCTGAACCAGAGCCTGACCAACAACAACTGCATCGAGCTGACGGTCCGCGACAGCCAGTCAAACCGCCAATTCGTGGTGTACTATCTGACGGAGACCCCCGAGATCGAATGGGAATACAGGAGTTTTCCCGCCCCTACCAACCTGTCGGTCTTCAACCTGAAAATGAGCTATTTCGCGGACACGGACACGATCCGGTTTTTCTGGGCCGATCCCAAGGACAACGTCTGGCAGAAAGTCTGCCCGAACATGAAACTGAGCGACCTGTTCGGGCCCGCCCTGCGACGGAAAATGTTTCCTTATGTGGCGGGTTACACGGACAACGTGACCCTTCCGCCCGAGTGGGAGGTCTGGATAGACAACTTCACGGCCGTTTACCAGGATCAACCCCAATCCTGACCGAAAGCCGCGGTTGCCTCTGCGATTTGTAAGGGTACGCGCCGCTGCCCCATTTGGTGCCTTTCCGGCACAAGGTGGAGGGTCCGGTGCCACCCGGACCGCCCGCGCACGCCCGGCGCAAGTCTGGCGCTTGCGGGCGCAAGAATGGCGTTTGAGGTCCGGGTGGCACCGGACCCTCCACCTTTTGCAGTTTTCTACAAGAAGATGTGTGGCGGCCATCTTCATGCCGCCAGGATCAGGGTGCATGGATATAACTTGAGGATCAGCCCCTGTTTATGGGATGATGTTCAAGCCTATCTATGCAACCGCAAATTATACATCGCACCAACCATACCATTAGCCGGAACCTGATAAGCCCCGAGGCGCTCAAGGTTCTTTACCGCATCAAGGAAAACGGCTACCTGGCCTTTCTTTGCGGCGGCTGCGTCCGCGACATCCTCCTGGAGCGCGAGCCCAAGGATTTCGACCTGGCCACCAATGCGCGCCCGGAAGAGCTACGGCGCATTTTCCGCAACTGCCGCCTTGTGGGCCGCCGCTTCCGGCTGGCCCACATCCTGTTCGGCAACGAATACGTGGAGGTGGCCACCTTCCGGGCGCTGTCCGACGGCACCGAGCCCGAAGTGACCGGCTCCAGCCACCGGCTCAAGGTCGATTCCGCCCGCACCGCCGACGGCATCATCGTGCGCGACAACGTCTTCGGCACGCCGGAAGAGGACGCCCTTCGCCGCGACTTCACCTGCAACGCGCTTTTCTACAACATCGCCGACTATTCCCTGATCGACTACGTCAACGGCATTTCGGATATCCAGGCCCGGCTCCTGCGCTGCATCGGGGATCCGCGCAAACGGTACGTGGAGGACCCGGTCCGCATGCTCCGCGCCATCCGCTTTTCCGCCGCGCTGGACCTGAACATGGAAACCGAAACCTTCGCCGCCATCGCCGACTGCCGCGACTATCTGGCCATGGCCTCTCCCGCCCGCCTGTTCGAAGAGGTGCTCAAGCTCTTCGCCTGCGGCGCCACGGCCAAGGTCTACCAGTATCTGAAGGAAACCGGCCTGCTCGGCGTCCTCTTCCCCACCCTGTCCGAATGGATCGCCTCCGATCCCGGCGGCGATGCGGTGACCGCCGCCGGCTTCGCCTACCTCGACGCCTGCAAGCGCGATGGCCGGTCCCTCAACACCGCCACGCAGTTCGCCATCGTATTCGGCGGGCTCCATGAAAGCCTGGCCGCCCAGGCCGCCCCCGGCGGGCGCGCCGACCTCACCGCCTCCATGGAAGCGGTGGACCGCCATTTCGGCCTTCTCCGCACGCGCGTCACGGTGCCCCGCTCCGTCTCCATGGACATCGCCCACATCATGGCGCTGCAGGGGCGATTCGACGATCGCCGCCCCGGCAACGTCAGCCGCCTGATCCGCCGCCCCTCCTTCGAGGACGCGCTCGAATATTACGCGTTCAAGGCCCACCTCAACCAGACCGGGCATGAAGACGTCATCTGGTGGAGCACCACGGACATCCCCGAGCCCCATCCGCACACGCCGCACGCTCCGAGCCAGTCCCACGGCCGCCCCCGGCGCCGCGGCCCCCGCCACCCACCCCAAGCCCCGGCCCCGTCATGACCGGCAGCTGGCGTCAACGCCTCCTGCCGGCCCTCGTCGCATTCCTCGGCTCCGGCCTTTTCCCGTCCGGTGCCGCCACTTCCTCGGCCGCGCCCGACACCGGCCGCTCGGATGCCGAGAGCTACCTTACCGACTGGGCCGTCAACATCGCCGGCGAACTGGATATCGAAGGGCTTGAGATGCCCTCCGAAGCGGAGCTGCGCGACCTGGGAAAGCAATTCGACGCCTATTTCGCCAGCGGCTCCCTCGACACGATCGCCTGGATCACGCCCGAGGCGCGCGAAGCGCTCACGCTGTGCGATGAGGTCCCCACGCTCAAACCCTACGCCGACTGGCTCCGCCAGCGGATGGACTACCTTGAACTGGCAACGAAGCTGGTCCGGCTCTATCCCCCCCAGAAACCGCTCCCCCCCTTCCCCCGCCCCAACCCCCTCAACCGTTTCAGCCTGCCCAAGCCCCCGCCCCCCCCGCCCGTGACCGCCGCCATGATGGCCAAGCGCGAAGCCGCCGTCCGGACCCGCGACACGTGGCTCAAGACGCTGATCCACCGGCCCATTCCGGCGGGCGGCATGAAACTCGTGCCCGAAATGAAAAAGGTCTTCCTGGAGGAAGGGCTGCCGCATCAGCTGGTCTGGATCGCGGAAGTGGAATCGACCTTCAACCCCAAGGCCAAAAGCCCGTCTGGCGCGGTCGGCCTTTTCCAGCTGATGCCCGAAACCGCCGCGCGCCTCGGCCTGAGCGTTTCGCCCGTGGACCAGCGCCATTCGGTCGAACTGAACACCCGCGCCGCCGCCCGCTACCTGCGGTTCCTCTACGACGAATTCGACAACTGGCCCCTCGCCATCGCCGCCTACAACGCCGGGGAAGGCCGCATCGGCCGGGCCCTGGCCAAGACGAGCAAGCCCTCCTTCGACGCCATCGCCTCCGGCCTCCCCCTTCAGACCCGCCTCTACGTGCCGAAGGTCCTGGCCCTCATCGAGCTGCGCGAAAAAACGGATCCCTCCAGGCTGCCCGCGCCTAAACCCCAGAAATAACGATTCACCACGGAGTCACGGAGACACCCGGAGCAGAACGAGCCCGGAGAGTTTTCTTTCTTCTCCGCGGCTCCGCGCCTCCGTGTGAGTCTTATCAATGCCACTGCCCCGCAAATGTCCGGAAAATTTCATCATTTCAACCCGGCCAGCGCCACGCCCACGCCGTACGCCGCCGCCGCTGCGATGCCTCCGACCACCAGCATCTCAAGGCCCGACTTCCACCAGCGCTTCAACGTCAGCCGCGTCTTCAACGCCCCGAGGGTGAAGAGGGTGATCCCCGTCAGCACACAGGACAGCCCGAACGAGCCCGCCTTGAGTGCCGGCCAGACGATCGCCGCCAGCGGAAGCAGGAGCGGCACCAGGCCGAACACGAGAAAAGCCACGAAGGTCGCCACGGCGTTTTTCAGCGGCGACTCGTCGCTCTGCACGATCCCCAGCTCCTCGACCATCATGATGTCCACCCAGGCCTCCTTGTGCCGGGCCATGATGTCCACGATGGCCGTCGAATCCGTTTCCGAAAGCCCCTTGGCCTTGTAGATCTCAACCAGCTCGCGCTTCTCGCCCTGGGGATAGTTCGACACCTCCCAGGCCTCGCGCTGCCGCTCCGCCTTCGCATACTCCTGCTCGGACCGCGTGCTGAGGAAATCGCCGATCGCCATCGAAAGTCCGTCCGCCAGCAAATTGGCAGTTCCCAAAATCAGAATAACGCCCGGGGAAAGCGAGGCCCCCTCCACGCCCGCCACCACGGCGAAGGTTGTGATCATCCCGTCCAGCCCGCCATAGATGACGCTCTTGACGTACTGGCCCTGCGCCTGCAGGTGGTGCTCGCCCGAGGCGTCATGCGCCTGCCGGGAAACCTCTGGCTTTTTCTCCGAAAACGCCTCGCGCGCCTTGTCCAAATTACGGGTCAGCATGCGTTACCCCCTTATCGAAAATCGAAGAAATATTGTTCCCATCATGTCGCAGGCACCGCGCGATGTCAACCGTCAACCGCGTGCTCGATTTGAACACGGGCGCATTGCAGTTTAGTCGGGATTATGTCAGTTTGGTGCAAAGCCGATTTGGAGTGCGGCGGCTTGACGCCGCTTTGGCTCGCATCGACTGGACGCGACATCAACGGCTGGGCGCCGCGTCAAGCCGACTCGCTAGCAGGCCTATCGAAGCGCGCAGGGCAGCCGCAACGCAGAAAGCGGCGTCAAGCCGCCGCACTCCAAATTTAGGATCTGTCGATCCCGACGAAACTGCAACGCGCCCCTTGAACACTTCCTCTCGTTTCCGTCGGTAATGGTCAGTTTCAACTTTTGGTTGCAGCGGAAGCGGGATTAAAGCCTATGGCGCCAAAATTAATCGTTGCAACTTGTTTCCGTGCAATATATTGCGCTCAAAGTCGGCCGGCCGACTTTGGCTCCGCAGAGCTCACAAGGGATAGGGGCGGGCGTTGTAAGGGGCAGGGCGGTTGGGGCTCATACGGCTCCATATGGATAGTCGATCATGGCGTGGCGGGAATGATCGGCGAGGAGGCGGCGGTCGGCGTCGGTGAGAGCGAAGAGACGGCAAACGCGGTCATCGATCTCGGTCTCGATGGCAATCAGGCGGGCGGTGAGGTCGGCGTGTTGGCGTTGCCAGTCGGCTAGCGCGGTTTCCCAGTCCGCCCGTTCTTTAATCGGGATTTCTTTCTTGAAGGCCTTGCGCAGTTCGGCACGGAATGCAGCGAAATCCAGCGTCCACCACTCGGTCAGCCGGTTGTTAAGCGTGAGGTCCGGCGAGCCGAAGTCTGTGAGGAGACGATGACGGACCATGCGGTGCAAGGCGTAGCGTTCGCGCGCCAAGGCCGTTGCCGCAAGGGATAACTCGCTCAGATTGTCGCGATCCTGTTCCGATGTCGCTGGAACTCGTAGGCGCGCCATGAACTGTTGAATGCAACGAAACTGCCACAATCCCCCGCGCAGGCGCAGTGGTGTCGAAATTTGACTTATACAGAACCACGATACGCGCGAATTGAGTAAGCCAAGCATCCATGGTTCGACTGGCAGAATATAGCCGGTGTTGTTGACGTACGCGCCCTCAGTATCCCACGAGAACCTGGGCAATTTTGCGATGTCGGGCCAGATTATCTTGGGTTGATCAAAGGCTGCATAGTAATCACAGGACCGGAGTTCCCACCAGAACTCGCCCTGATCGGAGCGTTTGCGCGCAGCCTTCTCGAACTGGACCAAATGAGTGGATAGAGCGGGATAGTGCGCGCATAGCCAAGCCCATGCAGGGGGTTCATCTGTAAGCCCTGCGGTTTGCCGTGTGAAGCCAGCGGGCATGACGATCAGCCAGTTGCCTTCAGCCTGTTGATACCACGGGCGCAAATTTTCACCGGATAGCATCTTGCGCAGAATTGGCGCGCATCCGGGATCGACTGCGACAAGGCGATCGCGAGTGGCCTGGTCGATGACGAATGCCTCGTTGAGCCCGGTCTTGACGCCGTAGAAGATGCGGCCCTCGACAACTTCATCAAGTGGGCGACCACAGGCCATGATGCGGTCAAAGAGGTCGGTGACGGCGGCGGGTTGGAAACGCCACTCGGGCCGCGCGAGTAAACTTGCGTCGCATTCGATGCCGTCGGCGACCACGGCGTCGGCAATCGAGTCGGGAATGGCGCCACGCATGAAGTAGGCGCGAAAGGTGGAAGATCCGGGCTCGGCAGCGAGAGTCTTCTCGAGAATGGAGATGCTCGGGAAGACCATTTCCGCGTCGGCAAAGGGCTGGTTTTCGCCGAAATTGACGCTGCGAAGGAACCGGGCAGCGGTCGGCAGCCACGCGCGGAAGGGCGCTGCGAAGTTGGCATTATTGAGGGTGCCCGAGGTGATGAAACCGAGGCGCCCGCCGGGGCACAGGACGTCGATGCCGCGCTCGATGAAGTAGAGATAGGCGTCAGCGGTGCCGGCATAGCAGCGGAACTCGCATTCAAAGGCGGATTTGCAGGGGCCCAGCCACTCCTGGCGAATGTAAGGGGGATTGCCAACCACGCAATCGAAGCCCCCGGCCGCAAAGACTTGCGGAAAGGAGGCTCGCCAATCGAAGGCATCGGCGGCAATGTCAGGCGACAGATCGGAGGCGGGAGAGACGATGGAATTGCCGCGTAGCAGGTTGGCGTCGAGGTCGTTCAAGGGACGGTCGGTGCGGGCGGTCTTGAGCCACAGCGCGAGTTTGGCAATTTCCACGGACTCGGGACTGATATCCACGCCAAAGAGGTTGTGGGTGAGGATATGGCGGTCGAGGTCGAAGAGTTCGGATTGCCCGCCGCGCAAGGCCGCGAGTTGATTGTTGGTGCGGGTGTATTCGGCCTGCAGGTAGTCGAAGGCGGCAATGAGGAAAGCGCCCGAGCCGCAGGCCGGGTCGAGTACTTTGATGTGGCGCAAGACATCCCGGTAGGCTTCCCAGAGTGCCAGGCGGGCCTCGCGCCGGCGAGTGTCGGTGCGCTGGTTCTCGGGGGTGAAGCGGGCCTCCAGGTCATCGAAGCGGGTCTTGAGCCAACCGCCGATGGTCTCGGCGACGATGTACTGGGTGATGTACTCGGGCGTGTAGAAGATGCCGCCAAGTTTGCGGCTGGATTTCTTGAGGTCAACGGTTTCGCCCCGGATTTCGGCCCGCAGGCGTTGAAGGTCGGTGATGGACTGTTCGAAGATGTGGCCGAGGATGTTGACGTTCAGGTCGGTGGCGAAGTCATAGCCGGCGAGGCGAAGGCAGCCTTCGAAGGCGACGTCGGCTATCTTCAATTGGTCCAGGGCTGGATCGGGACGGAAGAGACCGCCGTTGTAGGCGTTGATCCCGGCGGCGGAATTGCCGCGGTCGATGGCGGCGAACAGGCCCTGCAACTGCTGCCAGCGGGTGGTGGAAACGAAGCCTTGGTTGGCGGCTTCGAGCGCCTTTTTGAGAACACCGCGCGGCAGGAGATTTGTGTCCTCGCAGAAACAGACGAAGAGAAAGCGATCGAGAAGTTTCTGGGTGAGGGCGAGGAGTCGGACGCGGTGTTCGGCCGGGTCGGCGCCGGCTGGCGGCGGATTGTCCCCGCACAAGGCGTCGAACAGATCGCGGCGAACCTGGGTGAAGAGCGCGTAGAAGTCGCGGGTGATGGACTGTTCCTGCGCGCAGGATTCCTCGAGCAACGCGTCGACCGGGCTGGGCTGGGCGGGCGTACCGAGCAGTCGCTCGCGGCTAAGCAGGAACAGGACTAGCCGGAGTGAATCCGGGCTTGCGAGATCTGCAAGGTTGAACGCATGCGCGTAGACCTGGCCCCGGCGCTTGCTGTAGAGGCGGACGGTGGTGAAGTTGGACAGGATCACCCAGCGGCAGTCGTCGAACTTGGCCAGATAGCCAAAGGCCTGCTCGACGGGGGTAAGGTTGCCGTACCCGCTCTGCTTGGCATCCAGATCCGCACCGGGAGCCTTGAGTTCAATGACGACACGGGTGATGTCCTGCTCGGGGCCAAAGAATCCGAGGCGAGCATCCGGGGTGCGGGCGCCCTTGATCTCGGTCGAGGCGGATTCGGGTTTGAGATTGTAAGCGTCGAGGTGCCCGACAGCGGGAGCAAAACCGAGCAGGCGCGCGAAGATGTCGGTCAAGAATTGCCCTTGGAGGGGCTTCTCGTTCAAGTTCAGAAACGCGGGATCTGCCGCTGTTCGGGACCATTGATCCGCGATGGCAGTAAGTTCAGGGGACAGGATTGGAGCGAAGCCGGTCAGGCGGCGAGCCAGGAGATTGGGGCTGAACAAGGGTTTGAAAAGGTCTGGCATCGGGTCGCAGTCCTCAGGTCAGTGGTTTCGCAGCTGTTCGTGGGTGGCCCGCGAGGCTAGAAACCGGCGGAAAACTCATTCCAAGATACATTTGGCACTCTAAACTATCCGTTACTTCCCCTGCAACTCCTTCAACTGCTTTTCAATCTCATCCTTCTTAGCCTTAAGCCCGGCGATCTCCGATTCCTTCCGGTCATTCTGAATCTCGGTCAGCATGGCGATTACCTTGCCGATCTCGGTCGCGGAAAGGTCGCTGTAGGTTCTCTTGGCCAGGAGATTGACCTTACCCGGCTCCTGGGCCAGAGCCTTTTGCTTCTTGGCTCCACGCTTCTTGCTGACAGGCTTGCTTTCCAGGTGGGTCAGGAAGGCAATGATGGAGTCCTTGTAATCGATCCATTTCTTTCCATTGATAACCTTGGTAGCTTCATCCTTGTCCAGCTTGCCTTCCTTACGGGCTCCCCTGAATAACCGGGCATCAAAGCCTTTGGGCAACTGCGCCTTGAGCTCGTCGTCCTTCTGCTTCCACACTGATTTCGGGCGTCCGGGCATGGGATGTTCTCCTGCGATAGTAATTGTGAACTATTACTTCATTTTCTTAATTGTGTTTATCAATCCTTTTCCTTGATCTGCATCTTCAGTCCACTTACTCATTGATGGAGTGTTTTTTAGAATGGCTTCCCTAAGTTGTTGTGATTTATTTAAATTTGTGGTTTTCAATATTTCATATTCAATTTCTTCTATTTCAGGATTAAGCCAAGAGTGAACTCTGTTCTTATATTTTTCAATATCAATACTAGTTATATCTTTAGCATCCATTAACTCCCGCAAGAGAGACGCAAAAGCAAGTGTTTCTCTAATGTCTTGAGTCGGGATTCTGCCAAGATCAGTCAAAGATAAAGCTTTTTTTAAATCAATCGCCCCCCGACTTGATACTTCTTTGGCATTTGTTAAAACTGCTAATTCCGAAATCGGTTGGGCAGAATATACTACAATCGATTCTGCTGATGAGGAGAGTTGCTTGTTTGGATCTAAATATATTTTGTAGTTTGCACGATAGTTTCCAGATGGCAAATTGAGCTTTTCTATAGATGGTGCCATATTGACAACAGATCTTACTTTTGCCCCATTCGGCAAATCCCATTTTTCTTTAAAAATAGGCTGCGGAGATCCTTCTGCAGAATCTAGTTCACCAACAATGAATCCATACCGATCAATTTCAGTCGAGTAAATCTTACCATCTTGTGATTTGAAGATCATCATTATAGGAAGATGAGTTTCGACCGGATTCCATTTTGGAATTAATACGTTATTCTTTTTATTGTTTGTCACTTCAACAGCAACATAAAACGGTAGTCCTTTGAATGCCTTAGTAGCAGATTGAATCTTAACATCGGCTGCATCAACAGAAATGACCTCTTCCGCTTTGATCGATACATGGCCGATCAAGCTAATACCAATTAAGACACTTATCAGTCTCATGACAGCTCCTTTACCAATCTAGTTTTCTTGATGTTGATTCATCTTCAAGCTTTGTGTTCCTTAATGCACGAATATGTTCAGGACACAATTGAAGTCCAGGAGCGCCCCGTATCCATCTGTCGAGCGTTCCGTCAGCTTTAAGTAGCCAAAAATGGCCATAGTGCATTAAACATGTTTGCGACCCGGTATAATCGCGATGTCCACAAAGATGAGCCATTCCCAGACCATGAACAAGTTCATGGCTTATTGTGCTATTGTTTCCATTTCGAAAAACTATCGTACGGCCCCTGAATTTTGCTGTAGCAGGATCGGAGGGACTAATACCCGTTGTATTTAGTGCTCCTGCCGACATTACCTCTGCAACAATATATTCTCCATTCGTAAAGCCAAGATCATTTAAATCTTTTTGGTCAGAGGTAAATTTATCATCAACTGGTTGGTAATACGGAAAGCTCCAACTGTCGAAAGAGAGTGTTCTTCGATTTATATCATTTGGATCAAGCTTACAGCTCATCGCAACATACTTCGATCCGCGGTTTGTGAATTCGTTTCACTGCCATCCCATAGCGTGAGTTAGGAGGCAAAATCTACCGTAACCCGCTCGGAATATCGAGGGAATATCGGTGGTTCGGGTCAAAGCCCCGAAGTGGCTGTGCTGAAATTTCTTCGAATTATTTCACCAAGCGGGTCTTTCTCCCGCATGAAATCAGCCCGGCTGTCCCATAGGAACGCGTATCCACCGTTCAAACCCTGGCAAAAACCGCTCTTTGGGGACGGGCCAGGTCCAACGCGGGCCACCGGCTGTCCCATAGAAGTGCAGCAACTCGGTCAGGCGCACCTTGACCCAGAGGGCGTTGCGTACGATGCCGACGCACCGCGAGAAACTGTGCCCCCAGCGCGAGACATGGCGCAGAAAGCGCAACAGCAGATGCATCAGCAAGCCTGTCCAGACCTGCCATTTGACCGCCTGCTCGTTGGTGCCCACGAAGTCCCGAAGCTGAAGGGTCTGCTTGAGTTCCTTAAAGAAGGTCTCGATCGCCCACCGAGCCCGGTAAAGCGCCACAACGGTGCGTGCCGACCACTCCAGATGGTTGGTGATGAAGGTCATTTCGCGTTCAACCCCCTCGATTTCGACAAGCGCGGTGACCATGCGCAAAAGGCCTTTGTAGGCTTTCGCTGTACCCACACCCGCAGGACGAACGAGCACATCGCGCAGAATCTTACCCGAGGAGGGGAGTTTTCGGACAGTATGGAAAAGCATGTTGATCTTGGGTCGCAAAACAAAAAGGATGCCTCGGCTATTCAGGTCCGCTAAAAACTCCAGGTCGACATAGGCTCGATCCGC
>JBIIYJ010000343.1:0-5426 GCA_044346855.1 Kiritimatiellia bacterium
TTTCGTCGGGATCGACAGATCCTGAATTTGGAGTGCGGCGGCTTGACGCCGCTTTCTGCGATGCGGCTGCCCCGCGCGCTTCGATAGGCCTGCCTGAGCGAGTCGGCTTAACGCGGCGCCCAGTCGTTGATGTCGCGTCCAGTCGGTGCCAGCCAAAGCGGCGTCAAGCCCATCGACAGGCTCAGGGCAGGCCGCCGCACTCCAAATCGGCTTCGCACTAGACTGGCATAATCACGACTAAACTGCAATGCGCCCCTGGCCGGGGAAAAAGAATGCTTTTTGATAGACAAAGAGTTCCGGTTATGACATTTTTCACGTCATGAAAGAAGTAACCCGCTTCTTGCGAGTGTCCTGGCTCTTGGCTGTCCTGCTGACCGCCGCGGTCGCCTCCGGGCGCACGTGGACCAGCACGGCCGGGACCAAGCTGGAGGCCGACTACGCGGGCCACCGGAACTCCACCGTCACCCTCCGCAAGGCGGACGGAAAGACGTTCGATGTGGGACTCCAATACCTCTCGGAATCGGATCGCGCGTTTGTGAACGAGCAGAGCGGCGGGCAGCCCGCCGCCGACGCCGCCCCGGTTTCGATTGAAAAGCCGGCTCCCGCTCCGGCCTCTGCCCCCGCCTCGGTTTCCACCTCCAAGACTTCCAGCGCGTTCGGTAACAATGGCCCCATCCGCAAGGACATCCTGACGGACGAACAGATCGCTGCATTCAAGACTGAAATCCCGGGCAAGAACGAAAATGAGAAGTACCTGTTTACGGCCAACGCCTCGCAGCGCGCGTTGTCGCCTGCGGAATTGAAGCGCTGGAAGGCGGGCGACATCCCGTTCCGCGTGACCGCCGAATTCATGGAAATTTCCGTCGTCAAAGGCAAGACGGTTGCCAAGCGGATGCCGGGCTACGCCCGCATCTATGTGCTCGATGACGCGGACGAACCTATTGTCAGCCGACGCGAGTCGTTGGAAAAGCTGTGCCCCACCTGAGGAGGCGGAGGCGGCTACTTCGGTGAAGTGGCCAAACCAGGGCGGTACAAGGCTGTCGTGTATATGGAATACAAGGACGTGATGCTAGGCCGGTCGATGACCTTCGACCTGAAGACGATCAAGTAAGACGTCCTACCCCTTGCCGGTACCGGAATCACCTTTTGCGGGCGCCTCGGATGTCCTTCCGATGCGCCCGCAACGCTTTATGCAGTCATGGCACACGACGCAATCCGCCGTGCGGTTGGCCGGAATACCCTCTTTCAGGCGCGTCGACGGGACCACGCGGGTCGGGCAGGCCTTGTCGCATGCCCCGCAGGTCAGGCAGTTATCCTTGCGGGGATTGACTTTCCAGAACGACAAATAGTTCAGCGGCGCCAACAGGGCGCCGATCGGACACATGACGCGGCAGAAGGAGCGACTGCTGACGATGGCCAGCGCCAGCACCCCCGCCAGGATGGCGAGTCGGAGCGCGACCATGGGGCTGACGCTCTTGATCGCTCCGGTGAAGAAGCCGGGCAGCGTCACCTGGATGGCGGACGTGGGGCAGATCCGGCAGAAGGAGGCGAGCGTGGTCTCGCCCCACAGGAACGGAAGCAGCCCGACCATGATGACCAGCAGCGCGTATTTGATCCAGGCGGTCCAGCGCGGCAGTTCGATCTTGCGCCCCGGCAAGCGGAAAAGCAGGTCCTGCAGAAGTCCCATCGGGCAGGCCCAGCCGCAAAGCAGGCGGCCGAACAGGACCCCGATCAGGAGAAGGGTTCCCAGGGCCAGGAAGGGGAATACCCGGAATCCCGCGAAATGGATGAGCACGCCGATCGGGCAGGCGAACCAGGCCAGGGCGCAGGAATGGCAGTTCATGACCGGCAGGCAGAAGGCTTTCGCCTGGGGGCCCCACGAACTCAGCAGCGCGGCCAGGGCGCCAAACTGGACCCAGCGCCGTTTGGCGGGCGCGGGCTCAAGGGATGGGGGACGGGTATGGAAAAGAGGCATGATTCAGGTGACCCGTTTGGAAGCCGACCCGGCTCCCGGATGGTTCATAGTCAGGTGGGGCAGCTTTGCTTGGTTTTCGGGACGGTCCGGTCGTAGGTTGAATACAGCAGCCCGTTGGCCCGGCGCTCCACCCCGCCGAACGTGGCGTCGATCACCATCGCCCGCTCGCTGATGTTGGTGGCCACCTGGTCGATCCCGAATTCGGCCGTTCCCGCATCGTAAAGGGCGTGCTGCCGGCGCAGACCCGCTCCCAGGAGGACAAGCGCGGCGGCCAGCGCCAGGCCGCCCGCGAGCCGGGCCCCTTTTTCGTGGGATCGTTTCATGGAGGAATAGAGTATCCCGCGGCCGCGGCCGTGTCAACCAACAGGCGATCAAAGCAGATTGCGTTCATAGCCCGACATCAGCCTTCGATCGTTCAGGACCCGCATCGTGATGCGCTGCCGGTCCATGAAGTCCAGGATCGCCATGGCATATTTCCGCGTGGTCTGCAACCGGTCGCGGAAGGCCGGCGAGTTCAGCACCCCGTCACGCTTGATGGTTTCGACCGCCAGATCCTGCGCCGTCTTGTAATGGGTGTAGGCCAGGACCACGTTGTCGTCCACCTTCACCAGTTTCTTCTGGCGCAGCAAAAAGTCGAGCATGCGCCCGGCCGCGGGGGCCGTTACGGCCAGCCGCTCGGGCAGCTCGTCGGGGCGGGGCGAGTGATAGCCGCTTTCCTCGTAAAGCGCGAGCAGCCGTGCTGCCAGTTCGCGGTCGGGATCGGACAGCCCGTCCACGTTCGCCTGCAGCAGGATCATGTCGCCCTGCACCCCGATGCGGCCGCTCTTTTCCAAGTCGCGCAGCACGGCTGACCAGACGACGGCGGACCAGGCGAGCCCCTGCCGGCATTCGCTGACGGGGAGATTCAGCCGATGCTCCTCGTCGCGCGCCTTTTTCAGCCGGCTTTCGATCTCGACGCGGCAGGCTCGGAAATTATCCACGTGTAAAAAAGTTCCGCTCTTGGGTTCCAGGAGCTGTCCCGAATCGCGTAGGGCGACCAGATCGGACTGGGCGGACTCCGCGGGCAGCATCGCGTCGCGAGCCGCCTCGAGCAGGGTCGCCCCCTGAGCGCCGCGTTGACGGACCGCATACTCCACCCGGCGCCGGATGCCGTCCGTGCTGTCGGGGTCGATCCCCGCGAAAAACGTTTCCCAGTCGGTCAATTGCGCCAGCACCACCTGGCGCCTCGGGCGGAGCGCGTCCGCGGAGGTCAGTCGGATCCGGCCGCCGGCCACGGTCGTCATGGTGGCGGCCCGCCGCAGGATGAAGCGGTCACCGGGCGCAGCCGCCAGAGGCCGGTCCGTCACCACCGACGCCAGCATGGTTCCCCCGCCCGGCAGCGTTTTGTCCTCCAGCAGGAAGATCCGGGCGGGCGATTCGGCCGTGCCCGTGTGGAACTGCACCTCTTCCGCGTGGCGCAGCGGAGGGTCGAGCCGGGGGACGGCCTTGATCCGCACGTGAAACTGGGTGGCCGCGGGCAGGTAGCCGGGCGGCACCATGACCTGCCCGCGCACCGGCGGGGTCTTGCCCCATTCAGGCACGTTCAAGGCGAGGCACTGGCCGGCCTGGCCTTCCCTGGAATCGCGCCCGAAGCACTGCACGCCGCGCACCCGGCCGGTCTGGCCCCCGGGCGTGAGCGAGACCGCGTCCCCGATCCGGATGCAGCCGGCCACGGGGATGCCGGTGACAACCTCGCCGAACCCCTGCTGGGTGAAGACCCGTTCCACGGGCATGCGGAAGACGCCGCTGCCAGGCCGCCGTTGCAGGGATTTGATGCGCCCGACCAGGCAGCCGTAGAATTCCGCGTAGCCCTCGCCGGTTTCGGAGGAAACGGGGCAGATGGGCGACCCCTCCAGGAAGGTGCCCTTGAGGAACTCGGCGATTTCGGCCGTCCGCTGCGTAACCCGGGCGGGGTCGACCAAGTCGATCTTGGTCAGCGCCACCATGCCGTGGCGCACGCCCATCAGCTCCATGATCTGGAGGTGTTCGACGGTCTGCGGCATGATGCCGTCGTCCGCGGCGATGATCAGGACCGTCAGGTCGATTCCCGAGACGCCCGCCACCATCGTACGCACGAACCGCTCGTGGCCGGGCACGTCCACGATGCCGACGCACAGGTTGTCGCCCAGGAAGCAGGGGGCGAAGCCGAGCTCGATGGTCAGCCCGCGCTCCTGTTCCTCTTTCAGGCGATCGGTCTGGCACCCGGTCAGGTTCATGACGAGCCGGGTCTTGCCGTGGTCCACGTGGCCCGCCGTGCTGATCATCATCAGCACCTCGGGGTGGATGTGGGGCTGGAGAAGCCCGGGTGGAGTTGCGCCGGCGCTCATGTCAGATCCTGCAGCCCGTGGAGGTTGGCCACGCGGTCGCCGCGCACGAAGACGCGGGGGGAGGGGCTGGCCTCCAGGACGCGTCCCACGACCGAAACGGCCGCGTGGCCGCGGCCGCGCAGGTCGGCGACATAGTCGTCGGCCCGCCCGGGGGGAAGGCTCACCAGAAGGCCCCCGGAGGTCTGGGGGTCGTACAGGACGGCCTGGGCGGGGGCCTCGGGGGCGTCCGCCACGATCCAGCCCATGGCATAGTCCTGGTTGCGCTCCACGGCGCCCGAGAGGATCTGCTGCTCCAGGCAGGCGGGAACCGCACGGAAGACGGGAAGCTGCCCGAGCCCGATCTCCATGGACACGCCGCTTCCCCGCGCCATTTCAACCAGGTGGCCCGCCAGCCCGAACCCGGTGATGTCCGTGGCAGCGTTGGCGCCGTGGCGCTGCATGGCCTCCGCGGCGGTCCGGTTGAGCGTGGCCATCGACTCGCCGGCCTCCCGCAGAACCGCTTCGGAGGCGCGACCGATCTGCGCCGCGAAGGCGATCATGCCGGTGCCCAGCGGCTTGGTCAGGACGAGGACGTCGCCCGGCTTTGCCGCGGCGCGCCGGATGACGGCGTCCGGGGCGATCAGGCCGGTGACGGCGAAGCCCATCTTGATCTCGGAGTCCTGGATGCTGTGCCCCCCGACGAGGGCGCAGCCGGCTTCGTCGAGCGTCCGCATCGCGCCCTTCAGCATCGCCTCCATGACCGCGCCGTCGAGGTCGTCGATCGGGAAGGCCACGATGGAAAGCGCCGTCAGGGGCCTGCCGCCCATGGCGTAGACGTCGCTGACCGAGTTGGCCGCGGCGATGCGGCCGAAGAGCTCCGGGTCGTCCACGCAGGGGGTGAAGACGTCCACGGTTTGGACCAGCGCCGTCTTGTCGTCGATCCGGTAGATCCCCGCGTCGTCGCCGGCCGCGAGGCCCACCAGAAGGTTGGGATCGTTGACCGGCGGCAGGCGCGACAGGATGCGGAGCAGGTCGGCCTGGCCGATCTTGGAGGCGCAGCCCGCCTTGCGGACATGGCGCGTCAGCCGGACGTCGGCGGCGGGGCG
>JBIIYJ010000344.1:0-5420 GCA_044346855.1 Kiritimatiellia bacterium
GCTCGGGCGGCATGGGGCAGGGTAGCGACAGCGGCGGGTCTTCCGCCCGCATGCCCTTCGGCCTGTACGGGTCGTCCGAACTGAACGGGCCCAAGGCCCGCGCCACGACGGGCATGGGGCGGGGCGGGGAGGCCGAGCAGACGCTGCCCGATCCGGCGGTGTCCCGTTTTGCGATGGGGTCGGAGGAGCGGGTGGAGAAGCGGAGCGGCGGTCCGCAGGTGGAGCTGCCCGCCGGCGAGGCGATCATGGAGGAGTACCGCCCGCTGATCCTCCAGTATTTCCGCCGCGCCCAGGAGGAACCATGAAACGAACGCTGGTGACGGGAGCGATCCTGGCGGTGCTGGCCGGGCTGGCGGGGGCCGCGGAGCCGCAGGGGGCCAAGCAGGCGGCGCTGTCCGACGTGTTCCAGAAGCCGGTCGACTGGGCGGCGGCGACCAACCGGGGCAAGCCGGTGGTGGTGAGCGAGCGGGGGGCGGCGCAGGGCGGTCCGGTGCGGGACGACCTGCTCAAGTGCGCCAACTGGATTTACGCCGGCTCGAAAAGTTCGGTGTGTTTCAGCCCGAAGTTCCTGGAGACGGTGAGGACGAACACCACGCTGGAGGCGGACGGGCAGTTCACCCCGGTCCGGCTGGCGGATCGCCAGGTGTTCGATTTTCCGTTCGCCGTCATGACCGGGGAGGGGACCTTCACGCTGCAGGAGGCGGAGCGGCAGAACCTGAAGGAGTTCCTCCTGCGCGGCGGGTTCCTGCTGGCCTCGTCGGGCTGCTCGTGCAACGAATGGGCGCAGGCCTTCCGGCGGGAGATCGTGCGGATCTTTCCCGACACGCCGCTCAAGTCGATACCCATGACGCATCCCATGTTCCACACGGTCTACGACATCGCCGCCATCAAGCTCAAGCACGGCGGAACCGCCCTGCTGCAGGGGCTCGAGGTCGACGGGCGGATCGTGATGGTCTACACCTCCGAGGGGTTGAACGACACGGGCAACGTCAAGGGCTGCTGCTGCTGCGGCGGAAACGAAATCAAGAACAGCCAGGAGATCAATGTCAACATTTTCGCCTATGCCGCGATGCATTGAGAGGGTCGTGCTGCCGCTGGCGGCCGCGCTGCTGCTGGCGGTCGCCCCCGGCTGCCGGGACGGGGGCCCGGCCCCGGCGCCCGAGGCGCGTCCGCTGACCGTGCTCTACACCTGCGACACGCAGGGCTACATTTTCCCGTGCGAATGCGAGGGCGGGAACGAGGGGGGCATCGCGCGGCGGGCCCATTACCTTGGGGAACTGCCGGCCGGCCCGCGGATCCTGGTGGATGCGGGCGACTTCACTGCCGGCGGGCGCGACTGGGAGGTGCTGCAGGCGCGGTTCATTCTCAGGGGCTACGCCCGGATGGGCTATCACGCCGTGAACCTGGGCCACCGGGAGGCGCGGCTCGCCCCCGAGGTGCTTGCCTCCTTCCGCGAGGAGTGCGACCGCCTTGTGTCCGCCAACCTGGTGGATGCGAAGGGGGAGCCCGTGGTGGCGCCCTACGTGGTGGTTGCGCTGGAGGACGGCACGCGGGTCGGGATCATCGGCGTCATGGACGACAGCCTGCCGGCGCGCGAGCTGGGCAAGGGGCTGGCCCTGCTGCCGCCCGACACCGCGCTGGGCCGCTACCTGCCCGAGCTGCGGAAGAAATCGGACGTGGTGGTCCTGCTGGCGTTCGCCGACGAGGAGACGATGTTGAACCTGGCGAACCTGTTCTACGAGATCAACGTCGCGGTCGGGGGCCGGGTGAAGCAGTCCTCGGCGAAAGCGCTGACGCTGAACCAGGCGGTCGGCGTGGCGATCACCGACAAGGGCAAGAAGATCGGGCGCCTTGAGCTGGACGTGGCCGGCGGCGTTGTCCGGGCCCGCACCAATACCGTCGTGGCGCTGACGAAGGCGGTCCCGGACGAGGTGCGGGCCGCCGCCATCCAGAAGGCCTACGAGGCGGCGCTGAAGGAGCGGGCGTTCACGCCGAAGAAGACGTTCGTGGACGATCATGAGGGCTTGTCCGACATCAACGCCCGCCAGCCCGCGAAGGAGTCGAAATGAGGGCGCGCGGATTCATCCTGGTGCTGGCGGCGGCGCTTCTGCGGGGCGGGACGGCGGCGGGGGCGGAAGTGGCCTGGACCAATTCCTATGCCGGGGCGCTGAAACTGGCGCTGGAGCGGAAGACCCCTCTGCTGATCGACTTTTATTCGGAATCCTGCACCTGGTGCGGGAAGCTGGACCGCGAGGTGTATGAGACGCCCCGGGCGGCGGAGGCGCTGAAGGATCTGGTCTGCCTGAAGGTCGACGTGGAGCGGGACGTGCGGACCGCCTCCGCGTTCCAGATCAGTTCCATCCCGCGCACGGTGATCATCGACCCCGCCGGCCGCATCGCGGCCGACCGGCTTGGCTACCAGCCGCTGGAGGATTTTCTCCGGTTCCTGGAGGAGGCCCGCAAGCCGGCCTTGCGGCCCGAGAACCGCGAGCCGGCGCCCGGCCTGGGGTCGCTGTGGCAGCTGGACGCCGTGCGGGCCGCCGCCGGGGGCGAGCGGGACCGGCCGGCCTTCTCGAGCGACTTCCTTGCGTTCCTGGGCCATGCGGATCCCGCCGTCCGCGCGGAGGCGGCGCGGGGCGTGCGCGAGGCGGGCGCCGTATTCACCCCGAAGCTGCTGGCGGCGCTGGCCCATCCGGACCTGGGCGTGCGGGTCGCCGCCTGGGGGCTGCTGAAGGAGGCGGGGGCGCCGGAGGCGGCGTTCGACCCCTGGGCCCCGGCCCCCGACCGGGAGGCGGCGCAACAGGCGCTTATTTCTAAAATAGGTACAAGAGGGAGCGGGGGGGCGCCATGAGGCTTGCGAGCGGGATGACGGCGGCGGTTCTGGCGGTCTGGGCGGGCCTGGCGGGGGCGGCCGGGCCGCGGCTGGACTGCGAGAAGGAGTGGGCGTTCGGGACGGTCCCGAACCACCGCGAGGTGGAGCACGTGTTCCGGCTCGGCAACACAGGCGACGCGCCCCTCGTCGTCGAGCGCATCCGGGTCTGCTGCGGGGCGACCTACGCGCTGACGGCGGAGACGATTCCCGCGGGCGGCTCGGCCGACCTCCGGATCCGGCTCTCCCTGGCCGGCCGGATGGGTCCGCAGAAGAAGAGCATCTACGTGATTTCGAACGATCCGGTTGCGCCCTATTTCCAGATCCAGCTGACCGGCACGGCCACCGCGGAGCTGCAGGCCATTCCCGACCGCATCGACTTCGGCAACCTGGACGAGACGGCGGCGGCGGAGCAGGCGGCGCGGGTGACGTCGGTGACTGGCGGCGTTTTCCAGGTGACGAACGCCGTGGCCTCGGCGGGCTGGATGACCGTGGCGTGGGAGCCGGATGCCAGCGGCACGGGCGGGACCGTGCGCGTGCGGACGAAGCCGCCGCTTCCCCCCGGCGCGCTGGCGGGGCGGGTGACGCTGCTGACGGACCTGCCGGATTATCCGAGGCTTGAGCTGCCGGCCGGCGTTCGGGTGGATAGCGAGGTGGTGGTCGTGCCGCCCGCCATCC
Source organism: Kiritimatiellia bacterium (assembly GCA_044346855.1). Classification (GTDB taxonomy): domain Bacteria; phylum Verrucomicrobiota; class Kiritimatiellia; order CAIKKV01; family CAIKKV01; genus CAIKKV01. The sequence continues at coordinate 3,548 of JBIIYJ010000344.1, forward strand.
TGCTGCGGCCGGGCGCGGGCAGCGGGGGCGTGCGCTACGTGGCGCTGCGGCGGCGGGGCGGCAAGCCGTTCAAGCTGCTGGACGTGGAGACGCCGGAGAAGGGGATCCGGGCCGAGGTGTCGGCGCTGGGCGCGAACGGCTACCGGGTGGCGGTCAGCGGGATCGGGGCGGGCGCGGGGCTGGACGGCAAGTTCCTGACCCTGCATACCGACATGGCGGGCATGGAGGAGGTGGAAGTGCCCTTCCGCCTGGAGAAGGAAAGCGAATGAAACGGCTTTTCATGAGGGGGTTCCTGGCGGTGCTGGCCCTGGCCGGCGCCGCGGGCGCGGGGGCGGAGACGAACGAGCCGCCGCCGGTGGTGATCGACTTTTTCTTCGAGCCCGGCTGCCCCGAGTGCAAGATCGTGAAGGACGAGGTGATGCCGGTGCTGGAGTCGCGCTTCCAGGGCTTCTACCGGATCGACCGTCACGATGTCAGCCTGACGAGCAACATGGTGCTCCTGGTGGCCTACCAGAAGCGGCTGGGCACGCAGGATCGCAACGAGCCGGTCTCCATGGTGGTCGATTACACCTATCCCTTCAACGGGATCGAGGCGATCAAGAGGGGGTTGCCCGACCGGGTGGAGCGGTGCGTGGAGGAGCGGCTCGATCCGGCCTGGCGGGCGCCCGAGCCGATCCGGGTGAAGATGGAGGAGGGAATGTCCCTGGCGGCCGAGAATGCCGGAACCTTTGCGCTGGCCGCCGTGGTGGCGGGGGGGCTGCTGGACGGGGTCAATCCCTGCGCTATGTCCACGCTCGTGTTTTTCATGAGCCTGCTGACCATTGCCAAGGTGCGGGGGCGCGGGCTGTTGATGATGGGGCTGGCCTTCTGCCTCGCCTCGTTCCTGGTGTATACCGCGCTCGGGTTCGGTCTGCTGCGGGCCATCCACACGCTGGACGCGTTTCCGCTCGTCCGCCGGGTGCTGCGCGACGGCATGCTGGCGGTGCTGGGAGTGCTGGCGTTCCTGTCGTTCCGCGACGCGTGGCGCTTCCGCCGGAGCGGGAAGGCGGAGGATGTGACGCTCCAGATGCCGGATTCGCTGAAGCGGCGGATTCACGGCATCATGCGGACACGGCTCAAGACCAGCGGGCTGCTGGCGGCGGGGTTCCTGATCGGGGCGTCCGTGACGGTGATCGAGAGCGTCTGCACCGGGCAGGTGTATATCCCCACCCTGGTGGTGGTCCTTCGCAGTGGGTTGGGGACGGCCCGGGAGTGGGCCCTCCTGCTGCTGTACAACGTGATGTTCATCACCCCGCTTGCGGGTGTGTTCGGCCTGGCCTATTACGGGCTGAAGACCGAGAAGATGCTGACGTGGAGCCGCCGCCACCTGGTCCCGAGCAAGATCCTCCTGGGCCTTCTGTTCGTCGCCATGATGGCCGGCCTGTTTGTGTTGTGACGATTAGTCGTAGCTGATAGCTTGCGAATGGCGTGGCACGGGTCTCCTGACCCGTGGCCTGGGTGCTGTTGAGGCGGAACCCTGAACCCTCAGCTCCTTCAGTCCTTATTGCGAATGGCGTGGCACGGGTCTCCTGACCCGTGGCCTGGGCGCTGCCGAGCCATAGGCATCGGATCGGTGGAGACGTTGGATGGGATGAGAGGGAGAGATGAGTGGGAGGGATGAGTGGGAACGATGCTTGAGAGCCGACTAGGAGAACCGACTAAGAGTGACGACTAAGAGATGAGTGGGAACGAGTGGGAGGGATGAGTGGCTGTTTGCGCAAGGTCCCCTGCAGAATAGTTGAGAGCGAATAGCGGAACGAAAATCGATCATCTTTGCCGTAATCTTTACCGTAATCTCTCTTTCATGCGGCTGGCTTGGCTTCCTAAACCCCTC
>JBIIYJ010000471.1:0-3267 GCA_044346855.1 Kiritimatiellia bacterium
CTGGCGTACGGGCCGCTGCTGTTCCCGAAGGACGGGGTGCGGCTGGGGCAGGCGTGGACCAAGGGCGGACGGCTGGAGGCAGGCCTGGCGATCAAGGAGATGGCAGGCTGGCAGTCGGTGTTTTCGGCGGCCGTGCCGCTGCCGGCGAGCCTGTGGCGCAACCTGGCGCGGCTGGCCGGGGCGCATGTCTATTGCGACAGCAATGATGTGCTGATGGCCGACAAGGGGCTGGTGGCGCTGCATTCCGCGCAGGTCGGGCGAAAGCGCATCGAACTGCCCGGGGCCTTCGACGTCACGGATGTGGTCAGTGGCAAGCCAGTCGGCCGGCGGCTGAAGCGCATCGAGTTCACCCTGACGGCTCCAGCCACGCGCGTGTTCCGGCTTGGGAATAGCTGATAGCTGATAGCGAATAGCGAAAAAAGAATGCCTGTCGGTCGTCTTTACCGTAATCTTTACCCTAATCTCTCCGATCAAATGCAAGACGATGAGAGGGATGGATGAGAGGGAGGGATGAGGGGTCGCTGTCGGTATCGGAATCGGTATCGACAGTCGCATGATCGATAGCGATAGCGATCCCGATAGCGACAGCGAGAAGCCTGGCTCAGCTTCCAACGCAGGAGGCCCCTCAGCCCCAGAGAGAACAGCGGGAAGCCGCAGAGTCGATTTTATTCGACGGCAAATTCGCCTGGTCGGTCGTCTTTACCGTAATCTTTACCCTAATCTCTCTGTTGCGCGCCTGGCTGGAAGAATAGCTGATAGCGGATCGGGCTGAACCCCGAACCCCGAACCCCGAACCCCGAACCCCGAACCCTGAATCTCACCCCAGCTCTTTGGTCACCTGGGCAAGGTCCTTGGCGTCGAGCGTCTTGGCGAATGATTCATCGACTTCGGCGATCGCCTTCTTGACGGCCTCGGGGTCGGTGATGTTGCGGATGCCGGCGACTTCGTCCGGCATGAGGTCAATCTTGGTCCCGTCGCCCTTGACGATGGAGCAGATCCCGGTTTCGGGACACAGTTCGATGTTCAGCTTGCCCATGGTACAGCCTCCGTTAATGCAACTAGTGTCGCATAGAATGGTGCTGAAAACAAGTTTTCAGGGAACAAACCGGCGTGTTTTGATAGAAACCGGTTTGTTTCCCTTCCTAATTGGGAAGAGGAATAGCCCAGCCAGGCTTGCCGCCGACCGTTGAGGGCTTCAGCCCCGAGCAAGGTTTGCCATTGAGGAACACCTTCGGGTCGGCAAGGCCGCTCAGCAGCAGCGCCTTCGCAAGCCCGGGTTTCCCGGCCTGCCCGTCGGCGAGCGCGTAGTCGATTTCCACGCGGCCGTTGGCCTCGAAGATCGTCGCGCGCAGCATGCCGGCCGCGCCGTCCGCCTCGAGCACCGCGCCGCCGGGCGTCGTCAGCTTCCACGGCGTCGGATCGGAAAAGGGATTGTCGCCCGCGGTGATGCGCTGCCGGGAATCGCACTGCAGATAGGACATGGCCCCTTCGGCCGTCTCCAGCGTCGCCCCGTTTTTCTGCAGCCGGCCTGTAACCCCCTGCTGGGCGAGGGGCGTGTCGCGGTCGATTCCTTTCGGCAGATACGCGGGTTCGCCGTTGATCCGCTGGTAGGCGAAACAGGTGTCGAGCGTGGCCTGGTCGGCGTGCGTCGTGAAGACGCCCTGCTCCAGCTTGTCGTCGCCGCTGAGGTAGGTTGCGTGAACGAGCGCCTTGGCCGGCTCCTCGGTCAGCGTGACGCGGGTGGCGGCCAGGTGCTTTTTGAACGCGTCGAAATCCTTGTACTCGCCGGCGTCGGCGAATTCCACCGCGAAACCGCAATAGGCCCGGTCGAGCCGCGAGGTGTCCGCCAGGTCGAACGGAACCTTGCCGCGATAGAGGACGCTGTCGATGCAGAGGGCGGGCTTGAGAGTCTTGGTTTCGAAATAGGTCTGGCCAGTCCCCTCGCGCAGCACCACCTCCGCGTCCCGGCCGAGGTCGGTGGCGGGCAGGGCGGTGATGCCGATGTAGGTGACGCCGTCGTGGAGGGCGATCTTCTGGCCGGCCTTGGCCGTGGCGGGCAGGGACGTCACAGGCTTTCCGTCGATCACGACTGACCAGGTCGCGGTCGGCTGGTAGTTGAAGAGGGCGATGGTTTCCTGGATGTTCGTGGCGCCCTTCTCCCAGCCGAGGTGGTGCCAGGGGCTGGCCACCACGAGCAGCTTCCCGCGGTGCTGGAGGGCCGCCTGGTCGCCGTAGGTCTTGATCCAGCCGGGGGCGTCGTTGGCCATCCGCGTGTCGTTCACGCCGAAGCGCATCTGCATCGTGCCGAGTTGCTCCATGTCCGTGACCTGTTCCGGGGCGCGGCGCCACTGGGCCATGACGGGAACGAAGCCGATCTGGCCGTTGACGCTGTAGAGGCCGTAGTGGGTTCCGAGGAAGGTGCGTTTCATGAACGGGTTCGTCATGTGACCGCCCCAGACCTTGTAGGTGCAGGTCATCTGCCAGGGGAACGGCTTGTTGTCGAAGCTGTCCGCGATCCATTCGGGCGCCCAGGGCCCCTGCAGGGTCTGGCGGGCGATATGGTCGGGCGCGACCTCGTGGCCGATCACGGGCATGCCGTGGCGGGTGCGTTTGCCGTCCGCGTCGGCGGCTTCCAGGTCGCGCAGCGCGCCCGAGCGGCTGAGCGTGTGGGCGATGTGGTAGAGCCCGTCCTGCGTGCACAAGAGGTGTTCCGGGGCGGTGCGCGAGGCGCCGGCGATGAAGCGGCGGAGGCCGGGGTGGTAGGCGCCCGCCAGCTCGTCGATGCTTTTGCGCAGGATCGTGCGGCCGACCATGCGGTCGAACGGAGTGGGCCCGAAGTCGGCCACCATTTTCTGGGCCGTGAGGGTGATGGCGAAGTAGTAGTGGTCGATCGACTCCTGGGTGGTGCCGTCGAACCAGCTCCAGGTGCGCAGGGGCCAGAACTCCATGCCGTGCCGCCCGTCGGCCATGGCGCGCTCGCTGCCGATGATGGCGCCGCCCAGCAGGGCGCCCATGGCGGCGGAGTGGTTGAAGTTCATGGTGCTCATGACGTAGTTGAAGCCGGAGCGGTAGAAGCTCTTGTTGCCCCGCCAGTCCTTCGTCTTTTCCCAGTAGGTGTCGCGGATGCCCTTGTCCGTTCCTTTTTTCTGCGCCAGCTGGTCGGCCATGGGGTGGAGCAGCAGCCCGCTGACATCGTCGGCCTTGTACATCGCCTCGATCGGCGCGCTCTCGCGGTCGGGCATGAGCCACTCGTTCCAGTACATCAGG
>JBIIYJ010000093.1:0-17022 GCA_044346855.1 Kiritimatiellia bacterium
GGAGCTGTTGTAGCTGTACGTCATGAAATCGCCGCTGCTCCGGACCGGCTCCAGCTTGATGGCGGCATCCGCCACGGGACCGCCCGCGGCGTCAACGAGGCGGCCGGATACGGTCATGCCATCGATTACCTTGAACAGGCGGCCGGTCACGTCGCCCGTCATCGTCATTTTCTCGGTCAGGGGCGCCCTGTTCTCGGATTGGATCGTCAGCACGATGTCGCCCCGCGGCAGCCCCGTCACCGTGAAGGTTCCGTCGTCCCCGCTCTGGGCGTGCCGGTAGAAACCACTGCCCATCCGGCCCCGGGGGGCCTGGATCATGAGGCGGGCTTCCGGCAGCGGCTTGCCGTCGGAGGACTCCACTCGCCCGCCCAGGCTGAATACTTCGGGCAACACAACCGAGGCGGCCGATTCGGAGCCGCTTGCGATCGTCACCTCTGATTGAGCTTCGCCCATGGCCTGGTCGGACAGCCTCACCTGGTAGAGCCCGGCAGGCAATTTTGAGAACAAGGCCGTCCCGTTTGTCACCGGAGCCGAATACTCGCTCGACCAGCTGCTATTTCGGTTCTTGGCCCAGAGGCTGATCGTGATGGTTTTGGGCAAAGGCCGCCCGGCGGGTTCGGGCTTCAGCGTAAGGCGCAGCGAGCCGACCGGGGCCACGACGATGTCGGGGGCGGTAACGTCGCTGTTTTTCAGCTGGACCCTCGTCCGGATGTTCCCTTCCGCGGCCAGAGTGTCCGTGGAGGCCACGAGGTTGTAGGAATCCGGCCCGAGGCCGGTGATCCGGTAGCGGCCTTCGGCGTCGGTGGTGACCGGCGGCCGGGAGTCGGCCCGCACCGAGACGCCTGGAGCGGGTTTTCCGCCGGGCAGCAGCACCCGGCCGGAGATGGAGGCCGCCTTCGTCAGGCGGATTTCCGAATAGTTCAGGTCGCCGGCCAGCACAATCTCGTGATCGAGATGGGTGTAGCGGTCCGACTGGACGGATAGCCTGTAATGGCCGTGGTTCAGGTCTCCGAAGAGGAACGCGCCAGTGGCGTCGGTCTTGGTCTCGCCGGCGTCGAGATAATGGCTGCAGTTCGCTTCCAGCTTGCGCTCCAGACGCACGGTCGTGTCGGGAAGGGGCTTCCCGTCGGGCGCGATCAGGAGGCCCGAGGCCTCGGCGTCGAGCTTGAGGGGAATGGAGCCGAAATTCCGGCTGCGGCTCAGGTGGGGGTAGCCGACCAGAACCTGGCCCGCGGCGTTCCGGACGAAGAGCGCGTAGGACTCCTTTGCCGTGTCGGGCACCGCGAAGTGGAACGCCCCGCCCTCGACGAGAGGCTGCTCCAGCAGGAAGGTCGAGGGCGGCGTCTGATCGCGGCCGTCATGGTGCTCCAGGCAGACCGTGAAATCGGCGGGCGCGGCGCCCTTGGGAATCTCGACGGTCCCATGGAACGTCATGGCCCGGAGGGCTGCCGGACCGGCCAGCGATAATCCCACGATGACAGCCCAGGTTGAGGCGCGCAGGTTCATGACGATTCCTTCTGGTTGCGGGTGTTGAGAACAAGCGATTCAGGCGGTCAGGCAAAGAAAAAGCTGTACCGGAGCTGCCGCGCGGCTCCGGTACAGGTGGATGCATGGGAAGGGGAACTTACTTGAAACGGGCCACAGCCATGCTGGCCGTCCAGCTTTGCTGTTCCGCGTTGTAGTATTTCGCCTCGACGGCGCCGATCTTCGCTTTGGCTTCCACCGGCAAGGCCACCATCTGCATGGGGCCCACCTTGACGCGGGAAGCGGGTTCGCCCAGTGCGTCGTCGAGCGCCTTGCCCTCATCGTCCTTCAGCCGGAGCAGGATGAGGTAGTAGGTGTCCCGCCCGGTGCCGTGGCGCAGCATGTAGGGCTGAAACCCGGCCGCACCAAGCAGTTTCCCGAGAAGTTCCGCGCGTGATTGCTGATCGCCTTTTTTTTCACCCAACGCCCGGCTGGGTGCGATGCAGCTCTTGCCTCCTCAGCCATATTGCGCGGGCACCTGCCGTATTTCGTCGCGCACGAAGCGGTGGAGGGAGATGAGGCGGGTCGGCGTGGGGGCGTTGGTGGGGGCCAGTTCGATCGCCTTGGCTGCGATGGCAGCGTCGGCGGCGTTGGTGCCCTCCGCGGCCGAGGCCGCGGAAGCCGTGGCGAATGCCAGGGCGGCCGCGAGGAACAGGGACGAGTAGCGCATGGGCGACCTCCAGTTGATATTGGGAACAGTCGCACCCGCGCCGCGCTTTGTCAATAGAAAATGCACGTGCAAACGCGCTTGCGTTTCAAGTCGGTTAGGCTAGACTGTCGGAACAACTGGGAGGATGCGTCGATGTCTCTGAAAGCTTACAATATCGGACCCTGCACGCTGCGTTCCATGCCTTTCTGGTGCGTGGGCAACCCCTTGAGCGATCCCTTCGGCGGCTCGGTCCTGCCCAAGATCGACTCGCTCGACGTGGCCCGGCTTCTCGCCGGCGCGGCCGCGGACCGCCAGATCGAGGCCACCAGCTTTCATGACGACGACCTGGTGCCGTGGGATCCGGCCCGGCCCGAGGATGACGAGGACCGCGGCAGCGCCGTCTACAAGAAGCTGCGCGAGCTCAAGCGCATCGTCGAGGACGCGGGGCTGGTCGTCAACACGGCCACCTGCTGCCTGCACGGCCACGCGATGTTCCGCAACGGCGGGCTGACCAACCCGGACCGCAAGATCCGCGCCATCGCCGTGCGCAAGGTTCAGCGGTCCATCCGCATCGGGCGCCTGTTCGGGGCGCAGCACTTCACCTACTGGGTCGCGCGCGACGGGTTCGAGGTGCCGGTGACGGTGGACTGGGCGCATGTCTACGACTGGCTGGCCGACGGGCTGAACGCGGCGGCCGATTACATCAAGGCCAACAAGTTCGGCAACTACAAGGGCGCCACCATCGAGCCCAAGCCCAACGAGCCCCGCGGGCACATGTTCCTGCCCACGGCCGGCCATGCGGTCGGGTTCATCAATTCCCGCCTGACCAACTCCGCCTTCTGGGGCGTCAACCCCGAACTGCTCCAGCACGAGAGCATGGCCCTCATGAACAGCGTCCTGACGCTGGGCTACCTGGTGGCCTGCGGCAAGCTCTCGTTCCTGCATTTCGGCAGCCAGATCAAGGCGCAGTTCGACAACGATTTCCCGCCCCTGACGGGACCCGAGGGGCTGAAGGAAACGGTCCAGATGTTCTGGGCGCTCCAGCAGACCGGCTGGAAGGGCGTGGTGGAATACGATTGCCACATGCTGCGCACGGAAGGGGACCCCTCCGATCCGATCGGCTGCCGCAAGCGGTTCATCGGGGACTGCACCACGGGGCTCAGCCTCTCGCTGCTCCTGGCCGCCCGCCTCAAGGAGGCCAAGCTCAAGGGGCTTCCCGAGACGCAGGCCGACCACGCCGCCATCATGGCCTTCTGCAAGGTGGACCGCAAGGCCGTCGCCGCCCTGAACGAAAAGCGGTAGCTTCCTGCGCCCGCGGGACGCGCCTCAGGGGCGTGGGTGTTCGGCCAAAGCTCTTGTCGGACCGGTCTGACCGGTCCGACAAGTCCGACTGGTCTGCCTGAACCCAGAACCCTGAACCCTTCGCCCTGTCCCCTTTTTTTTCCCTTACGCCAGCGCAACCGATTCCTTATAAACGGGGACAAAGGTTTTCCAGCCGAGCCGGTCCTGGATGTACTGGGAGAAGGCTTCGGCCGACTGGGATTCGCCGTGGATCACGAACAGGGTGCGGGGAGGGGGCTTGATCAGGGAAAGCCACTGGACCAGTTCGACGCGGTCGGCGTGGGCGGACATGCCTTCCAGCTTCCGGATGGTCGCCTTCACGGGCACGATTTCGCCGAACAGCCGCACCTCGCGCGTTCCGTCGATGAGGATGCGTCCCAGCGTGCCGTTGGCCTGGTAGCCGGGGAAGAGGATGGTGCTTTCCGGCCGGGGCAGGTTGTTTCGGAGATGATGCTTGATCCGGCCTGCCGTGCACATTCCGGAGCCGGCGATGATGATCGACGTGCCCGCCAGCCCGTTGATGGCCTTCGATTCGTCCGCCGTGCGGGTCATGGAAAGGCCCGGGAAGGAGCAGGGGGTGTCGCCCTTGAGCAGCCGGGCCTGCGTTTCCTCGTCGAGCAGTTCGGGATGGCGGCGGAACACCTCGGTCACGTTGATGGCCATGGGGCTGTCCACGAACACGCGCGTCGGCGGGATTTTCTTCGCCCGCAGCAGCGCGCTGATCCGGTAAAGCAGGTCCTGGGTGCGTTCCACGGCGAAGCTGGGCATCACCACATTGCCGCCCGCCCGGTGCGCGTCCCGGATCACCCCGGCCAGTTCGTCGTCCGCGGCCTCCTCGGGCTCGTGCTCGCGGTCGCCGTAGGTGGATTCGCAGATCACGTAATCGGCCTGGGAAAACGGGTCCGGATCCTTCACGAGCGGCATGTTCCGGCGGCCCACGTCGCCCGAGACGAGCAGGGATCGGCGATCCGGGCCCGAGCCCCATTCGATCCGGATCGCGGCGGCGCCGAGAATGTGGCCGGCCACCTGGAAGCGGGCCTCGATCCCGTCGCCCAGCGGCACGACGGCCGAAAAGTCGACCGGCTCGAAGAGTTTCAGGGCGGTTTCCACGTCCTCGACCGTGTAGAGCGGTTCGTAGGGGTGGGGGGAGAGCTTGCCCTGCTTGAGATGGCGGCGCTTCTTGAAGGCCACGTCTTCCGCCTGCACCTTGGCGGCGTCCAGCAGGACGATCTTGGCCAGTTCCGCCGTGGCCCCGGTGGCGTAGATCCGGCCCCGGAAGCCGTCCTTCACCAGTTTGGGCAGCAGGCCGCAGTGATCGACGTGCGCATGGGTCAGGAGCACCGCGTCGACGGAGGCGGGCTTGACGGGGAACGGATCGAAGTTGCGCGACTGCAGGGCCCGTTCCTGGACCATGCCGCAATCGATCAGGAGGCGTTTGCCGCCGCAGGTCAGGAGCGTGGAGGAGCCGGTGACGTTGCGGTTGGCGCCGAGAAAGGTGAGGGACGAACTCATGGGGGAGCCTGGGGTAGGAGTCATAGAACCGGTGGTGGCTGCATTTGGCCTTTTATTATAACGGCATTACCCTCAGAATCAAACCATGAAACGCCGGAATCAATTTAAAATCCCGCCGGGCGCCGCCCCCGAAGCCCTGCTGGATTTCCTCTCCCGCCGCTTCACCTATCTCTCGCGCGAGACGTGGGACGAGACCATCCGGCGCGGGCGCGTGAGCGTGAACGGGCAGGCGGCGGATTCCGCCAGGGTGCTGGCGGCCGGGGACGTGGTGGAGTCCGAGCTCGAAGGGCGCGAGGAGCCGCCCGTGGACGAGCGCTTCGGCGTGGTGTTCGAGGACGACGACCTGCTGGTGGCCGACAAGCCGGGTAACCTGCCCTGCCATCCGAGCGGTTCCTATTTCAACCACACGCTCTGGGCCCTGCTCAAGGCGCGGCGCCGGATCGAGTCCCCGGTGATGGTCAACCGGCTGGACCGCGAGACGAGCGGGCTGGTGGTGGTGGCGAAAAACGTCCGCGCCGCCAAGCTCTGCCAGGCCGAGTTCGCCGGCCGGAGAGTGGACAAGGTCTACCTGGCCCTGGTGGAGGGGCTGTTCCCGGACGAGCGGCGGGCGAGCGGCGCGATGCGCGAGTCGGATTCGGGGGTCATCCGGAAGCGCCGGGTTTTCGTGGAGGGCGTGCCGCCGGCCGAGTCGGGGGGAGACTGGGCCGACACGCGCTTCCGGCGCCTTTGGGAGGGCGGGGGCGTCAGTTTGGTGGAGGTGCTTCCCTCGACCGGCCGGCTCCACCAGATCCGGGCCACGCTCCTGGCCTGCGGGTTTCCCGTGGTGGGGGACAAGGTCTACGGCGCGGACCCCGAGTTCTTTCTCCGCTTCTGCCGGGGGGCGCTGACGGAAGCCGACCGGGCGCGGCTGCGGATGGACCGGCAGGCGCTGCATGCCGCCCGGCTCCGCCTGCGCCATCCCCGGACGCAGAAGTGGCTGGACCTGGAGGCGCCGCTTCCCGCCGACATCAAGGCGGTCCTTCGGACCTGCGGGCACGGGGCAGGCAAGCCGGAGGCGCCGGCATGAGCGAGCTGTCGGCCGGCACGATCCTGCTGGGCGTTCTTTTCGGCTCGCTGGGCGTGGGCTACTTCATCTACGGCCGGAAGCAGCGGGAGGGGCTTTGCCTTTTCGTGGGCGTCGCGCTCATGGTGGTCCCGTACTTTATAACCAATGTCTGGGCGCTGCTGGCCGTCTGCACCGCTCTGGCCTCCGCCCCGTTCGTGGCGCGCCGCTGGTTTTAGCGTCGGGCCGCCCAGGCGAGGATCGGGGTGATTTCCGCCGCGACGCGGTTTCCATCGCGCTTGCGTTCCTTGCTTTCATCCCTTATAGTGGGGCGCTATATCGCATAAGGAAATTCACATGCATATCTATCGCACTCACACCTGCGGCGCCCTCCGGAAGGAGCAGGCGGGCCAGGAAGTCCGACTCTCCGGCTGGGTCTTCCGCAAGCGGGACCACGGCCAGCTGCTCTTTCTCGACCTGCGAGACCATTACGGCCTGACGCAGGTTGTCGTCTATCCCGAAAGCCCCCATTTCGAGGAGTGCCAGAAGCTGCGCCTCGAGACGGTTGTCACCGTGACCGGCTCCGTGAAAATGCGCGACCCCGAGACCGTCAACGCGAGCCTGGCCACGGGCGAAATCGAGCTGGTGGCCGCCGCCCTCCAGGTCCAGGGCCCCTGCGAGCCGCTACCCCTGTTCCTGTCCGGAACCGACGAGGAGGCCGGCCCCGAGGAGACCCGCCTCAAATACCGCTACCTCGACCTGCGGCGCGATTCGCTCCACCGCAACATCCTGCTGCGCTCCCACGTCATCGCCAGCCTGCGCCGGCGCATGATCGGCCACGGGTTCAACGAGTTCCAGACGCCCATCCTGACCAGCAGCTCGCCCGAGGGCGCCCGCGACTACCTCGTGCCCAGCCGCGTCCATCCCGGCCACTTCTACGCCCTCCCGCAGGCGCCCCAGCAGTTCAAGCAGTTGCTCATGATCGCGGGCTTCGACCGGTACTTCCAGGTCGCCCCCTGTTTCCGCGACGAGGACGCCCGGGCCGACCGGTCGCCCGGCGAGTTCTACCAGCTCGACATCGAGATGTCCTACGTCACCCAGGACGACATCTTCGCGGTGGTGGAGGACGTCATCCACGGCGTCTTCACGGAATTCTCCAAGGTCAGTTCGGACAAGCCCCCGTTCCGCCGCATCCCGTATGCCGAGTCCATGGTGAAGTACGGGTCGGACAAGCCCGACCTGCGCAACCCCATCGTGATCCGCGACGCCTCCGCCCTGTTCGCCAACACCGGCTTCAAGGTGTTCAAGTCCACGCTCGAGAAGGGCGGGGTCGTGCGGGCCATTCCGGTCAAGGGGATTTCGGGGCAGCCCCGCAGCTTCTTCGACAAGCTGGTCGAGTACGCCCAGTCGATCGGCGCGGGCGGGCTGGCCTACCTGGTCTACGGCGCGGACGGCGTCAAGGGCCCGCTGGCCAAGTTCATGTCGCCGGCCGAGTTCGACGGGCTAGCGGCGCTCTGCTCGGCCGAAAAGGGCGACGTGGTGTTCTTTGTCTGCGACCTGCCGAAGAACGCCAACCGCATCGCCGGCGACATCCGCACCAAGCTGGGCCGGGACCTCGACCTGCTGGAGAAGGACGTGTTCCGCTTCTGCTGGATCGTCGATTTCCCGATGTTCGAGACGGACGAGGAGACGGGGCAGATCATCTTCTCGCACAATCCCTTCTCGATGCCGCAGGGCGGCATGGAGGCGCTGACCACGATGAACCCGCTGGACATCAAGGCGTTCCAGTACGACATCGTCTGCAACGGCGTGGAGCTGTCCAGCGGCGCCATCCGGAACCACAGCCAGGATGTCATGGTCAAGGCCTTCGAGATGGCGGGCTACACGCGCGAGGACGTGGAGAGCAAGTTCCCCGCGCTGTTCCAGGCCTTCAAGTTCGGCGCGCCGCCGCACGGCGGCATTGCGCCCGGCGTGGACCGCATGGTCATGCTGCTGGCCGGCCAGAGCAACATCCGCGAGGTGATCGCCTTCCCCATGAACCAGAAGGCGCAGGACCTGCTGATGGGCGCCCCGTCGACCGTCACCGAGAAGCAGCTCCGGGAGCTGCACATCAAGGTCAACCTGCCGCAACCCAAAAAGGAGCCGGGAGACGCGCCCCGGGCTTGAACCATGATCCGGACTGGCATCGGATTTGACATCCATCGCTTCGCCGAGGGCCGGCGCCTCGTGCTGGGCGGGGTGGAGATTCCCCATCCGGCCGGGCTGGACGGCCACTCCGACGCGGACGCCGTCTGCCATGCGATCATGGACGCGCTGCTCGGCGCCGCCGCGCTGGGCGACATCGGCCGGCACTTCCCCGACACCGATTCCCGGTGGAAAAATGCGGACAGCTGCGGCCTGCTGGCCCGCACGGCCGCCCTCGTCCGTGAAAAGGGGTACGAGATCGCCAACGTGGACGCCATGGTCATGGCCGAGGCGCCCCGCCTGGCGCCCCACATACCCCTCATGCGCGAGCGGCTCGCGCAGGCGCTGGGCGTGGAGGCGGACCAGGTTTCCGTGAAAGCCGGCACGCACGAGAAAATGGGCGCCATCGGCCGCGCCGAGGGCATCGGCGTGCTGGCCACAACCGCGTTGTACCGTCAGACAAGGAGACCGTGACCATGGTTCATCTTCAGGATTACAATGATCCGCCGCCTTCCCGGAAACCCTGGATAATCCTCGGGGTGGCCGCCCTGGCGCTCGTGGCGGGACTCGTCCTGTGGCGCCAGCGCAAGCCGGCGGCCGCGCCGTCCGCACCCGTGGCCCTCGCCGTTCCCGCGGCGCCCGTCGTCCCGCCCGCGCCGGCCGTCCGCGTCCTTCCGACCCCGGCGCCCGCGCCGGTTGCGGCTCCTGCATCGTCTGCGGCTCCTGCCGCGCCCCCGCCGGGGACGGCTTCGCCTGCCGCTCCGGCCGCGGTTGCCGGCCCGATTCCCGCGTCCGCCCTTGAGGAGGCTGACGGGATGATCAAGGCCGGCCGGCTGGTGGAAGCCCGCGACAAATACCTGTCCATCCTGGAGCGCAATCCCGGCGCCGAGGGCATCGCGGCGGTGGAGGAGAAGGCCGGCGCGCTGGGCATCGAGCTGGTGATGAAGCCCCACCCGATGCCGGAGAAGACGGAATACGTGGTGGCCGGCGGGGATACGATCGACAAGATCGCCCGCAAGTTCGGCACCACCCGGGAGTTGCTGATCACCAACAACCTCGTCGCCAAGCCGTCCCTCATCAAGAAGGGCGACCGGTTCCGGGTTTTCTCCGGCAAATTCTCGCTTCGCGTCAACAAGACCCGCCACGACATGGTGCTCTCCCTGAACGGCCGCTTTTTCAAGCGGTACCTGATCGGGACCGGCAAGTTCGGGAAGACGCCGGTGGGCACCTTCGTCGTGGTGGATCGCATCGCCCAGCCGGTCTGGTGGAAGCCGGACGGCAAGGCGGTTCCCTTCGGGCATCCGGAAAACATCCTGGGCACGCACTGGCTGGCCCTGAAGCCCACGGGCAACACGCCGGCGGTGTCGGGTTACGGCATCCACGGCACGTGGGACGAGGCCAGCATCGGCAAGGCCGAGAGCGCGGGCTGCGTCCGGATGAGGAACGCCGAGGTGGAGCAGCTCTACACCCTGCTGCCGAACGGCACGGAAGTGGCGATCGAGGAATGAAGCAGCCAACCTACAACACACAGCGCGGCGCCTTCATCACCCTCGAAGGGCCCGAAGGGTGCGGCAAGTCCACCCAGGTCAAGCGGCTCGAAAGCCGGCTGACCGCCGCGGGCATCCGGGTCATCTGCACCCGGGAGCCAGGCGGCACGGCTATCGGCGAAGCGATCCGCTCCATCCTCCAGCACGACAAGGTCGACGAGAAACCCGTCCCGGAGGCGGAGCTGCTCCTGTTTCTCGCGAGCCGCGCGCAGCTGGTGCGGAAGGTCATCCTGCCGGCGATCGAGACGGGCGTCTGGGTGATCTGCGACCGGTACATGGATTCCACCGTGGCCTACCAGGGCTACGGCCGGAACTTCGGCGCCGACCGCATCGCGCAGTTGAACGCTTTCGTCGTGGGGTCCGCCATCCCGGACCTGACGCTTCTGCTGGATCTGGAAGTCAGCGTCGGATTCCAGCGGATGGAGGCGCGAAACCGCCAGACGGGCGGCAAGCATGACCGCATGGAGCGGGAGAGCGTGGACTTTCACGAGCGCATGCGCGAGGGGTACCTGGACCTGGCCCGGCGCATGCCGGACCGCATCCGCGTGATCCGCGCGGATGCCCCCCCGGAGGCGGTCGGCGATGCGATATGGGAGGCGGTCTGTCATGCCCTTGGCCAATCCGGCTCCAACGTTGTTTGAGGATATCCGCGGCGCCTGGAAGCGCGACCGCCTGGCCCAGGCCTATGTGCTGACCGGCGCCGTCCGCGGCTCGGCCCTGGACCTGGCCCGCCGCATCCTGGCGATGCTGTTCTGCCAGGCCGAACGGGACCAGCCCTGCGGTTCCTGCCCGGGCTGCCGGCAGGCCGCCGAGGACCGTTTGCCCGACGTGCGATTTCTGGAACCCGTGAAGGCGAGCCAGAAGATCGGGGTGGAGGAGACCCGCGGACTCTGCTCGGCTTTGGGGCAGACCTCCCTGGCGGGCGGCTGGAAGGCCGGGGTGCTGCTGTATGCCGACCGGATGACCTCCGAGGCCGCGAACGCCTTCCTGAAGATGCTCGAGGAGCCGCCGCCCAGGACGCTCTTCCTGCTGCTGACGGAGCAGCCCTCCGGCCTGCTGCCCACGGTTCTTTCCCGCTGCCAGAAAGTGGTGCTGCCGGCCGGGGACGAGGCGATCCGCCCCTGGATGGAAACGGTGGCGGGGCTGATGGCGGACAAGGGGCTGGGGGCGCTGGCGGGGCTCGGGGCCGCGACCGCCTTCGGCGCCATTCTGGGCAACATGCGCGAGGAGGTCGAGACGGCCGAGACCGAGGCCTGGGATGCGGGGGGGGCCGAGGACGACGATGACAAGCTCAAGGCCCGCATCACCGCCCGGTACAAGGAGTCCCGCGCGGTGGCGCTGCGCGCCCTGCTGCTGTGGCAGCGGGACGTGCTGGCCGGCGCGGCCGGGGCGGGGCCCGAGCTGTGGGTTTACCGGGATTACGAGGCGGCCGTGCGGGACCAGGCGGGGCGGACTCCGGTGGCGAAGGCCCTGGCCCGGGTGGAGGCCGTGGAGGAGATGCAGACCCAGTTGGATCAGAACGTGAACGAAACGCAGGTGCTGGAAGCCGGCTTTTCCAGGCTGGTTTTCTGAGGCCGGGTCGGCGAAGGCGAAATTTTGCTTGCGTGAAGCGGGCGGAATCGGTAGATTATCAATTCGATTTTTTTCAAGGAGCGATCAGCCATGTCCAAGGTTTGTGAAAAGTGCGGTAAGAGAACCCAGGTGGGCAATCGGATTGTCCGCCACGGTTTGGCCAAGAAAAAAGGCGGCATCGGCATGCATACCACCGGCATCACCCGCCGGCGGTTTCAGCCCAACCTGCAGAAGGTTCGTATCATGGACAAGGGAAGCGTTCGGCGCTGCACGATCTGTGCGCAGTGCCTGAAGAACGGTCTCGTCCAGAAGGCGTAATCACACGGGGTGGGACGCCAGCGCGTCCCGCAGTTCCGGAAAGCCCGAGATGGTGAGCAAGTGCACCATCACGGGCTTTTGCATTTTCAGCAGCGACCGGATGTAGAGCGGGATCCATTTGCGGAACATGACGGCCGCCCGCTCGGGCCCGTAAAGGTCCGCGGTTCGGTCGAGATGCGCGAGCGCCAGGGCCAGGACTTCGGGCTTGTCCGGCGCGGGCAGGGGTGGCAGGCCGGCCGCGGCGCGGGCCGCGTCCCGGACCAGCCAGGGATTCCGCAGCGCCGCCCGCCCGATCATGAGGCCGGAGCACGCCGTCTGCGTTAGCCGCTCCGCCGCTTTCGGGCCGCTCGTGATGTCCCCGTTGCCGATGACCGGAAGGCCCGGCAGGGCGGCGGCGATTTCGGCGATGGCCTCCCAGTCCGCTTCCCCGCTGTAGCCCATTGACGCCGTGCGCCCGTGCACCGTCAGGGCCGCGATGCCGGCGCCGGCGAGCCGGCGGGCCAGCGCCAGGCCGATCCGGTTGGCGTGGTCCCATCCCAGGCGGATCTTGACCGTCACCGGAACCGGGACGGCCTTCACCACTTTTTCCGCGATCTCCACGGCCAGGTCGGGCACTTTCAGCAGGCCCGCCCCCGCGCCCCGGGAGGCGATCTTCTTCTGGGGGCAGCCCATGTTCAGGTCGATCAGCTGCGCGCCCTGGTCGGTGAGCCAGCGGGCGGCTTTGCACATGAGGTCGGGATCGCGGCCGTAGATCTGCCAGCCCAGGGGCCGGTCGTCCGGGCCGGTGGCGAGGATCCACTGGGTCTTCTTCTCGCGGCCGTAGATCAGGCCGCCCGGCCGGATCATTTCGGTGAAGCCGAGGCCCAGGCCGCCCCGCTCCCGCACGAGGTCGCGGAAGGGCTTGTCGGAAAAGCCCGCCATCGGCGCGAGCAGGATGGGCGACTGCAGATCCAGGGGGCCTATCTTAAGCGGGTTCGTCATGGCGTCTCCCCATCGTCGTTCCGCCGGGACAGCCAGGCGGCGGGCAGCGGCACGATGCGGACGACCTGTCCCAGCGTGCCGGCCACGGATTCGAAGAAATCGCCCACCTCCCGGTCCGCATGGCTGTTTTCGATCCGGCGGAGCAGCCGCAGGCTGACGAGGACCAGGATCACGGTGAACGCGGCGATCCAGATCCGGACCCAGTCCCAGGAGAGCCAGCCGCCGGCCGCGATGTGGAGCCCGGCGGGGATGGCGACCGACTGGAGGAAGGCGCTGGTGACCAGCGAGACGAGGGCCGAGACCAGCACCACCGCGCCGCTGTAGAGGGTCATGGATTCGATGACGTCCTCGGGGTTAACGCAGAAATGCTGAATGGTGGTCAGGGAGATGCCGATGCCCGCCGTGAGGGCGCCGTTGAGGAAGCCCTGGAGCAGCAGGCTGGCCAGGGTTAGGGCGGTCGGGAGGCTCCAGGCGCCGTTCCAGTCAGGGGGGAAGGGGGTGAGCGTGAAGAGCAGCGGCAGGATGGCGAGCGTCATGATCAGGAGCCCGGCGAACATGGGGCGGAAGCCGACCGCATCGGCCACCTTGCCCCAGAGCAGGAAGGAGAGGGCGGCCCCGGCGGTGCCCGTGAAGACGTAGAGCGAGATCAGGTTCGAGGGGACGGCGAGCATCTCCTTGAGGTAAAGCACGAAGACGGGGAAGCCCATGAACGCGACTAGCAGGGTGATCACCAGCGGCTCGCGCAGCAGGGGGGAGCGGCGCAGGATCCGGGACAGGTGGGGCCAGAGGCCCTCCTCGTCGGGTTCGCGGGAGACGGCGGGCGGCCGCTCGGGAATGCGGCCGCACCAGTAGTAGAAATTCCAGGCCCCGGCCATGGCCACCGCCAGCAGGCACTTGTATTGCCATTCCCGCATGGAGGCCCCGATCAGGAGCGGCACGAGGGATGTGACGGCGGCGGTGACGACCGTGAAGGCGAAGCGCATGCGGGCGAAGAACGAGCCGCGGTCGGCCGTGGTGGTGACGTCCCGCAGGATGGGCTGCCAGGCCACGTTGACGCCGAGTTCGTTGGAGAGGCTGAAGGCGCAGATGATCAGGGTGAAGAGCGGGAAGCTCATCCAGCGGGCCGGGATGGCCAGGAGCAGCCCGATGATGATCATGCGCGAGATCTGGGAGCGGCGCAGGGCGCGGACCTTGCCCGACGTCCGGATGCTGCGGAGCATGAAGAACCGGGTCAGCATGCCCAGTGGGGCCACCGAGACGATGAAGCCGACCCGCATCGGCGAGTAGCCCAGCACGTCGCTGGCGTAGAGCATCATCAGGGCGCCCAGCACGATCTGCGTGATGACGCCCGTGAACAGGTTGGCGCGCAGCGCGCTCTGCTGGCCGAGGCGGCGCTGGTCTGCGGACATGGCGGGTTGGCGATTCATAAAGCATTCCAGTATATCAGAACCGGCGGCCCGACTCAAATTTTTATCGCATCGGGGGCCGGCCGTGGTATCATCGCCAGATGATCAAGCACAGAACCGCCAAGCTTGCCCGCAAGACGCGGGAGACGGATATCGCCATCGCCCTCGATCTCGACGGCGACGGGTCATCCTCCATCCGCACCGGCATCGGCTTCATGGACCACATGCTGGAATTGCTGGCCAAGCATTCCCTGGTCGATCTGACCGTGCGGGCCAAGGGGGATCTGAACGTGGACGACCACCACACGGTGGAAGACCTCGGGCTGGCCCTGGGCCAGGCGCTCAACCAGGCCCTCGGCGACCGCAAGGGGATCGTCCGCTACGGCTGGTGCATGCTGCCCATGGACGACACGCTGGCCACGGCCGCGCTGGACCTGGGAGGGCGCCCGTACCTCGTCTTCACCCCGCTGCACACGAAGAAGATCAAGGCGTTCGACGTCAACCTGATCGGCGAATTTTTCCGCGCCTTCTGCACCGAAGGGCGGCTCAACCTCCATCTCGCGCAGTCGTACGGCAAGGACCCCCACCATGGCTACGAGGCCATGTTCAAGGCGTTCGCCCGGGCCCTGCGGATGGCCTGCCAGAAGGACGCCCGCGTGAAAGGGGTTCCCTCCAGCAAGGGTTCCATTTAAAAAGGCAGCGATGTTTACGATCATTCCCGCCATCGACATCAAGAACGGCAAATGCGTCCGGCTCAAGCAGGGCCGGCTCGACGAGATGACCGTCTATTCCGACGACCCCGTGGCCATGGCCGTGAAGTGGCAGGCGGAAGGCGCGACCTTCCTGCACGTGGTCGACCTGGACGGCGCCTTCGAGAAGCGGCCGGTCCACACCGAGCAGGTGGCGGCCATCGTGCGCGCCCTCTCCATTCCCGTCGAGCTGGGCGGCGGCATCCGCACGGCCGGGCACATCCGCGACCTGCTGGACCGCGGGGTGACCCGCGTGATCCTCGGCACCCGCGCCTGCTCGGACCCGGGCAGCGTGCGGCAGCTGACGGCCGAGTTCGGCAGCGCCATCGCCATCGGCATCGACGCCCGCGGCGGCAAGGTGCAGGTCAACGGCTGGGTTGAAACCACCGAGATGACGGCCCTGGACCTGGGCCGCCGGATGGAGCAGGCCGGCGTCCGCACCCTGATTTACACGGACACCGCCACGGACGGCATGCTGGGAGGGCCGAACACGGCGGCGGTGCGCGCGCTGTGCGAAACCGTTCCGGGCTGCCGCGTCATCGCCTCGGGCGGCGTCTCCGAACCGGCCCACGCGAAGCAGCTGGCGGCCATGGGGTTGGACAATCTGGAGGGGGCGATCGTGGGGAAGGCCTTGTACGACGGCCGCACCACCCTGGCCGACCTCCAGGCGGCGGCCCGCTGAGGAATAACATGGAACCGGTTCTCGGCGAATTATCCAACGGGCTGCGGGTCGTCACCTGCCGCATGCCCTCCGTCGAAAGCGTCTCCGTGGGCGTCTGGGTCGGCGTGGGCGGCCGCCATGAGAAGCCCGCCCTCTCCGGCATCAGCCACTTCATCGAGCACCTCCTGTTCAAGGGCACCCGGACCCGGTCGGCGTCGGCCATCTCCCGCGCCATCGAGGGGCGGGGGGGCGACTTCAACGCGTTCACGCAGGAGGACGCCACCTGCTATTACGTCCGCATGGCCGCCCGCCACGCCGACGCCGCGTTCGCGATCCTGACCGACATGATCCGCCATCCCCGGTTCGCCGCGGCCGACGTGGACTCCGAGCGGGACGTTATCCGCGACGAGATCCTGATGTACCGCGACCAGCCCGCCCAGGTGGCGGAAGACTGCCTGGGCGAGCTGCTCTGGTCGGGCCACCCGCTCGGCCGGCCGCTGGTGGGCTCGCCCGCCACGCTCGACGGCATCCGCCGTTCCGATATCGCCGCCTTCAAGGACTCCGCCTACGTGCCGTCCTCCACCGTGCTGGCCGTGGCGGGGCAGGTCGATCACGACCGCTGGATGCGCCGCGCGGAAAAGGCGTTCGGCGACTGGTCCGGCCGTTTCGGGGTTCCCTGCGCGCCGGTCGACCGCGCCGTGCCCCAGCGGCGGATCGGGCTGACGGCCAAGGAGTCGGAGCAGTCCCACCTGGCGCTCGGGTTCCGCGTCTTCGGCCGGCACGATCCCCGCCGCCACGCGCTCAAGGTGCTGTCCGTGGTGCTGGGCGAGAACATGAGCTCCCGCCTGTTCCAGGTGGTCCGGGAGAAGCACGGCCTGGCCTACGCCATCCAGTCGTGCACCTCGCATTTCGCCGACTCGGGCTCGCTCGTCATCACGGCGGGCGCGGATCCGGAAAAGGTCCGCCGCGTGCTGGCCCTGGTCGGCCGCGAGCTGCGCCGGCTGCGCGAGACGCCGGTGGGCGACCGCGAGCTGCGGCGCGCCAAGGATTACCTGACGGGCCAGGTGCGCCTGGGCCTGGAGAGCTCCGGCCGCCAGATGAACTGGGCCGGCGAGGCGGTGCTCGCCTACGGGCGGTTCGTCTCCCCCGAGGAGGTCATCGCCGCCATCGAGGGCGTGCGGGCCGGGGCCGTGCAGGACGAGGCGAAGGCCGTCTTCAAGGCCTCGTCCGCCAGCCTGGCCGTCGTCGCGGCGGACCTGAAACAGGAACAGGCGCCGGAGTTCGAGCGGCTTCTCCGGTCCGCGTTAAGCGGGGCGTGAGGGGGCGAACGGCGGCACCTTGTCGGGCCGCCCTTCCCAGGCCGCCTGCAGCAGCGGCTTCATCACGCGCGGCACGTCGGCCGCCGTCATCGGCGCCGGCATGTTCTTCAGCTTGCTTTCAAGGGCCGGGTCGCACGCGGCCTGGAGCGCCCGCTCGAGGTGGGCGGGGGTGAAGCCCGGAATCTGCGACAGCGCGACCGGGGCCCCGAGCGTGCGG
>JBIIYJ010000345.1:0-5384 GCA_044346855.1 Kiritimatiellia bacterium
GGACGACCTGGCCGCGAACTACCTCGTCGGAAGACGGTTCATCTCCGCCAGACTGACCCAGGAAAGCGGCGACCAATTCGAACAGAAGGCAAAACGGATGCTGCGCGATTACAACTCACCCTGGGTTCTGTGCAAATGGGAGCGGGGCCTTTCGGAGCCAACTCCAGCGGCAAGCGCCCCCCAGGCGGAACCAGTCCTTCCGAAAACACCTCATTAAACGTCACCCGGGCAGGGCTCTCTGGGCGCGGAGCTGCTCCCGCAATGCCTCAATGGGAATCGCGCGAAGATCGGGCACGCCCAGACGGGCGGCCAGGGCCGCCGCCGTTCCGGCCGCCTCCCCCGTCACCGCGCAGGCGGGGATCGCCCGGGTGATGTCCCAACCGGTCGCCCCCACCGAGATGCACCGGCCCGCCGTGATCAGGTTGGCCGTCTTCACGGCCGTGAGCGACCGGTAGGGGATCCGGAAAACCGGACCTTTCTTGCGCCAGTCCCCCACCATGCCGATCGCATCGTCGAAGCGGCGGCCGTCGTCGGATTCCTCCAGCTCAAACGATCCCTTCAGGCGCCGCGTCATGCGGAAGGACGGAATGGCCGGCAGCATGACAGGGAAGACAGGTCCGCCCTTCCCGGGCCCGTTCATCCGGGCCAGTTTTTCCCGGACCAGGGTGCGGCCGGCGATGGTCAGGGCGGTCACCTGCCCGCCGTCGTCGCCCGCGAAACCGGCCGGCGCGCCCTCCGGCACCCGGCTCCCCCCGGGGTCGTAGGCATGGCTGCACAGGCTCAGGGCCAGCCGCCCCTCCTTGTCCTTGTAATAGAACCATGCTGCGGGCACGTTGCCCGCCAGGGAAACCGTGGGCTCGCCGGCGCGGGCGCACAGGTCGGCGTCGCCCGTGGCGTCCACCGCATACCGGCAGCGCAGGGCGCCGCGCCCGCTCTTGTTCTCCACCA
This sequence comes from Kiritimatiellia bacterium, assembly GCA_044346855.1. Lineage (GTDB taxonomy): Bacteria > Verrucomicrobiota > Kiritimatiellia > CAIKKV01 > CAIKKV01 > CAIKKV01. The sequence continues at coordinate 949 of JBIIYJ010000345.1, forward strand.
GCAGGGCGGTGATCCGGCCCTTCCGCAGGGCAACCTCGCACACCCGGGTGTCATACAGGATCGCAATTCCGGCTTCCAGCACAAGCTGCTCCAACCGCATCAGGAAGGAGGCGGGGTTGAATTCCAGCCGGTAGCGCTGCGCCTTCCGCGAGGCCAAATCGCCCCCGGCCCGCCAGCCGGCGGGAACGGCCCCGGAGCCGTCGGCCACGGAGGCGAGCAGCAGTTCCTCGCCAAGCCCGCCGACCACCTGTTCGCCGTTGCCGTCGCACAACGGAAGGTAGATCGCCACGTTTCCGAGCGTGGCCAGGCCGCCAAGCGCGCTCTCTTTCTCCAGCAGGCAGACGGAGGCGCCGTTTCGCGCCGCGGCCAGGGCGGCCGCCACGCCCGCGATGCCGCCCCCCGCCACCACCACATCCGCCTCTCCGCGCACAGGCACGGCCCGCGCGGGCTCCCTCACCACATCCGCTTTGACTGACCTTCTCATCCGGCTCCCTCACCCTCCCCCGCCAAACCGCTCAACGGACGGTAAAGAGGGACCCGCCGGGATTTTTGCGGAGATACTCGTAGCAGCCCATGTTCACCGTCGCGCCGTAGGGCCTCAGCTCGATGTCGCTCTTGAAGAAGGCGAGGACGTTCGTCGTCCCGCTGCGGGCGCAGGGGGACCAGGATTTCAGCCGGTAATTCCCGTCGGCGGCGCCCACGAACAGGGGATTCCCGGAAACATTGTACAACCCCGGCGAGGTCAACTGCGGCGAACAGCTGTAGGTGAAGCTGTTCGTCAGCAGGACCGACAGCAGCGTGGCGTTGGTGGAGAAAATGTTCGTGGCGTGACCGTAGACGATCGTGTTCTGGAAAACGGGATACAACAGGGCCCCCGCCTTGTTCGTGACCACGGAGCCCACGTCGACGCCCAGGCCCTGCGAGGCCGCAATCGTGCAATTGCGGAACAGGATTGACAGGGCCACCCCGGACATATAGACGGACCGCCCGCCGGGGTTGTCGGTGATGCGGCAGAGATCAAAGGTCCGGCTCCCGTTGTCGGGATTGATATTAGCGAAATAAACCCCGGGATAACTGGCGTTGGTGTTTCCGCTGATGATGCACCGCCGGAACAGCAGCGGCTCGTAGGCCCCGCTCACGTAGACGCCGCCCCCGGCCGTCGAGGCCGAATTCGACACGATGGCCGTGTCCAGGATCGTATTGCCGTTGACCATCAGAAGGCCGCCCCCGGTCGCGGCCGTATTGTACCGGACCATGCAATTCGACAGGGTGACCGTATAGCCGTAAACGCCGCTTCCAGCGTTGTTTTCGAAAACACAGAAACTGGCCTTTGGCTGGTTGACCAGGCCGGCGCCAATTCCGGCGTTGAAAGCGACCCGGTTCGAGATGAGCAGGGAACTCCCCGTCGCATAAATGCCGACCCCGCTCGAGCCGGAGCCGCCATAATTCGACACGACGGAACTGGACAGCAGCTTCGAGCTGCCCGTCATGTAAAGGCCGGCCCCGGCGGAGGTCCAGGAGTTGCCGATCCCGTTGGTGTGGATGACGCAATTCTGAACCGTGCCGGCGCTCATGTAGATGCCGGCCCCCTGGCTGGCGGCAGGGTATATCACCAGGGGAAGGTAGCCGTTGCGGACCGTGAAACCGTCCAGGACAGCGCTGCCCGTGATCCTGAAGATGCGGTGATGCGGCAGGTTGGTGAAGGCGGCCTCCCGCTCGACCGTGGTCTCGGCCGCCCCGGCCGTGCTTCTCACCGTGATGGCGTTGGTGAGGGCGATCTCGGCGCTGATCAGGTAGGTGCCGTTTGAAACCAGGACCACGTCCCCGTTGGTGGCTGCGGCGACGGCCGCCTGGATGCTCGGCGCGGCCAGGTCCCAGGAGGTGAACGGCGGCGCCGGGTTTGTCCCCGTAACGGCGACATAATTGGTCTTGGCTGCCTCGCCCACGCCGGCCGCGGCGGCGCAAACCGTCCAGGCCAGCAGACGTGTCCATCCGGTTGCGGTCATAGTCCCCCCTCTCGAACTTGATGCAAGCGTGATCGTACTTTTTGCGATCCTACCCTTTGCCCGCCCGCCCTTACAAGCGCAATCGCTCCTGCAACGCCCCGCCTTCCGTTCGGGCGCCAGTATGGCGCGTGTTGGAGGGTCCGGTGCCACCCGGACCACCTGCGCGCGTCGGGCGCCAGTATGGCGCGTGCGGTCCGGGTGGCACCGGACCCTCCAACTTTTACAGGCTTCTACAGGATGCGTGGCGGCCATCTTCAAGCCGCTCGCCCATGGGCCTTGCACATCGCAGAGGCGCCCTTCCGTTCCCCGTCCCGACATCGGCGCTTGACTTGAGAGCCCCCCCGATTCAATCATACCGGCACATGAGCGGAATCTCGGTCAACCAGGACGACACCCATTTCTTTTACACCCGCGCTCCGGACGAGATGTCCGAAGCCGGCGTGGACGCCGTGCTCGACCCCTACGTCGGCACGGAGGTGCGGGAGCTGCTCTTCTGCGTCAACGCCGGGAAGGCCAGCTTCCCCAGCCAGGCGTGGCCGACCCTCTGGGCCGGCTACGACCCCGACGGCGGCGACGACCAGCCCTTCCTGGCCGCCTTGCCGCCCCGCCAGCGCGCGAGCTTCCGCCCGATCTTCCACAACCTCGCCCTCCTGGAGCGGCGCGGCATCGACCCCTTCGCGCGCTGGCTCGCCCGGGCCCGGAAGCTGGGCTTTTCGCCCTGGCTGAGCATGCGGATGAACGACCTGCACCATATCCAGATGCCGCTGGAGGAGCGGCGCAAAAAGCTGGCTTTGGAGCAGCCCCCCCGCTACCGGGCGCCCCACCGCCCCAACGTCCGCATGCAGGACGGGGCAGCCGACTTTTCGCAGCCGGAAATCTACGATCACCGCATGAGCCTGGTGCGGGAACTGGCCGGGCGGTATGACATGGACGGGCTCGAGCTGGACTTCAGCCGCCACTTCGCCTACCTCCGGCCGGGCCGCGAGATCGAGGACCAACCCGTCATGACCCGCTTCGTCCGCGAGGCGCGGGAGATCCTGGACGCGGCCGCCCGGGAGCGGGGCCACGCCGTCCGCCTGGGGGTGCGCGTGCCCGCCGCGGAACGGACCGCCCGCTGGATCGGCCTGGACCCCGTCCTCTGGGCGCGGCAGGGACTGGTCGATTTCGTGGTGCCGACGCCAGTGTGGTATACGATCGACTTCGCCATGCCGGTCTGGGAATGGAAGCGCCTGCTGGAGGGGACCGGCGCGCTGCTGGGCGCCGGGCTGGACCGCCACGTGCATCCCTTCCCCGGCGGCGTCCGGGAGCAGCCCGCCTGCCCCGAGCACGTCCGGGGCGCCGCCGCGTCCTACCTCAACCAGGGCGCTGACCGGGTGTACCTCTTCGACTACTTCGACCGCCCCACGCCGCAGCTCGGCCCCTCGATCCTGGCCGAGGAGAACCTGCTGCGAACCGTCGGCTCTCCGGAGTCGCTCGCCCCGCATCCGCGCCGGCACCTGGTCACCTACCAGGATGTGCTGGGGCCGGGGGAATGCCCCGCGCAGCCCCTGCCCCTGCGGCCCCGCCACGCCTACGCCGGAGCCCCCTGCTTCGGCGAGCTTCGCATCGACACCGGCCCGAAGCCCCCGCGCGGCGCCGTTCTCGTGCTCCTGGCGTTCGCGGAATCCGCGCCCGAACCGCCGGCCGATCTCGAAGTGTTCGTGAACGGTGTCCGGGCCGCCGCCAAAGGCCGGACGCTCCTGCCGCCGCCCCTCCCCGCCGCGCCGCTCTACGGCTTCGAGCCGCCCCTCCAGGCGCTGAACGACGGGATCAACCTGGTGGAACTGCTCTCCCATGCGCAGGCGTGGGAGGTGCATTGGGCCGAGATACGGCTGATTCCCGGCTGACCCCTCACGGGCTCCACGTCAGCGTTTCGGGGTCCGGCGAAAACCATTTTTCGGGACTGATCGAAAAAGCCGTTTTCGGCTGGACCTTCGCATACCGCGTCCTGAGCACGAGCCATACCCCCTCCGGCCCCACCTCCGCGGTCATGAATTTTCCGCTCGACTCGATCATGGCCAGCGTATTCGTTCCCGCCCGGTCCATGAATGTCCCCTCGCCGAAATGGGGCAGGACCGTCACGCTGACCGGCTCGGGCCCCGGCGAGCGGGTGAAATAGCGCACGGGCCCGTTCTGCTGCCAGTGCGTGACGTGATACACCTCGGGGAGCGCGGTCAGGGGGGCGTACAGCCTGTCCTTCACGTCGCGCGCCCGGAAAAAGATCACGTACTGCCCCGTGACCCCGTCCTTCGGAATCGTGAGCGTGAACGCCGCGTGGGCGCCTTCCGGCACCTCGGCATCCAGCACCGGCTTCTTGCCGGGCCCGTAGGCCCGGACAGGGAAACCGCCCGCCCCGCCCTGCCCGACCAGGCCGCTGAAGCGCACGGCGAT
>JBIIYJ010000346.1:0-5352 GCA_044346855.1 Kiritimatiellia bacterium
CGAACAGGCCGAAGATCAGGACCGCCTTGAATCCGTTCAGGTTCCGGGTGAAATCCCACGTCTGCCGCCCGTACCACACGATCACGGCGGCCACGGCCATCCACATCATGTAATAGGGCTGGTAGATGATGCCGGCCACGAGGCTGGCGCCGGGCGGCGGCGAGCCGGCCCCGACAAGCGACTTGCAGTATTGAAGTGCGCGCGTCAGATTCTCGGCCCGGAAAAAGACCCAGGCGACGCAGACCAGGAGGAAGGTGAAGAGCGTCTTGAGCTCCGGCGGAAGCCGCTCATAGAAACTCCTCTTCCCGCGCGCCCGCTCCAGGGCCAGCATCGAGCCGTGGATGCCGCCCCACACGAGGAAATTCCAGGCCGCCCCATGCCAGAGCCCGCCGAGCACCATCACCAGGGCGAGGTTGATGTAGGTCCGGACATGCCCCTTGCGGTTGCCCCCCAGCGGTATGTAGAGATAGTCCCGCAGCCAGGTGGAAAGGGAGATGTGCCAGCGCTGCCAGAACTCGGTGATCGAACGCGAAAGATACGGGGAGTCGAAATTCTTCGGGAAGACAAAGCCGATCATCAGGCCCAGCCCGATCGCCATGTCCGAATAGGCGCTGAAATCGAAATAGATCTGGAAGGCGTAGGCCACCACCCCGTACCAGGAGTCGACGAACCCGACCCCGGAGGCCGCGAACACCGTGTCGGCCACCTTGCCGCACGGATTCGCCAGGAGCACCTTCTTGGCGAGGCCCAGCGAAACGAACGCCGCGCCCCGGGCGAACTTCTCGAACGTGTGGGTCCGCGAGCGCATCTGATCCGCCACTTCCTGGAAGCGGATGATGGGGCCGGCCACCAGCTGCGGGAACACGGACACATAACAGGCAAAGTCGATGAACCGGCGCAGCACCCGCGCATCGCCCCGGTAGACGTCGATCGTGTAGCTCATCGACTGGAACGTGTAGAAGCTGATGCCGAGGGGAAGCGTGATGCGCAAGGCGAGATCGAGGCGCAGCTCCGGCAACCCGATGGCGGCCACCAGGGCGTCGAAGCTGTCGGTGGCGAAGTTGAAATACTTGAAGAAGCCGAGCAGCGCCAGGTTGGCGCAGATGGAAATGACCAGGGCGATTTTCTGGGCCCGGGTCCTGGGCCCCCCTTTTTGCAACGGCGCAGTCTCCTTGCGGCCGGGGCCCAGGACGTCGGCTATGACGAGGCCGCTGACGTAATCGATCAGCGTGGAGGTGAGCATCAGGACGACGAACAGCGGATTGGCCCAGCCGTAGAACACATAGCTCAGGACGGTCAGCACCAGGTGGCGGGCCCGGACCGGCATGACGTAATAGAGCAGCAGCGTCAGCGGCAGGAAATAAAACAGAAAAATATGGGAACTGAAAACCATTACAGGGCCCCCCGCCGTTCCGCGGAAAGGCCATAGGCGCCGGTTGCCCCGCCGGTTGCCCTGTCAGTCTGGAATCGCATAGTATTCCTCAATCAAATCCGCCTCGAGCGTGTTGACCTGGCATTCCGATTCAAGCTCCGGATGCGCCTCCAGGGGCTCCACCGTCAGCGTGCAGGTCTCGTTCAGGGGCCGCTTCGTCACGGGCGTCAGGCGCCGTTCCATCACGGCCCAGTGATAGACGGAAATGACCTTCCCGTCGAAGGAGCCGGCCAGCACCTCGTCGACAGCGTATTCATACAGGGCCAGGGCCTTGGGATAGGGGCCCAGGTCGGTGGAGACATCGGATTTGCGCAGCAGCCGGCCGCGGAAGCGGATCTGCGGCGCCGGCGGCCGGGCCGCGACGTCGGCCAGAAGGCTGGTTGCGTCCGCCCGCATATCGGCCGGCGCCACCCCTTTGGCGTGAATGGCAATGCCTTCGAGGCGGCCGGGCCAGTTGCTCCGGCCGTCGGGCCCGTTTCCGAACACCAGGCTCCCTGCCGCCCAACGCGAAAAATCCACGGCCGTCTTCTCGCCCAGCAAAGGTTCGCCGTTGCGATAGACCGCCAGCCCCCTGCCGCCGGCGACGATGCCGAGGTGGAAGGGAGCCGCGCCCTCCAACCGGCCGAGGTCGATCCAGCCGGGCTTTCCGCCGGCCCCTTCAAGGCGGAGCGACAGGCGATCCTTTTCCTGCGCGACGGCAAACAGGATGTTACTCCCGCCCGCTGTGAACGACATGATGAAGCCGGCGCCCTCCCGCGCGGGATCGGCCGGCGTGACCAGGGCCTGAACGCTCACGGCGCCGTTCTCCCTGATCCGGCGGGCAAGGAACGCGCCGGCGTGGGTGGCGTGCATGGAGGCGTTCCGGAGAATCATCTCATAGCGGGCGCCCACGATGGCATGCCCCCTGCCCTCCAGCGCATAGGCCTCGATCGGCTTCCCGTTTTCATCGAAGGCCAGCGCCGGGTTCCGGACCATGTTACCGTTGCGCCACCGGAACACCAGGTTGTCCCGGTCGGCGGGCCAGGCGGGCGCCCCCTTCGCCGTCGGCGTGGCCGGCGCAACGGCGGGCGTGGATGGCGCGACGGTCCCCTCATCCGCCCCGGCGATCCAGGCAACCGCATTGCCGTCGGCGACCTCGCCCTTCATCCGCGGATCGGTGATCTGCACCGTCTTCCTGAAACTCTTGAAATCCTCCGAAAACGCGCAGAAATAGGTCCATGACGAATTACCCATGTTCTTCTCGGGCACGGACCACGAAAGGAACGGGGCCGTCACGGTCAGGAACCGCACGCGGTTGCTCCACCGGGGATGCCACGTGTGGCCCTCGCCGGGGAGATCGACGGAATCCGTCCGCTCCCCGTTGGCGTCATACATGGTCAGGGCCGTATGCTTGCCGACCAGGTGGTAAAACCGGTAGCTGTTGTCGGGCGCGAGGTCGGGCATGCAGCCCATGCCGTAGAGTTTCCACGTGCCTTCAGAGAGGTTGGCGACCCCCTGCTTGGGCCAGGGGAAGGCGCCCCCGGCCCGCGTGCCGTCGGCGGAGAGCCGGAAGCGCGTCCGGACAGGCGACTTGTCCCAGACCGTTTCCCCGACACCCGGGTTGTCGAGCCGGTAGCGCTTGACGGCCGTGGCCGACATCTGGGTCCACTCGTGGAAGGCCTGCTCCTTCTTTCCGCCGATTCCCAGCGCCTCGGTCTTCTCGCCCCAGACTCGCATGAATTTTTCAGGCTGGAAATTATCGCCGGCATACAGCCAGTCGATTCCCGTTTTCGGATCCCGCCAGACGCCGAACGCGTAAAAGAAATCCCCGCTGAGCAGTTTCCGCCGCGTCTTGCCGTCCCAGCTGACCAGGTAGCTGGTCCGGTTCTCGATATCGGAATAAACCACGCCGGAGCCGTCCGGCGTGATGCCGGGGTTGGCGCAGGACACGGGCCCCGGCACCAGCTCGCGCTCCTTGCGCTCATCCGTGTCGAACACGACCAGCGAGTAGGTGCTTTCCCGCGTCTCGCCGCCCCCGGGAAACAATGAGGGGCGCCGCTGCCAGACGAGCTTGGCGCGGGCGCCGCCCGTCATTTCCAGTATTTCGGCTGCCAGCCGTTCGCCCGACGCCGCATCGGCGAGTCCGCCCGCGGGCCTTCCCGTTTCCGCATAACCCTTTCCGCCGGGGGAGGCATAGGGCCCGTCGGAGGCGTTGTCCGCGATCACGCTGTTTTCAACGCCGACGCGGGCCGTGCTCCCCGCGGTGAGGGCCGAGCCCGCGGCGCGCCTGTCCCCGTTTTCAAACGCCTTTTGCCCCGTCACCGTGCAGAACGCGAGGCTGGCATCGCCCGACTCAACATGGAGGGCGTTGCCCAGGTTGCCGCGGACGAGGCAGTTTTCCAGGGTCAGCTTCCCGCCCAGCGAATCGACGGCCAAGGCGCGGGTATTGCCAAGGCTGTCCGTAAACCGGCAGTCCCGCAGAGCGGCCTCGCCGGAGCTGCAGATCGCCGCGGCCGGCAACCCGTCGGGACGGAGGAAGCGGTTATTGCGGAAATCGCAGCCCTCGAAGGACACCCGGCTGTCCTGATCGATATACACGAGCCCGATGGCCGGCTGGGGCCCCTGCGCGGAGGCGGTCAGGCGGTTCCCGGAGAAAACGCAATTCTTCAGTTCCGCCTGCGCTTTTTCGATCGTGACCACACCCCGCGCATCCCGGGGAACGGCGAAGGCGAGAGAGGCGCCGGAAATCGTCAGGTTCTCGAGCCGGCAGCGCTCGACGCCGGCGATGGAAAACACGCGGGAAAATCCCGTCTGGCTCTGCCCGCCGATGATCGAGTCGCCCGCCCCGCTGCCGACCAGGCGGAGGCCGGGCTTGTCGAGCACGAGGGGAAACTGTTCGCCGGAACGGTATTTTCCGGGCGCCAGGCGAATGGTCGTCTCCGGCTTGGCGGCCTTGACCGCGGCGGTAAGGGTGCGGAAGGGCGAGGCTTCGCTGCCGTTGCCGTCATTCCCCGCGCGGGCGTCCACAAACAGGTCGGCCCGGGAGGCGATGGCCCCGAAAACGGCAAGGAAGAGGGTCGCGATCCATGTTCGGGCGGCATTCCGCATGCTTGTCTTTCCTTATTACAGCCCTCCAAGATAGCATAAATCGGAGTGGGCGGGTAGTGGCTTTATCGCGGAATTAAGCCGACGCAGGGCGGTTGCGCCGGGAGTGGCCCGGCCCCGTGCCAATGGTCCGCCCGATGGAGCGGATGCGGCCGATCACGCACTGGGCGCACTGGTCGGACGTTTCATTGATGCAGGGCTTGCCGGGATAGAGCAGGTAATCGCCGCGGTATTCGGCGGGCGTGCAGTTCGGCATGAACACGTTCGCCCCGCGCTGGAGCGCCTTGTTGCGGCCTTCGCCCGGGAAGACCGCGTCAAACGCCGTGGTGGCGGGAATGTGCGCATCGGGATTGAACAGCCGGAGAACGGCCACGGCCTTGTAGAACATCTCCGGCTCGTCCCGGTAGGCGTTCGTTTCCCCGCCCATGGGCGTATCGGGATGCGGGATGAAGGGGCCGATGCCGATCATGTCCAGCCGCAGCTCCCGGCACAGCAGGATGTTGTCCGCCAGGGTTTCCCTCGTCTCGCCGGGCACTCCGATCATAAACCCGCTGCCCACTTGCACGCCCGCCTCCCGGAGGGCCTTCAGGCAATCGAGGCGCTCGGCCAGCGTGCAGTCCGGATGAATCCGCCGGAACAAAGCGGGGTCGCTGGTCTCAAACCGGAGCAGGTACCGGTCGAGGCCGCACTCCTTCCAGTATCGATAGATCGCCGCCGGCCGGTTGCCGGTGGAAAGGGTGACCGCCAGGGTCGTCTCCCCCTTGATCCGGCGGATCAGGTCGCCCAGCTCCCGGTCGCCCAGAGCCTGGGCCTCGCCCGACTGGAGCACCACCGTG
>JBIIYJ010000347.1:0-5348 GCA_044346855.1 Kiritimatiellia bacterium
AGGCTCCCAGAATTTTCCCCGATTCCTCAGCCATGATCAGGTTCGTCATCCATTTACCTCCTTTTGTCTTAAAACGTTGCTTGTCGCTGTTTTATTGTCGGTTGCGTGAAAAAAAATGCGACCGGCGAAGAAGACTCCACCGACCGCGTTAAGGCGCCATACTGGGCGGAGATTAACACGGTGGAACACGGCGTTGAAGACGGTTCCAACATCTGCGAGGTGTTCCCCGTGGGTATAGTCGCGATTTACATTCGGAGCGGGGATCGAGTTTCTTTGTGGGGCGGCCCTGTAGTAGCCGCGGCGGCACTACAGGGCAGGCCCACACCCCCGACACTTTTCTAATCAGGCGCCATGCTGGGCGGAGATTAACACGGTGGAACACGGCGTTGAAGACGGTTCCAACGTCTGCGAGTTGTTCCCCATGGGCAGGATCGCGATGCACAGTTGCTTGTTAAGGTCTTTCTTTGTGGGGCGGCCCCACACCCCCGACTCTCTTCTAACCTGTGTCACTCTTTTCTTCCGGGGGTGCGGGGCTTCCCCGCCATTCTTCTCTTCTCTTAACCGTGTCCAACGTTCCGCGACGGCATCCAACGGGAACAACTCGCGGATGTTGAAACCGTGTCCGCCGTTCGCCGTGTTCCACCGTGTTATTCTTCTCTTCCGGGGGTGCGGGGCCGCCCCGCCCTTCTTCTCTTCTCTTAACAGTGTCCACCATTTCGCGATGGAATCCAACGGGAACAACTCGCGGATGTTGAAACCGTGTCTTCCGTTCGCCGTGTTCCACCGTGTTATTCTTCTCTTCGGGGTCGGAAACTGTTCGCGCCATTGACGGCCAGTTTCCCGTGCGCGGAGCGCCCGGGCCACCTGCTTCGCGCAACGCAGCACGGATATTGGGCCGCTTGCAAAGCATGCATACGCTTGCCATGGAGGCGCAACCGTGGTAGCGTGACGCCGTCAGTAAGGAGACTGCCATGGCCGGGCCGGTGAAACTCATTCTTTGGCAGAAGATCATGCTCCGCGTGCTGGCGGGACTGGTTCCGCTGGTCGTGGCGGCCGTCTATTTCTTCGGCTGGCGCGTGCTGGTGATGCTGGCGCTGGCCAACGCGGCCGGTTTCCTGACCGAATACGCCTTCTGCCGGCCGTGGAAGCAGCCGGTCTCCTCCGCCGTCTTCGTGACCGCCACGCTCCTGGTGCTCTCCCTGCCGCCGCCCCTGCCCCACTGGATGGCCGTGGCCGGGGTGGTCTTCGCGGTGGTGTTCGGCAAGATGGCCTTCGGGGGCTTCGGCCGCAACGTCTTCAACCCCGCCCTCACCGGCCGCGCCTTCCTCTACCTCTGCTTCGGCTCGCAGATGACCGCGCAGTGGAATCCGGCCTTCGCGGGCCTGCCGGGCGGCTTCGCGGCCTACGCCTCCGACGCCATCACCACCGCCACGCCGGGCATGCTCCTCAAGACGGGTCAGTCCTTTCCGCTGGCCGACCTATTCTGGGGCAACTCCGCCGGCACCCTGGGCGGCACCAGCGCGGTGCTGGCCATCCTGGGCGGCCTCTTCCTGCTCGCCACCCGCACGGCCAACTGGCGCATCCCGCTGGCCGGGATCCTGGGCTTCCTGGCGCTCCAGACCCTGTTCTGGAAACTGGGCGCGGCCAAGGCGGCCGACCCGATCCACGCCATGCTGGCGGGCAGTTTCCTGGTCGGCATCTTCTTCTACGCCACCGACCCCGTTTCCGCGGCCCAGACCGAGCCGGGCCGCTGGCTCTTCGGCTTTCTCATCGGGGCGCTCTCCAGCGTCATCGGCGTCTTCTCCGCCTGGCCCGCCGGCACCATGTTCGCCATCCTGCTGGCCAACATGTTCGCGCCCATCACCGACCTGCTCATCAAACAGCGGCAGGCCGCCCCGGCCCCCGCCGCGGCCCCACCCCCGGGAGGGACGCCATGAGCCCCGTCCCCGCCGCCCTCAAGCGTTTCTACCCCCTGGCGTTCATGCTGGGGCTGACCCTGGTGTTCATGTCGGCCGTCACGGGCGCGCACCTGGCCACGCGCGACGCGGTGGAGCGGAACCGCACGCTCTTCCTCAAGCGGGCCGTGCTGCAGGCGGCGGGCCTACCCGCCCCGGAGGATAACGCCGCGGCCGAAGCCCTTTATAAGGAAAGCGTCACCCCCGGCGACGGCGAGAACCAATACGCGGTGGCGGATCCCGCGGGGGCGATCCTCGTGACGGCCGCCACCGGCTCGGGGCTCTGGGGGAAGATCGACGCCATGGTCGGCTTCCGGGCGGACGGCACGCTGGCGGGCCTTGCCTTCACGGCGCAGAACGAGACCCCGGGGCTGGGCGCGCGGATCGAGGAAGACTGGTTCCTGGGCCAGTTCAAGGGCAAGCGCCCGCCCCTGGAGCTCGTGCCCGAGGGCACCCGGTCGCAGGACCCCGCCCAGATCGACGCCGTGACGGGCGCCTCCATCACCTCGCGGGCGGTGCGGGACATCGTGAACGGGGCTGCCGGCGGGCCGGCGGAAGGAGGCGACCATGGCGGTGACTAAAGCCATGCGGGTTTTCCGCGAAAACATGGGGCCGGGCAACCCCGTCTTCGCCCAGATCCTGGGCATCTGCTCCACCCTGGCGGTGACCAACGTGGTGAAGAACACGCTGATCATGTGCGCGGGGCTCACCTTCACGACCGCCCTCTCCAACGTCACCATCTCGGCCCTGCGCAACATCATGCCCGGCCGCGTGCGCATGATGGCGGAGGTCATGGTGATCGCGGCCTACGTGATCTTCTTCGACATCCTGCTCAAGGCGTTCCAGCCCGACGTCTCGCGCCAGCTCGGCCCGTACGTGGGGCTGATCATCACCAACTGCATCGTCATGGGCCGGGCGGAGGCGTTCGCCCTGGCCAATCCGCCGCGCCTCTCGCTGATCGACGGTTTCACCTCCGGCCTGGGCTATTCCTACGTCCTGCTGATCATCGCCTTCTTCCGCGAGCTCATCGGGTCGGGCTCCCTCTGGGGCGTCAAGGTGCTCGGCGAGGGCTGGGTGAACTGGACGTTCCTGATCATGGCGCCGGGCGGCTTTTTCGCGCTGGCCATCCTCGTCTGGATCGTCAAGGGCTGGGTGCTCTTCAAGCCCCACGTGCAGGAGGCCAAGCCGTGAACGACTTCCTTCCCCTGCTGGGCATTTTCTTCGCCGCCGTTTTCACGGACAACATCCTGCTGACCAACTACCTCGGGATGTGCTCCTTCCTGGGCGCCTCGCGCGAGGTGAAGACCGCCTCCGGGCTGGGGGCGGCCGTGGTGTTCGTGATGGCGCTGACGACCGTGCTGAACTGGCTGGTCTACTACAAGCTGCTGCTCCCGCTGGGGCTCGAGTACCTCAGCTACATCGTCTTCATCATCGTGATCGCGGCCTTCACGCAGATCGTCGAGATGATCATCGAGCGCACCTCCGAGGCGCTGTACGCGGCGCTGGGCATCTTCCTCCCCCTGATCACGGTCAACTGCGCGATCCTGGGGGCCTCGCTGTTCATGGTGATCCGGCAGTATTCCTTCTGGATCACGGTGGGCTACGGCCTGGGGGCCGGCGTGGGCTGGGCCCTCGCCATCCTGGCCATGGCCGGGATCCGCCAGCGGATCGCCAAAAACCGGCTTCCGCGGGGGCTGGAGGGGGCGGGCATCGCCCTCATCATCGCGGGGATCATGGCGCTGGCGTTCACGGGCTTCACGGGCATGACGTCCTAGCAGGGGGAGGGCCGAACGGTGTGGACGGATTTCTGGATCGGCGTGGGGATGATGCTCGCCATCAACGGCGTGCTGGCCCTGGTCATGATCCTGGCCGAGGCCACGATCGGCCGGTACGGCCCGTGCACGATCACGGTCAACGGCGACAAGAAGCTCACGGTGGACGGCGGGCGCAACCTGCTCTCGACGCTCAAGGAGGAGAAGATCTTCATCCCCTCGGCCTGCGGGGGGCGCGGCTCGTGCGGCCTGTGCAAGGTCACGCTCGAGGGGGCGGTCGGCGAGCCGGGGGCCACGGAGCTGGCCTGGCTGAGCCCGGAGGAGCGCAAGGCCGGGGTGCGGCTCTCCTGCCAGCTCAAGGTCAAGAAGGACCTCGCCATCCGCATCCCGCCCGGGCTGCTGAGCGTGAAGCAGTATGCGGCCGTGGTGGCCTCGCTGCGGGACCTGACGTACGACATCAAGGAGCTCCGGCTGAAGCTGGCGGAGCCGGCCGCCATCGAGCTCAGGGCCGGCCAGTTCGTGCAGCTCGAGGTGCCGCCCTACGAGCTGACCGACGAGCCCGTCTACCGCGCCTACTCGGTCTCCTCCCCCCCGTCGAGCCGGGGCGAGATCGAGCTGGAGGTGCGCTACGTGCCCAACGGGATCTGCACGACGTACGTGCACAAGCACCTGAAGGCGGGGGACGCGGTGACCCTGAACGGGCCCTACGGGGAGTTCTATTTGAGGGACAGCGGCCGGGACGTGATCTGCGTGGCGGGCGGCTCGGGCATGGCGCCGATCAAGGCGATCCTGCTGGACATGGCGGAGAGGAAGAGCCCGCGCAAGACGGTCTACTTCTTCGGGGCCCGGGCGCGCAAGGACCTGTTCCTGCTCGACGAGATGAAGGCGCTGGAGGGGCGGCTGCCGGCCTTCGCGTTCGTGCCGGCGCTCTCGGCCCCGGAGCCGGCGGACGCCTGGACGGGGGAGGCGGGGCTCATCACGGAGGTGCTGGAGCGGCGGCTGGGCGACTCGCGCGAGGCCGAGGCGTACCTGTGCGGCAACCCCTTCATGATCGACGCCTGCATCAAGGTGCTGGGGAAAAAGGGCGTGCCGGCGGACCGGATCTACTTCGACAAATTCAGCTGAGGAGGCGGCCGTGAAACAAACCGCGGACCTGGACCGGATACAGGAGCAGATGCGCCCGGGCGTGCTGACGCAGCCGGGCTTCCTGGGGCCGGACGGCCGGAAGCTGGCGGACATCCTGGACGCGGACGGGGCGGCCGTGCTGCGGCTGGGGCTGACGCACCGGCGGATCGCGGAGCGGCTGGCGGAGTTCCGGGCGGCGGGGATCGCCGGGCTGGGGACCGACCTGCCGGTGGCGCCGCACTTCGAGGTGCGGGTGGACGGGGCGCGCGGGGCGCTGCCCTGCCCCTTCGGCCACCCGGGGCTGCACGACAAAATGTTCACCCTGATCCGCAACCTCCGGCTCGGCGAGGAGCTGGCCTGCTCGGACCTGCAGCTGCACCTGATCGCCGAACACGGCTTCTACGAGGGCGAAGGCAGCCCCTACCGCCTCGCGCCCGAGCGGCTGGCGCGCGTGCTGGAGTTGGCGTGATCAGTGATCGGCGTCAAAGGGCGCGGG
>JBIIYJ010000094.1:0-16914 GCA_044346855.1 Kiritimatiellia bacterium
CGGCCGCCGGCGCCAACCTGCTGGAGCCGTTCCTGTGGAACAGCCTGCTGGTGGAGGAGTGCGGGGCCGGGAACCGGGCCTACGAGATCGACCTCATCACCCAGTTTCCCAATTCACTCTACCGCCAGATGGGCAAGAACTACACGGGCCTGGTGACGACGATGTGCGCGGATGTGACCGAGGCCATGGCCGGCGACGACAAGCGGCAGGACCGCCAGCGGTTCGGGCTGGCGCTCCTGCATGACTTCGGCGTGACGCCGACCGGGCCGCACGGGACGATCCAGCACAAGGAGCAGGGCGTCCGCCTGCTGGGCGCCCTCGCCGACTTCGGCTTCTTCGAGGACCCGGGCATCGAGAAGCTGCCGTTCTGGCGGAACGAGCGCGCCGTCACGATCGGCGACCGGCCCTCCGCCGAGAGCAAGGTGTATGTGACCGTCTACCGCCGCCCCCTGGCGAACGGCAAGGGATACAAGGCGCTCTTCGTGATCCTGAACGAAAGCGACGGCCCGGTGGAGCTGCCGCTGACGATGCGGGATCCGGTTCGCCTCCTGGGCGGACCCAACACGCTCGCCAGCTCCGCGATTCTCGGGAAGGCGGCGGTGCCGGCCTGTTTCAAGGCGACCTGGGAGTCGTTGACCCTGGTCCGGCCCGATGTCGTCCTGCCGGCGCTCATGGACCTTGAAACGGGGGAGGTCATCGGCCGCATGACGGACCAGGCCGAAACCTATGGCCCGGTTTACATTCCCTATCACGACTACCGCGTCCTCTATGCGGAGTGCCAGACACCATGAGGAACCCCATGACGCTTTCCCGCCGGCTCCCGCGCCCGTACGCCGCGCTCCTGCTGCTGACTCTTTTTTGGGAACAAGCCGGCGCGGCGCCGGCGCTCGACGGTAACGTGGTCCGGACCCGCCGGCAGGCTGTCACCCTCGACGGCAGCGGGCTGCCGGCCCAGATCGTCATCGCCGCCGACCCGGAGGATCTGCCGCTGGACCTGCGCGCCGCCGGGGTCGCGCCCGGCGAGGCCGACCTGCAGGCGGTCGGCCGCGGGCCGCAGCTGCGTTCCCCCATGAGGCTGGAGGCGGTGGTGGGCGGCAAGACCCTGGCCGCCACGACGGCCAAGCCCGCCGTTATGAGCGGACCGGGCGCCATCAGCGGGCAAAGCGAGATGCAGGCGGGGCCCCTTCAATTCACGCTTGACGCGATTTACGGGGACGGCTCTTTCAGGGTCAATCTCCGGTGCACCGGCGGGGATGCCGACGTCGAACGGCTGGACCTGGTCGTGGACCTGGCTTCCCCGGTGGATCTGGCTGTGACCGGCAACCCGCTGGATCCCAACGCGGTTTCGGACGTGGGGGACGGGGAGGGGATCGTCTGGTCGACGAATGGGCTGCCCGCCCAGGCGTTCGTGGGCAGCGGCGACCGCGGCTTCACCTGGATGGTGACCACCAACAGCTTCCCGGTTAACGCCCGGAAGCCGGGCATGTCGCTGGAACGCGACAAGGCGGGCGGCATGGTCTGGCGGATTCCGCTTGTGAACGATCCGGTCAAGTTGAAAGGGGAGGCGGCTATTGTATGTGATCTTTACATCCATCCCTCGCGGTCGAAGTCGCCCGACCGGCGCCCGGCGGGCTGGCTGCGCTGGCCCGGCGACCCGGCCGCGCTGGCGTGGGGGTCACGCGAGCCGGGTGCCGGAATGGTGCGGGCCGATGCCGCAGGCCTGCATGAGCCCACGGCGTCCCGCGCGGTCCTGGTCGGACCCGCCGGGGGCGCGGTCGTGTCGGCCGAAGCCACCCTGGCCGACAGTTTTTCACCCGGCCTGTTCCGGTATCTCGCCGCCCCGCATACCGGCCTTTCCGTCCAGCTCCGCACGAACGGGCGGCCGGGGCCTCCGGAGCCGGGCGCGGGCGCCTCGCCCGCCTGCGACCGGATGGCCATCGGCCGCGCGCTCCTTCACGACATCGGGGTGGACCCCTCGGGCCTGGGCCAGCTGGCTGGCGCGGCCGCCATTCTCCGGGCCCTGGACGGCTTCGGCTACTTCAAGGACGATGAGAAGACGGAGTTCCTGCCGTATTGGCGCTCCGGAGCCGTGGTCCGGTACGGGGAGGCGTTCAAGAAAACGGACGCGTTCACCGTCACGGAATCCAATCCCGCGGGCCGCGTTCATGTCTCCGTTTTCCTGAGGCCGACCGACTCGGACCCGGCCAGGCACAAGGCGCTGTTTGTGGTGGTCAACGAGGGCGACAAGCCCGTGCGCGAGCAGTTCTACATCCTGCAGCCCGGCCGGTGTTTCGGGGGGCCCAACATGGTCACCGCCCAGACCGTCATACGCGGATGGGACTTTTCCGGGATTCCAGGGGACAGCGACTGGCGGCAGGAGGTGCTGATCGGCAGCGCCAGGCCCGACCGCGGCTCCCCGCCGGTTCATTTGCGCGATCTCGAGGACAACGGGTATGTGCAGGCGCGGAGCGTCGAAGGCGGGATGGAAATCTACGGCCTGCTATATGTGCCGGCGCGCGGCATGCGGTTGCTGGTCGGCGCGGGCGCCCGATAGAGGAAAATGGACGCATGACAATGACACAGATAGGGTTGCATGTCAGGAGGTTGATCGTCCTGGTTGCTGTGGCGGCTGCGGCGGACGGTATCGCCGGCGACAACGGCGATGTCACCCGGGTGGATACCAACATGGCGCCGGCTTCGCTCAATCTTGGATTCCACGACCAGAAGCGGATCGCGGCTGCCCTGGCTGCGATCGACCAGGACCACACGATCGAGATGGAGTGCCAGACCGTGGCGCCGGACGCCTCGAAGCCGATCCGGCACATCATCCGGCTGACTCCGCTCAACAAGGCCGGCAAGCCGGACGGGCGGGAGCAGGTGTTTGTGGACTGGTACCGGCGGGCGGCCCGGATCACGGAGTATGTCAACGGCATGCGGCAGGGCATGGAGCGCCAGTTTGATGTGCAAACCGGCAACGTGCTGAGCGAGACGTCGTGGGACCAGGACGTCATCGAGGGCATCAAGAAGACGTTCCATCCGGACGGCACGCTGGCGAACGAGACTCCGTATAAGAAAGGGGTTGTCGCGGGGCAGAGTCGGTCCTACAGTTCCGAGGGTGTCCTGGTCCGGGTGGTGAACTTCAAGGACGGGAAGCGCGACGGCGAGTCGGTCGATTACTGGCCTGAAAAACCCGAGGCGGTGCAGCGGACCATTTCCTATCGGAACGGACTGGTGGAGGGGGTGGCCAAGGCTTTCTATTTGAACGGTGCGCTCAAGTGGGAGCGTCCGTTCCGGGACAACCTCCAGCACGGGGTGGAGAAGCAGTATGCGGCCGACGGCTTGGTGGAAAAGACGATTTACTGGTTCAAGGGGGACGCGGTCTCCGAGGATGACTATCGCCGGTTGAACGGCAAATGAGGATTATGACACGCACAATCCGACGGTTCTGTATCGTGCTGCTTCTGGCGCTGGCCGCCGCCCCGGGCGGCCGGGCGGCCGATGCCTGGGCGCACATCACGCGGGAGGAGAACCCGAAGCTGCCCGGCAACGAGATCCAGTTCCTGGGCCCCGCGGTCGGGGGCGGCGTCTGGGTGGGCACGCTGGCGGGGGCGGCGAAGGCGAAAAACGGCGACCTCATCCCCTTGGACGACGGCAAGGGCGGGGTATTCAAGAAAAGCGTCTGGTGGGTGCTCGATTCCGCCGGCCGCACGTGGGTGGGGCATCAGCAGGGCCTGAGGGAAGGGACCGCGGGCGCCTGGAAGGACGCGCTGCCGGGCCTCACCGTGGCCCCTGTTTTCGAGGCCGGCCCCGGCCTGCTCTGGGCGCTCGGCAAGCACCCCGCCACGGACGCGGTGACGCTTTTCGAATATCGGGACAAGGAGTGGAAGCCCGCCGAGGCGCTTGCGAAGAAGCGGATCACCAACCTCCACCAGACGCGCAACGGCCGCCTCTGGGTCACGTTCGACGGCAACGGCGTGCTGGAGGCGGAGCCCGCCGCGGGCCTCGCCAAGGGCGTCCACCATCTGGAGGGCCTGAATGTGACGACCGTGTTCCAGGACAGCCGGAACCAGGTCTGGTGCGGGCTGTGGGCCGGCGGCCTGGCCGTGTGGGACGGCACGGCGTGGAAGCGCGACCTGGCGAAGGAAAAGAAGTCCGCCATCCTGACGCTGGTCGAGGATGCGGGCGGCGGCCTGTGGGCGGCCACGAGCGGCAGCGGGCTCTGGCGCCGGCCGGCGGGCCGCGCGGAGTGGGAAAATGATCTGGCCGGCGAGGGGGGCCTGAGCCTTCTGGCGGCCACGGCGGACGGGCGTGTCTGGGTGAGCAGCCAGGCCGCGGGCGGGCTGCGGTATTGGAACGGCACGGCGTGGGTCGCGTCGCTCGACAGCCCCCTGCCGATCCGGTCGCTGGTGGAGACGGCGGACGGGACCCTCTGGGCCGGCGGCGTGCTGGACGGGCTCTATGTGCTGAAAAAGGGAAAGTGAAAGAGGTTCAGATGAGCGAACCGGTCATGTCGCCCCGCGTGGCGCAGGAATTCAACGACATCATCACGCGCTGCAAAAGCGAAATCCACAAGGTTATCGTGGGGCAGGACGAACTGGTTGACCTGACCCTGCAGTGCATCTTCTGCCAGAACCACGCGCTTTTGATGGGCGTTCCCGGGCTGGCGAAGACGCTGCTGGTCTCCACGGTGGCGCAGGTGATCGGCATCGCCTTTCGCCGCATCCAGTTCACGCCCGACCTGATGCCCTCGGACATCACCGGCACGGAGATCATCCAGGAGAACCCCCAGACCGGCCGCAAGGAGTTCGTCTTTGTCCGAGGCCCGATCTTCGCCAACATGGTGCTGGCCGACGAGATCAACCGCACGCCCCCGAAGACGCAGGCCGCGATGCTCGAGGCCATGCAGGAGAAGCAGGTGACGGTGGGCAACGCGAAATACGCGCTGGAGCAGCCGTTCTTCGTGCTGGCCACCCAGAACCCGATCGAGCAGGAAGGCACCTACAATTTGCCCGAAGCGCAGCTCGACCGGTTCATGTACAAGCTGGTGGTCGATTATCCCGGGACGCGGGACGAGGTCGAGGTGCTGCGCCGCACGACGACCAATTACCGGGCGGTTCCGGAAGCGGTGCTGACGGGCGGGGACATCCTCAAGTACCAGCGGATCCTTCGCGAGGTGCTGGTGCGGGACGACCTGTACGATTATGTCGTGCGCCTGGTGCAGGCGACCCGGGTGTCGAAGGACTATTGCCTTCCGTATGCGAAAGAGTGGCTGGCGTGGGGGGCGGGCCCGCGCGCCTGCCAGAACCTGGTGCTCGGCGCCAAAGCCCAGGCGTTCTTCGCGGGCCGGTCGCACGTGACCACCTCCGACATCCGCGCCGTGGCCAAGCCGGTCATGCGCCACCGCGTGATCGTGAACTACGGCGCCATCGCGGAAAACATCACCGCGGATGCCGTCATCGACAAGATCCTGGCCGCCGTGCCGGCCCCGGCCGACACCGCATCCTGAGCTCAATCCGACGGTCGGAGAACGCCCGATGACCACCCCTTCCCAGTACCGGCTCGAGGATGTGCTTCCCCCCGAGGCGCGCGATTCGCTGCGGGTGCTGGAACTGTTCGCCCGCCGCACGGTGGACGGCATGCTCCACGGGGCGCACCGCAGCCGCCGCAAGGGGGTCAGCACCGATTTCGACCACCACACGCTCTACCGGCCCGGCGATCCGCTCAAGCACATCGACTGGAAAGTCTCGGCGCGCCATGACCGGTATTACGTCAAGCGCCACATCGAGGATACCGCCCTCACGGTCCGGATCGTGGTGGACCGCAGCGCGAGCATGCTCCAGGATTCCGGCGGGGCCAGCCTCTACCGGCAGGCCTCGCGCCTGGCCGCCAGCCTGGCCTACCTGGTGCTGACCCAGCGCGACCGGGTGGGGCTGGCGCTGACGGCGGCGGACGAGGTGCTGTGGCTGCCCCCGCGCTCGGTGCAGACCCACCTGGTGGAGATCCTGCAGGCCCTGGTGACGCGCCCCGCGGCGGCGGCCGATCATCTGGCGGCCTGCCTCCGTTCCCTGCTGGAACGGGACGAGAAGCGCGGGCTGGCGGTGGTGGTGTCCGACCTGATGTTCGATCCGGACCCGGTCCGGAAGCAGCTCTCGCGCCTCCAGGCGCAGGGCCACGAGGTTCTGCTCTTCCAGATCCGCGACCCCGTGGAGGAGGATTTTCCCTTCAACCGGTGGGTCCAGTTCACGGACCGCGAGGACCCGGCCCGGCGGCACCGGCTCGATACCGTTCCGCTCCGCCGGATTTACCGCGAGGAATACCAGGCCCTCCTGGAGGAATGGCGCGCGTGGGCGAAGAAGTTTGACATTCATTTCGTGACCTTCCGGTCCGACGCCAACGTCCAGACGATGCTGTGGGACTACATGGCGATGCGCGGGGAGATCGCGGGCAAACGATGACAGTGGCGCATCCCATCTTCCTGTTCGCGCTCCTGCTGGGACTGATCCCCATCGCCATCTATTACCTGATCCGCTTCCGTTCGCTGAAGATCGAGTGGGGCGCTTCCTATGTGCTGGAGCGCGCCCTGGCGCGGCTGCGGAAGAAGAAGAATGTGGAGCAGTGGATCCTGATGGCGCTTCGCGTCCTGGCCATCCTGGCTCTCGTGTTCGCCTTTGCCCGGCCCCGGTCAACGTCGCGCACCCGCGCCGATTCCGGGGCGGCCCGCCACCGGGTCGTCGTCCTGGACGCCTCGACCAGCATGCTGGCGGGCGAGGCGGGCGCCACGGCCTGGGACAAATCCATAGCCCTTGTCCGGCAGCTGGCCGGGACCTGGGGAAGGGACGACCGCTGGTCGCTCTACCTGATGGATCGCGAACCCCATTGGGTGGTTGACGATCAGCCGGTCGAATCCCCCGAGCGTTGCCGTGCGGCGCTGGACACGCTCGAGCCCTCCGAAAGCGCCGCCTCCCTGGTCCAGGCCCTGGACGCGGTTGCCCGGAAAACGGCGGGCCGCGACGCCGACCTGTTCCTGGTAACGGACGACCAGGCGCTGACGTGGAAGGGCATGGAGGCGGCCGCCCGCCCCGGCGGAGTCCGGCGCGCGTTCTGGATCCGGCCAGCCCCGGGCGGCGCCGAGAACCTGGCGGTCATGAGCCTGGTGCTGAGCCATGACAAGGTGGTGGCGGGGCATCCCTGCCGCGGCGTCGTCACGGTCCGGAACTACGGGTTGCAGCCGGTTGAAAATGCCGGGATCGACGTGCTTGTGGATGGCGCCTTTTATGCACGCGAGCAGGTCTCGCTCCTGCCCGGGCAGATTGGCCGGGTGGCGGTGGACATCGTGATCGGTGAGCCCGGTTCGCATGCCGTCACCACACGAATTCAGAAGGACGCGCTCGAAGCCGACAATGCCTCGTCGGCCGGCCTGGAGTCGGTTCCCGCGCTCTCGGTCCTGATTCTGAAGGATGCGGAGCGGACGGACAAATTCGATTCCGCCTGGAGTTTTGTCGACCTGGCCGCCCGGGTCATGGCGCGAAAGGCGGAGGACGGCTCGTCCCTGTTCGCCGGCGGCGTGATGAACACCCGCCTGCACGAGGGGCCGCTTGACGGCGCCGCGCTGGCCGGCGTGGACGCGGTTCTGCTGGATGGCGGCTTCACGCTGGCGCCCGGCGCCGCCGGCGTGCTGCGGGAG
The DNA here is from genome assembly GCA_044346855.1 of Kiritimatiellia bacterium. GTDB lineage: Bacteria > Verrucomicrobiota > Kiritimatiellia > CAIKKV01 > CAIKKV01 > CAIKKV01. The sequence continues at coordinate 7,685 of JBIIYJ010000094.1, forward strand.
TATGTTCGAGGCGGGGGCGGCCTGATCCTGGCGGCGGACGACACGGTGGACCTTGAGGCCTGGAACGGCCTGCTGGGCGGGGCGGGATTGCTTCCGGTGCGGCTCCAGGCGGCCCGGCGCGAAGCCTTGGGGGGCGACCGGTTCCGGACGCTGGCGCCGGACGGCTTCGAGGCTCCCGCCCTGGGCGCGCTGGCCTCCGGGACTGATGGCGCCATCACGGCCAGCCGCCTCTATTCCTGGACCGATTTTGAAGATCCCGGCGAGGGCGTCGCCGTGCTGGCCCGGTTCTCCGGCGGCCGGCCGTTCGCCGTGGCGAAGCGGTTCGAGCCTGGCATGGTGATCCTGCTGGGCGCCGGTCTCAACAGCCGGAACAACAACCTGATGGTGCGCGAGTTCGCCTATCCCTTGCTGTTGAACCTGTTTTCCGAAGCCGCCTCCGCCTCGCTCTATCCCCGCACCGTGGCGGCGGGGGCCCCGATCCGGTTGCGGCTGCCGGCGGAGGCGGCTCCGACGGCCGTGCAGTGGGGGCTCCAGGGAAGGCCGGCCGTGACGGTTCCCGCGGGTGACGCCGGCGTGGTGACGGTGGCGGAAGGTTCCGACCGCGGCGGACTGGGGTCGTTATTGGTCACGTGGAAGGATCGCTTCGAGCGGGTGTGGGTTGGTGTCCAGGGCGATCGGGCGGACTCGGACCTGCGCCCCCTGGATCCGGCCGTCCGGTCCCGGATCGTCAGCCGCCTCGATCTGGTGGAGGCATCCACGTGGGACGACTTGCAGGCCGGTCTCACAGCCGGTTATGGAGGCGAGGAGTGGTATCCGTGGGTTGTCCTTGCGGCGCTTATCCTGCTGTTCGGGGAGATGGCTTTCCAGAGAAAGTTTCAGTAATTGGAATCAATTCGAACAACCGAGCTGGCGCTGAACTTCGCGTCGCGGCTGTCGCCCTGGTGGCTGACGGTGCTGCTGCCTTTGGCGGTGCTGGCCGGGTTGTGGCTGTATCGCGGGCCGTGGAAGGATATCCCCCGGTGGCAGGCCGCCGGAATCCTCATCCTGCGCTCCGTCCTGCTGGCCGGCCTGGTCTTCCTGGCCTTCCGCCCGAGTCTTCAGTTGCGGACCATCCTGACCTACCCCGGCCGGATTGTCCTGCTGCTGGACGATTCCGAGAGCATGACCGCAAGCGATACGGGCCTTTCCGAGGCAGAGGCCCTCCGGTTGTCGCGTAACCTTCAATATGAAACGGGAACGGCTCTTCCGCCCTGCCACGAATTGGCCCGGCTCCTGGCGTCTTCCCTTGAGGATATCCGCCGGTTCCAGTCGTTCGCCCAGGCGGCGGACCGGACAGCCGACCGGTTCTGGACCGAAGCCGAGCGGATGTCAAAGACCCTTTCAGACCGGTTCGACGAGTTTCAGAAAAAGGCCGGCACGGTGACGGGGCTGAACGCGGAGGGGCGCCTGAAGTTCGACGCGGTGTCCGCCCGGATCCCCGGGTTCCGGACAGGGGCACAGGCCTTTTTCACAGGCGACCGCAATCCGCCGGCCCGTGTGTACGCGGCCTATGCGGAAAGCCTGGAGGACTCCCGCCAGTCCCTGTATGCGCTCCAGGCTGCGCTCGATGACCAGGCCCTTGCGGATCCCGCCAGCCCGTTGCACGAGCAGGCCGCGCGTGTTCGCCGCCAGTCGCGGCTGGAGCTGTTGAGCCGGACCCTTGACCTGTTAAGGGCTGTTGCGGTTCCCCCGGCTGCCGGCTCGTCCGTTGCCCGAACGGAGGCGGTGTGCATGCGACTGATGACGGGCGAGAGCCGGATGCTGGCGGACCGGATGACGGAGCCGCTGACGGCCAGTCCCGGCCGAACGGACATCCTGGGCGCAATCGACCGGCTTGTGACGGAGGACAATCCGTTTCCGCTGGCGGGAATCGTGCTCTTCAGCGAGGGGCGCCAGCTGGCCGGCGGAAGCGCCAGGGCAACCGCGCGCCTGGCCTCGCGCAAACCGGCGCCGATCCAGGTCGCGGCCATGGGGGCGGTCGCGGAGCCGTACGATCTTTCGATCGTGGACGTGTCGGCGCCGCCCTTTGCCGTGAAGGGAAATCCGGCCACCCTCCGGGTGCGAGTCAAGACGATCCTGCCGGCGCCGGCGGAAATCCGCGTGGACCTGCTTTGCGGCGGGGCCGTGGCGGCCGGTGAGACGATTCGCGCCGGGGAATCGAGCGAGACGATGTGCGTTTTCCAAGTGACGCCCCCGGCGACGGGCCGCTTCCGGTATACCGTCCGGATCGCCCCGCTGGACCTCGAGCGCCTTCCGGCCCGGAACAACCAACGCGACTTTGTCATGCATGTGCGCGACGAAAAGGTGCGGGTGCTGCTGCTGGATGGCAAACCCCGCTGGGAGACCCGCTTTGTCTTGAACATCCTGCAGCGGCTCGATTACATCGACCTGAACGCCATCATCGTGGCCGCTCAGCCCGACTCCGCGCTGGCGCGCGGCGTGCGAAAGGGGACGTGGCCCCGCGATCCCGATACCCTGGCGCTGTACGACCTGATCCTTCTGGGCGATTTGCCGGACGATCTTCTCGCCTCCCAGGAGTGGACCTCCATCCGTGAATGGGTGGAGCGGAGCGGCAAAACGGTGGTATTCCTCGGCACTGGAGCGGGGGGTGCGCTTCCTCCCGGAAAGGACATCGCCGCCGCCCTCTGGCCGGTTGACGGGGTTGCAACGACACGGCAGGAAGAGGCCGAAAACGCGCTGGACAAGCTGTGCGTCACCGAGGCGGGCCGGTTGCATCCGGTGACGGCAACCCTGGGCCAGGCCTTGGGGGCAGCCTCCGAGGAGGGGATTCCCCGGCTGCGGCCCGATACGCAGGTGCTGGCCCTCTCCGCGCCCGGCGGCGAACCGGTGATCTCCAGCCGGCGGGCCGGTCGCGGCAAGACCTTGCTGATTGACGAGGACCGCTTGTGGAAACGGCTGAATCCCTCGCTGCTGGAGGCACATGGCGCGATGGTGCTCGGCCTGGTATCCTGGGCCGTGGAGGGCGATGCGGCCCTGGACGAGGCGGGCCGCCCGGTTGCGGCGCCCATGCTGGACCAGCATGTCGCGGACATCCGGGAGCCCCTGCAGGTTTGGCTGACCGGGGGCGACACGAACGCCGTGGTTGAGGCCGAGGCAGGGGGGCGCGTGGTGGAGTCGCACCCCGCCCGCCGCACCAGGCCCGACGCCGGACTGACGCGCGCCGTTTTCAGCGCCCTTCCGGCAACCGACGTGGTGTTCCGGGTGCGGGGCGGGAGCGGGAAGACAGCCCCTCTTCATGGAATTGAAAGCCTGGCCGAACTCGGTTTTGTCGGCCGCAACGACGCCTTGATATCCGCCCTGGCCGCCGAAAGCGGGGGCCGCGTGGCGGACTTTACGGAGGCCGGGCTGCTGGTCTCGGAGATCCAGCCCGTTGAGCGGGTGGAGAAGCGGGAGCAGGTGTGGCGGCTGTGGGATGCGGCCCCGGTTTTCTTTTTCCTGATCGTCATGCTGACCGCGGAATGGGTCTGGAGAAAGTGGGTGGGATTGCTGTGAAATCATTCCCGCTCCATCATCTGCCTGTGCCCGTGGCCCGCGTGCTACGGTCGTTTTACGGCCTTCAGCGCTTGTACCGGCTGCTGGGGATCCTGGGCGGCGCGGCCGTTTTATACCTGCTCCTGGCGCTGGCGGTCATGCACGCCGACCGGTTCTTTTTCCTGACGGTGGAAATCCGGATACTCCTGTGGCGGCTCGTTCACGGGCTGACAGCCGGCGTCCTGGCGGCTCGACTCATCCTGTTCTTCCTCCGCCGTCCATCGGTGCGGCAGGTGGCCTATGACCTGCAAGGTCGGCTGCCCGACCTGGCGGCCGAGCAATATGTCACGCTCGACAGCGTGCTCCGGGAGCCGGCGGCCGTTGAAAATGCGGTCAGGCGCGACCTGCTGGACCATTTGGCGGCCGCCACGGAAGCGCATAGCGCGACGGTGAAACCGCTCCGGCTGGTTCGCGACCGGGCGCTGGCCCGGATGGCCGTTGCGCTGGCGTCCGTGGCCGTTTTCTATGGCGCGCTGGCCGTGATTCCCGGCTACCAGTTCCCGCTGATGATCCGGCGATTCCTGCAGCCCGGCGCCAACCTGCCCAAGCCGAGTTTCGTGCGCATCCGGGTGACGCCCGACGCGATCGTGATCGGCCGCGGCGGCGACGTGGTGATCCAGGCCGCGGTCGAGGGCCGCATCCCTCCCGGCCTGGGCTGGCTCTACCGCCTGGCCGGCGCCGTGCCCAACCGTTGCGTCATGGCGGCGCAACCGGGCCGCCGGGCGGATGTCCGCCTGGATCCGGCCGCGGCCGTGGAGTGGAGCCGCATCCAGCGCCAGTTGTTCCTGTATTCGAAAACCGGCGTGCGGGAGAGCTTCAGCTACCGCCTCCGGTGCGGCGATGCCGAGACCGAGGTTCGCCTGGTGGAGGTGGTGGACCCGCCGCGGATCACGGAGGTGCGGCTCCGGGCCAGGCCGCCGGCCTACACGCGGCTGCCGCCCGAGGAGTTCGTCAATCCGAAGCAGCCCGTGCGCCTTTACGAGGGCAGCGCGGTCGAGCTGGCATTCACCGTCGACCAGGCGGTCACGAACCGCCAGGTCACCGCCGCCACGAAACCGCTTCCGCTATCGGCCTGGGATGCCTCCAACCGCACCGGCCTCTGCGCCTTCACGATGACCGGGAAGGCCGACCTCGACGTGCGGGTCGTCAACGCCCGCGGGTTTGCGAACGCCGACCGGGTCCGGGTGTCGCTGTCGCTCAGGGCGGACCAGGCGCCCGTCGTCCGCCTGGACTACCCGGCCGGCGACCTGACCGTGGTGCCGGGCGAACTGGTGCCCTTGCAGGCCCAGGCCGAGGACGACTTGGAGGTGGTCTCGGCCCTGGTCCGGTTCCAGTTGAATCCCGAGTTAAACCCGGACGCTCCCGCGCAGGACATGCCGGTTACGCCGGGCGGATCGCCCGGCCCGCGGGTGTCGCTGACGGTGGCGCTGGACCTTGGCCAGACGCCGGCGGGGCCGGGCGACGAGCTGGTGATGATGGTGAGGGTGCGGGATTCGAAGGGGAATGACGGCGAGTCCCGGCCGGTGCGCATCCGGGTCAACGCCTTCACCCGCGGCGAAAACGAGCGGCGCCGGCTGGCCGCCCTGGATGCGGTGAAGGGCTGCCTGTCAGCGTGGGATCCCGGGTCGGCCGGGTTCGACAAGGCCCGTTACGGGGCGGCGGTGAAGACGGCCGCCGGCGCCGGCGTGACGTTGGGCGAGACACCCTCCATGGACAGCCTGATGCGCCTGATGGAGTTCGAGCAGCACTTCACCGATGCGCCGCGGCACAAGGAGGATGTCCGGCGGCTTTCGGCCGTGATCGGGTATGCCGCCATGGCCGGCCGCCTGCCGGAGGGTGACGGCGGCTCCTGGCCTGACGTCGTGTCACGGGAGATTCTGGCGCCGCTGGACGCCTCGCGCCGCCTCCAGAACGTGACCTGGCGGCTCTTCGGGCTGAAGGAAGAGGTTGCCGGCATCCGCCGGAGGCTCGGCGGCGCGTCGTCGCCGGATGCAAACCTGAATTCGGTTCAATCCGGCGTGTTGGCGGCGTTTATAAGCGCCCTGGCGGAGGAGGGGGCCGGGAATGCGGCCGCGCGGGAAGCCGCGGGGAAGGAGCGGGCCCTGGCCCGGCAGATTGACGCCTTGAGCGCGAGCGCGGCGGCCGCACCGGAGGAGGAGGGCGAGGTTGTGGCGAACCCGTTCGCGCAGACCGAGCTGGACGTGGAGGTTGCGGCGAAGACCCCGGAACAGGCGAAACAGCTGGCGGAATTGAACCGGAAGCTGGCCGGGGCTGTTTCCGAACGCAAGCGGCTGGTCGCGGCCTGGGCGGCCGACGCGACGGCCCGCTGGGTTCAGGGGCGGAAGGGTCAGCCGCTTCCGCTGCCAGAGCCGGAGCTGGCGATGCTGGCGGCAGCGGCGGCGGACCGCCTGCTGCGGCCGCCGGCCGGCGCGGCCCCGCTGGCGGATGCGGAAGCCGTCCGGGCCTGGGCGACGGCCCTGGCCGCCGACCGGTTGAAGGAGCGCCAGGGCGGGGAGAGTCCGGAGCAGAAGTCGCTCCAGCGCCGCGCGGATCTTTACCGCAAGGCCCTGGAGGAGATCGGCATCGACCTGGCCGCCGTGGCGGAGGCCGCCCCCGGCCGCCTGGATGGCGGGCGCCTGAGGGGCTTGCAGGCCGAAATCAATACGGCCGGCTATTACCTGAGCCGGGGCAACGCGGCGCGCGGAACGGCCGCCTGCGACGACGTGGACCGGTTGCTGGCGCAATGCCTGGCGGCCGTGCGGCCGGCCCTTCCCGCGCTGATGCGGGACGAGCGCAAGGCGCGCGAGCGGCTGGAAAGTCTGTCCGACTCCGCCCGGAGCGCCATCGCCGGCCGGCCCCTGTCCGAACCCGGACGGCGCTGGATCGAGCGGGACCTCCAGATGCTGGAGCGGAATCCGTTTTCTCCGATATGGGAACAGGCGCTGGATCTCGGGATGTCGGGCGAGGCCGCCGTGACGCCCCCGGAGCCCGCCGTGGCCGCGGCCGCGGCGGAGGAGCGCCGGTTCTGGAACCTGATGGCGGCCGAATGGGAGATTGCCGACTTGCAGGCTTCGGCCCGGATTTCACCGGCCGAGAAGGCGCTGGCCGCCGGCGTGGTCGCCTACGGAGCCCTGCTGGACGGCGGCGCTGCCACGGCCGGCGCGGCGGCCGACGTGGAGCAGGACTTGCTTCGGCAGCCGCTCGACACCATGGTTCCGGTTCCGCTTACGGCGGGAGAGCGCGTTCGCCGGGAACGGCAGGCGATGAATCTCCGGGCCATGGAAGCCGTGCTGATCCCGGCCATGAAGAGTCGCGCATTCGCGCGGACGCCGCTGGAGCAGGCGATCGCGGCCCGGGAGCGGCTGACCGGGGCGGCGCGGCTGACGGAAGCGCTGGACGCGGCGCTGACGGCCGGCGAAGGAGGCGTGCAGCCGGCGATCCGCGAGGCGACCGGGGCGCTGACCCTGGCGGTGCAGGAATGCGACCGGGTCGTGCGGCTGGCTGCGCTCGACGCGGGATACCTGGATCCGCTCGGGCCCGAAGCGCCGCGGGAGGAAACCCTGCTGGTCCGGGTCCGCGAAGCCACGGCCCGGTATCGCGGGCGGGCGGGCGAATCGGTCCGCGTGATGGGCGAGATGGCCGGCCGCGAGCTGGATGCGGCCCAGCTGGGGAACCTGGGCGCGGAGCTGACGATCGTCAGGGCCGGCGTGCAGGCGCTTCAGAAAAGCCTGGAGACGGCGATCGCGGAGTATGGCGCCGGAAAGGATGGGCAGGCGGACATGATCCTGAAGCCGTTCGCCGAGACCCGGGCCGCGCTGCGGGACGCGCGCGAGCTTTCCGGGGGGGACCCGGCTGGCGTGGCGGCGCGCCTGATCCGGGAGTCGCCCGCCGCGCGGTTCGCGTTCCTGGAAGCGCGTTCGGCGATGTTGGAGGCGGCGCTTCAGGAACTGGAGGCGGCCGGGACTCTGCTGGAACAGCCCGGGAGCGATGCGGCCCTGGTTCAGAAAATAATCGGGGCGGCGCGAACGGGGTTGGGCGCGTTCGAGGAGGCGCTCGGAAAAGCGGGGCCGGGCGACCTGCAGGAGACTACGGGAAAAGGCGTGGCGGACCTGGCGGGGCGGTTGGAGCGGCTTGGCAAGTCCGGCGAGAGCGACGACAAACGGCGCTTCCTGGCCGTGGCGGAGATGGTGAAGGACGGGAACCGGCTGTTGCGCGGGCTGCGGGCCGGGGCGCGCGCGGGGGCGGGCGAGTCCCTGGAATATGCGGGCGGGCCGGACGGCATCTGGGCTCCCGAAAGCCGGCTGTCCGCGGAGGGTTCGCGCCAGCGTCTGCTGGGCCAGGTGGATTTCGGCCGGCGCGCAGTCACGATGGGCATCCTGGAGGCCCTGGAGCCCGCGCCCGATGCGCGGCGCTATGGCGATGCCGCCGCGTGGGGCCTGTTCGGGCACCGGGCGGCGCGCTCGCCCCTGAGCGGCGCGGCGACTCCGCCGCGCACGCGGGCCGGGGGCGACGGGGGCCAGGATCCGCTTGTGACCTGGCTGTTGGAGCAGGCGGACGAGGCGGCCCGGGAAACGCAGGATGAGAACACGCTCCAGCATTACCGGGGCATCACCCGGGAGCTGATTCCGGTCCTGCGGGATTATCTGCGGTATTAACGGCGAGGAACCATGGCGATGAAGGCAATGGCATCAAGGCTGGGGGGGGCGCTGATCCTGGCGCTGCTGCTGGTCGCGGGCGGGCTTCCGGCGCGGGGGGCGGACGCGGGCCCGGACGAGGAGCGGTCGCGCGGCGAGGCGGCGATTCGCAACGGGCTGACGTGGCTGGCAACGCAGCAGGTCGCGGAGGGCCCCGAGGCGGGCAGCTGGGAAACGGGCGAAGCGCGGTACCGGAGCGCGGCCGCGAGCCTGGCCGGCCTGGCGTTCCTGGCCAACGGGCACCTGCCGGGCGATCCGGTCTACGGGCCGGTGGTGGAGCGGGCGCTGGCGTTCGTGAAGCCGGGGATGGGGCCGGACGGCTACCTGGGGCAGGGCGACCAGTCCGGCATGTACATCCACGCGATCTGTACCCTTTTTGGTTTGTCGTGCCTGGGGATGTCGACGAACGCCGCGGCGGACGCCGGGCTGGCGGAGTGGTGCCGGAGGAGCGTCCGGCTGATCGAGGAGGCGCAGAAGGTCAGCCGGCGGGACGAGGCCCGGGGCGGGTGGCGGTACACGCCGTCGACGGACGAGAGCGACGTGTCGGTGACCTCGTGGCAGCTGCTGGTGCTGCACGCGGCTCGGCAGTGCGGGTATGCGGTGGACGAGGACGGGCTGTCCGCGGCGGTCCGGTTCATCAATGGCGCCTACCGGGAGGAGGGGACGGGGACGGTCGCGGTGGCGGGTTTTGTGTACCGGCCGGGGGTGAGCCGGCATCCGGAGCCGGGGGTGACGGGGGCGGCGCTGTTCGTGAAGAGCCTGATCGAGCGGCGCGCGGACGAGCGGGTGGTGAAGTCGCTGGCCTTCCTGGAGCGGGTGCCGCCGGCCTGGGGGGGGGAGGCGTATGGCGGGTATTTTTATTTCAGCTCGTTTTATATGGCGCAGGGGATGTTCCAGATGGGTGACGGGCCGTGGGGCCGGTTTATCGGTCCGATGCGGCGGGTC
>JBIIYJ010000095.1:0-16906 GCA_044346855.1 Kiritimatiellia bacterium
CAGGGGCTCGGCCGCCTTGGCCCGTCCTTCGGCGCGGTAAAGGTCGGCCAGCCGGAGCAGGCTGTCGGCCACATCGGGATGACGGTCCCCGAAAATCTGTTCGCGGACCGCCAGCCCCTGGAGATGGAGCTCCTCGGCCTGTCCTGGTTTTCCCATGTCGGCGTAACGGGCGCCCGCCTCATGCAGCCGTTCCGCGATGTCGGGATCGATGTCCGGCGCAATTTTCTTTTCCGCTCGGCAGGCGGCAATGGCTTCACGGATCAGGTTTTCGAACACCAGGCTCGGAGAATTCATGGATCGCGCTTCCTTTATGAAACAAGTGTTTGAGTTGTAAAGTCGTGTCAATCATAGCGTTGTTCCCATTGGTTCGGGATCAGGGGATGGCGGGATAGGGAGGTTTAATTTCCTTAGAAGACGCCCGGCATTCAGAAAAAGGTATAATTTGATCATCCTTCATTGATGGAAGAGCCTTGAGAAACCGATTAGTCTCCCTTGGCGAATTGATCCTTTTCTGAATTTCGGCTATACTAAAACAGTGACACAGGATTAACCCGAGGTGAAGTATGGACACCCGTCTGCGTTCCTCCGTCGTCGTTTCCCTCGTTGTTCTCACGTGCCTGTTGAACATGGGCATCCCGGAGAAAGCCCGGGCCGAAGAGTCCTCTTCTGTTGTCATCAAGGCCCCCGATGGAGGCGGGACTGGCGTTGCATTGCCGGCCGCAAGCACGGTAAGCTATAATTCCGTCACCGGCGCCACGCCCTCGCCCGGGGAGATCTGCCTGGCCACGACGACCTACAAAGCCAGCGAGGGGGTTCGGCGAAAGATCGTATTGAAGAGGCTGTATGGAACCAAGGGTAAGGTTTCCGCTACGTACACGACCACTTCCAAAACCGCCGTGTCAGGAATCGATTTTATTTCTAAAAAAGGGACAGTCACCTGGGCTGACGGCGACTCGGCCGATAAGATCGTCAAGATCGACATCCTCCAGGACGGCCTTGCAGAGCCGAACGAAACGTTTCTTTTCAAATTGACATCATCGACCGGCGCGCCGCTGATCGCGCCGATCAAGGCTGTCGTCACCATTGGCGCGAACACGGTTCCGGTCGCGTCAGCCGGAATTCCCGCGGACATTGGGGCGGCTGAGATTCCCGGGGAGATCTGGACTTTGGTTCCTGAAACGCCCTTTCTATGGCTGCTGGACGGGAGCGGCAACGGCGGAGCGGAATAGTGTCAATGTTTTAGAAAGCCGTCCCGTTTTCTGCTTACTTGAGGGCTGTGCAATCACATTTTTAACACATTAACTGGTTTGTATCTGTTTGTTTATTGTAGCTATTCAATTATATAAAATTTACAATAAAGGCAAGCGGAGGATAGTAAATGCGTAACGGTCGCGCTTCCCGGACGGTGAGCTTGTCGTTGATTGTGGCAGTCCTGCTTTTGGCAGGAGCGCCTAAGCGGGCGAAAGCGGATTCGCTTCTTGATCTGAAAACGCTCTATTACGAGGAGTCGGGCGACCGCATCAAGGTCATTGCCCCCATGGCGGCCTGGCAGGAGGAATGGGATAGCGGTTACTCGATCCGGGTGGAAGGCATTTACAATTCCATTTCGGGCGCCACGCCGACCGGCGCGCCGCGGGCGGCCGCCCCCGCCATTGCGCCGGCGCCCGTCAAGGTCCGTGCAACGCGCACCCCGGTTGTCAGGCCGGTCGACCCCGGCGGGGAGGATGACGACGAAGGCGACGACGACGAGGGCGATGACGACAAGACTAGCGCGAAAGGTCGCGCCGTGGCCCGTGCAAGCCAGTTGCCTGTTTCCGCGGCGGCGTACAACACCCTCGCGGGGGCCACGCCTCCTACTCCTCCTCCTCCGATTCCCACGCCGAAGCCCAAGCCAGGCAAGACCGCTCCCGCCGTCGCGCCCGCAGCCCCGGCGGCCTCCGGATCAGGGGAGATCCCCATGGCGGATTTCGACGACACGCGCACCGCCGTCAACCTGGAGGTGAGCCGGCGCCTGGGCAATCACCTGCCGAGCGTGGCGCTCTCCTTCAGTTCTGAAAACGATTATGTCTCCCGCGGGGTGGCGCTGAAGGACGCCATCGACTTCAACAAGAAAAACACCACGCTTTTGATTGGCGTGGGGGGATCGTCCGACCTGATTGAAGCCGAAGGCCAGCCCGAGGAGGACAAGACGACCATCGACCTGCTGCTGGGGGTGACGCAGGTGATCAATCCGCTGACCCTGGCGAGCCTGACCGCCACGCTGGGGCGGACGGACGGCTATCTCTCGGATCCGTACAAGCTGACCGAGGTGAACGGGGTGCTTGTTCCGGAAAGCCGTCCGGACACCAAGGACCGGCAGATTCTCTACGCCTCGCTGTCCCGGTTTTTCCCAAGCCTGAACGGAAGCGCTGAAACAAGCTACCGGTTCTACAACGACTCCTTCGGCATCCAGGCGCACACGGCGGCGCTGGCCTGGTACCAGAAGATCGGCGAGCACTGGATCGTGCGGCCGCTGGTCCGCTACTACATGCAGAGCGAGGCCGATTTCTACGCGGTCCGGTTCACGGGAACGCCGGATGACTACTCGTCCGATTACCGGATCTCCGAGATGAACTCCTTCGGCGGCGGGCTCAAGGTGATCTGGTCTCCCAATTCCCGGTTGAGCATGGACGTTTCCTACGAGCGGTACGAGCAGCAAGGGCAGGATGGCGTCACCCCCGATTCCCTGTACCCCTCCGCCAACATGATCATGCTGGGGGTGCGGCTGTGGTTCTAGCGGTTCCAGAACAGGGCGTGACCGACCTGCCGCCCTTCCACCGCCTCTCGTTCACGGCGATGGGGACGACCTGCCAGGTTGATTTCGCGTGCGACTCGGAGGCCCGGGCGCGTGATTTCAAGGGCGCGGTCCAGGCGTGGGTGGAGTCGTTTGAAGCCCGTTTTTCCAGGTTCAGGCCCGACAGCCTGATTTCCCGGCTCAACGCCGGCGCCGGGGGGGAGGGCGTCGAACTCGACGAGGAGGGCGAGAGCCTGGTCGGCCTGATCGACTGGTACCATTGGAGCACGGGGGGGGTGTTCGATCCGTCCGCCCTTCCGCTGCTTAGCCTGTGGGACTATCACCAGCCCGAGCCGAGGATCCCGTCCGCGGCCGCCATCCGTGAGGCGCTGGAGCGGGTGGGGTGGAAGAAGGTGATCCACCGGAACAAAACCCTGCGGCTGCCCGAGCCCGGCATGGGGGTGGACGTGGGCGGCATCGGCAAGGAATACGCGGTGGACATCGTGCTTCAGATGGGGGAGGCCCGGGGTTTCCCGTCGGTGCATGTCAATTTCGGGAACGACCTCCGGGTGGCGGGGCCGGCGCCGCAGGGCGGGCCGTGGCTGGTCGGGCTGGAGGATCCCCGGCAGCCCGGGACCTGCTGGGGCGGGCTGGGGGTGACGCGGCACGCGGTCACGACCTCGGGCGATTACAGGCGGTTTTTCACGGCGGAAGGCCGGCGTTTCGGACACATCCTCGACCCCCGGACCGGCTGGCCCGTCGCGAACGGCTGCCAGTCGGTCACCGTCGTGGCGCCCACCTGCACGGAGGCGGGCATCTTGTCCACGACGGCGTTCATCCTGGGGGCCGACGAAGGCGTCCGGTTCATCCGGAACTGGCACCAGGCGGAAGGTTGTCTCTGGCAGGCGGACAGGCTCATTCAAACGGAAGGATTCGGACACTATGTATGCACAGCGCGTTAAGGGTCTTCTGGCGGCATGGATTCTGGCTGCGGCGCAAGCCGCGCTTGCGGCGGGGGGGTGGGAAGCGGGAACCGCGCTGCCCGACCTGGCCGGCTTCGGCCTCGAAGGAACGCTCCCGGCCCTGAAGGGGCAGGTGGCGGTGCTGGATTTCTGGGCTTCCTGGTGCGGCCCCTGCCGCGCGTCGTTCCCGGAACTGCAGGCGCTGCACGCGCGCTACAAGGACCAGGGCGTCGTGTTTCTGGGAATCAACATGGATACCGACGCCAAAAAAATGACGACGTTCCTGGCCGATCATCCGGTGACGTTTCCCGTGGTGCGGGATGCGGGCCAGAAGGTGGCCAAGAGCGCGAAGATTCCGGCCATGCCCACGACCGTGATCGTGGGTAAGGACGGCGTGATCCGGGAGATCCACGCCGGTTTTACCGTCAAGGACGGGCCCGCCAAGCTCACGGCGGCCATTGACCAGGCGTTGAAGGAAGCGGGGAAGTGACCATGATCAGGAAACTCTTTATTCTGGGCCTTCTGGCCGCGGGCGCCCTCCTGGGCGCCGGCTGCGCCACGGTGGAGCCGTGGGAGCGGGGTACGCTGGCGGAGTACGGCATGCGGCAGGACAGGGATCCGTTCGACGATTCCCTTCAGGAGCATGTCTATTTCACCCGCGAGGCCGCCGCGGGCGGCCGCGGCGTTGGCGGCGGCGGCTGCGGCTGCAACTGATCCGGGCTCCGGCCTACAGCGTCCAGCGCGTGCCGGCCATCAGGGTCAGGCCGCCGCCCTCGGGCGGATAGTAATAGACCGTCACCAGCGTGCCGTCCGGGCAGACCGTGGTGGCGGGGTAGCCGATGTCGCCCCCGGGCGCGTCGTCGCGCAGCATGATTTCATGGTCCATGTCCCAGGTTTTCCCGCCGTCCGCCGACAGGCAGGCGCGGATGCCGAGGGGCTTGTGGTGGCGGACGCCGTAGGACACCAGGAGGCGGCCGTCGGGCAGTTTCAGCAGGTGCGGAGGCTTGCCGACAATCGGGGTGGGGCGGGGCGGCGTCCACGTGCGGCCGCCGTCGGTGGAGTCGAACTGCCAGAGGTGGGAAACATAGGGGTGGTCGGCGGAGCGGATGAACTGCTCGTACCGGGCCATGCCGAGCAGGCGGCCGGGGGCGAGTTCCACGATGTGGGGCTCCGCCAGATAGGGGGTCCGGTCGTCCTTGCCCGTTCCCGTCGGGAACATGGTAATCCGACCGAGCTCGTTCCAGGTCAGGCCCTTGTCCTTCGACTCGGTCACCACGAGGGCCGAGGTCTTGTTCGTGCGGTCGTAGCCGTTGTTGCCAAGGTAGAGCAGGCGGCCGTCGGCCGTCTCGATCAGCCCGTGCGGGGCGCTGGGGGTTACGGCGATGGGCGCGCCCCAGGTCAAACCGTTGTCCGTGCTGCGGATGATCCAGTGGCCGCGGCGGGCCCCGTCGAGCAGGGCGTTGGTCCAGCGGTCGATGATCGCGGGCGTCAGCGTATCCAGCTTCTTTTCCCAGGCGGGCCACTTTTCCGCCTTGGTGACGGCCTTGCAGCCCTTGTTGTAGGTTTCGCGCGGGTACGTCGAATTGAACCAGGTGATCACGAGCGTGCCGTCGGCGCAGGCGGTGATGCCACAGTCGCGGTCGTCGAGCGGGGTGTCGACGATGGCGCGCGGCGCGGACCAGGTCAGGCCGTTGTCCGAGGAGCGGACGAGGAACACCTTGCCGAACGGGCAGACGTGCTGGTCGCGGTCGCCCGAGAAGACGGCGAGCAGTTCGCCGGAGCGGGTGCAGGCGATGGAGGGCCAGCCGATGTAGCGGCCGGGCTGCTGGCAGAAAACGGCGTGGTTGAGGATGCGCATGGAAGGGGTCCTTCGGTTCGTTTTCAGGCGGACGGGGAGGGCGCGGGGGCGCCGCAGGAGCGGCGGATCACCAGCGAGCCGGCGATCTTCACTTCGGGCGCGGGCGACAGCGTCCCCGCGCGGATGCCGTCCATCAGCAGGCGGACCGCCTCGCGCGCCATGCCCTCGTAATCCTGGGCCAGGGTGGTGAGCGGGCTGATGGCGAAGGCGCCGATGAGCGAGTTGTCGAAGCCGGTGACGGCCAGGTCCTGCGGCACGCGGACACCGGCCTCGGAGCAGGCGGAGAGGGCGCCGATGGCCCAGTCGTCGTTGCTGAACAGAAGGGCCTCCGGGCGGTCCGGGGCGGCCAGGAGCGTCTCCATGGCGGCCTTGCCGTTGGCGTAGGGCGACATCAGGTTGTTGGGCGTGCCGGCGAAGAAGACGTTCGCGTCCCGCTCGGAAAGGCCGGCCTGGCGCACGGCGGTCCGGAAGCCGTCCACGCGCTCCAGCGTGTTCCAGTAGATCATGGGGCTGGCGTCGGGCGGGAGGCTGGGCACGACGAGCCGCAGGCGCCGGAAACCGCGGTTCAGCATGTGGGCCGTGATGCGCTCCATGCCGTCCCGGGCGTCAACGCGGACCATGGGAACGTCGGGCAGCCGCACGCCGCCCAGGGCCACGACCGGCACGTTGTTGGAGCGGAACTTGTCGAGCTGGTCGCGGGGGAAGACGGCGGGCGGATCGATGAGCAGCAGTCCCTCGACGCGCAGGTCCAGCATGGTGGCGCAGACCGTCTCGATGCCCTTGCCCATCCATTCGGCGTCGTTGGCCAGCAGGCGGTAGCCGGAATCGAGGATGGCGCGCGCGGCCGCGTAGCCCTTCTGGACCGCGACCTGGAGCAGGCCCGCGTGCTGGATCATGCCCACGATCCCGCTGCGCCCCTGGCGGATCACCTGCGCATACCGGTTGGGCGTGTAACCCAGCTCCTTCGCCGCCTCCAGGACCCGGTCCCGGGTCTGCGCGTTGTAACGCTGCGAATTCCGGTTCAGGATGTGGGAGACGGTGCTGACCGATAGCCCGGTCTGCACGGCAATTTGACGCAAGGTAACCATATAGCCCGCGATCATAGGCATTTAAGGAGGAAAACGCAAGAAACTTGCAAAGATCATAACGATGCGACAGAATACGCTTTCGTTTGGTTTTGGGGAAAGGCCCGGACGGGAGCGCGGGCCGGAACAAATGGCCGGAAAACGGCCGGGGAGAATTCTCGCATGAGCCGCAAGGGAAGCGCGTCGGATTGGCCGGTTGTGGGCGTGAGCATCCGGGCCGGGGGACGGGAGTGGTCGTTCGAGGGAATCCAGGGGGCCCGCCGCACCCTTCGCAAGGATGGCTTCGTCTGGACCGCCGGCGGGAGCGAACTGGTGAGCTTCCGCTTCGCCCGCGAGGACGGCGCCCCGATCGACGTCGAGCACGTCGAGGTCCGCTTCACCGTGCCGATCGCCAACTTCTCCAAGGTCATCTTTCCCGACGGCGGCCGCGAATACATCTTCCGCGACCGCGCCCTCTTCCTGCGCTCCCAGGTCTCCCTCGTCAGCGCCCCCAACGACGGCCACCCCTTCGTGGCCCTGGCCGACCAGGCCGGCCGCGTGGTCCACAGCTACGGGCTCGTCAGCTTCCTCCGCGAAAGCGCCTGCCGCTGCGTCGACCCCCTCCTCTCGGCCCGCAAGGCCATGCGCGGCGGGCATGACGTCATCACCCTGGCCTTCCGCCTGCCGGGCGACGGCTGGCGCTACGGGAAGACGGCCGCGGTCGAGGAGACTGTTTTCCGGAATTCGGAACAGCCCACCTGGTTCCACGCCCTGCGCCGCTACACCGAGCTGTGCCGCGAGTTCCACGAGGTCGGCTACCCGCTCAACCCCAAGGCCTACGACCCGACCTGGTGCACCTGGACCGCCTGGTGCTCGGACCGGATGAACGACAAGACCGTGCTGGAAAACGCCGCGCTTGCGAAGAAGGCGGGCATGGCGAGCGTGATCCTGGACGACGGATGGTTCGGCCCCGGGCTCGACACCGACGACCGGCCCCTCAACATCGGGGACTACGACGCCGACCCCGCCAAGTTCCGCGACCTGCCCGCCCTGGTCCGCAAGCTGCACGGCATGAAGCTGGACGTGCTGCTCTGGTACGCGCCCACCTGCATCTCGCCCGACAGCCAGACCTTCGCCCGGCTCAAGGATCACCTGGTCTGCCACAAGGGCCAGCCCGTCATGGCCCCCAACGGCTTCTACAACCTCTGCCCCTGCGATCCCGCCGTGCGCGCCCACGTCCGCTCGGAGGTCGAGCGCATGCTCACCGTTTTCGGGGCCGACGGCTTCAAGGTGGATCTCTACAACACCCTGCCGGTGACGCCCTGCGACGGGACGCACGCCCATGAAAGCGGCAGCCTCATCGAGGGCGTGCGCAACCTTGAGAAGGACATCTGGGAGATTCTGCAGCGGCTGCGCCCCGGGGGAACCCTCGAACTGAAGCAGAACTACGGCAACGTGGTGTCGGCCCAGTGGGGCACCATGGTCCGGGCGGGGGACACGGCCTACGACGTGGACACCAACTTCCACCGGTGCGCCTATCTCCAGTCCTACTGCCCCGTGACGCACAACGACTATTTCGCCTGCAGCGTCCACGACACGCCGAAGGACCTGGCGCTCATGATGATCAAGTTCATCACGGGCGGCGTTCCCACCTTCTCCCTGGACCTGGCGAAGCAGCCGCCGGCCACCCTGCGCCTCATCAAGGCGTGGCTGGCCTTCTACAACGCCCGCCGGCCGCTCTGGGCCCTGCCGCGCGAGCCGATGGACCCCAGGATCGAGACGTGGCGCATGGGCGACGCGAAACAGGCCGTGCTCAGCGCCGTGTTCGGAGCCGCCGAGATCCGGGTTCCCGATGCGGCCGAGACCATCATCCTGAACGGCACCGGCCGCGACTCCCTCTACCTGGCGCCGGACAGGCCGGGCCTTGTTTCCGTCACCGTCCTCGACCATTTCCTCCGGCCGCTGGCCTCCAGCCGCCTGCGGCTGAGCACGGGCTGCGCGCTGGCCATCCCGAGCGGCGGGGCCGCCATCCTGACCCGGGGTGCCGCCCGATGAAAACGGTCCCGGCGGCCCTGGTGGCAGCTTGGCTGGCAGCCGCGGCGTGCGCCACCGCAGGGGAGATCCGCTTCGAGGACGCCACCGCCGCCGCCGGGCTCGAGCCGTTGTTGAAGGACTGGCGGCTGGCCCATGCCGCCAGCTGGGGCGACGTGAACGGCGACGGTTACCCCGACCTCTACATCGGCGCCTTCGCCAGCGTGCCGCGGTGGACCGACGGGCCCATACCCAACATGCTCTTCCTCAGCCAGGGCGGCGGCCGCTTCGCCCTCTCCCCCCAGAAGGAGCTCCGCTTCGAGGGCCTTCACGCGCGGCCCTCGCAGGTCCTGATGGCCGACCTGGACGGGGATGACGACCTGGACATGATGATCGCCTGCCACGCCTCCTCCACCTCGCAGGTGCAGGCGACCTTGTGGGAGAACGCGGGCGGGGGCCGGTTCCGCGAGGTTACGCCGAAGCACGGGTACTGGCCGGCCCCGATGGGCTACCGCAACGTCGCCGCCGCGGATCTCGACGGGGACGGGCGGCTGGACCTCGTGGCGTGCGACAACAATTACAGCAACTGGCGCAACGGGCGGGGAAGCCTGCTCATCCTGCTCAACAAGGGGGGCTTCCGGTTCGAGGACGGCCGCGAGCGGTTCGGGTTCCCGCCCGACGGCACGACCGGTTTCGGCCTCGCCGTGGGCGACGTGAACGAGGACGGGGAGCTCGATTTCTTCGTGGCGGACTGCAACCGCCTGTTTGTCAGCGGACCCGGCCGCAGGTACCGTGAGGTCCAGCCCGGCGGCTTCATGAAGCCGCAGACCGCCGACCGCGAAAGCCGCACCTGCGGCGCGGTGTTCGGCGACGTGAACAACGACGGGCTGCTGGACCTGGCGACCTCCGAGCACGGCGCCAACTCGCAGCTCCGGCTCTACGTGAACGAGGGCGTCCGGGACGGCCTGCCGTCGTTTCGCCAGGTCACGGCGGAGTGCGGGATCGAGGGCGCGCTTCCGGCCAAGGGCATCACGGACCTGGCCGTCAAGGCCGGCAACCTGGCGATCGCGGACCTGGACAACGACGGCTGGAAGGACCTCTGGGTCGGCGTGATCCGCAAGGCGGCGGACGGAACCCTCCAGCCCCTCGTCTACCGGAACGCCGGGGCCGGGCTTGTACCTAAATTCGAAAAACCTCCGCTGGATCGCATCGTGGGCTACTACGCCACGGCGCCCGTCGGGGATTACGACCGGGACGGCCGGCTGGACCTGTTCATGGCCGCCTGGTTCAAGTGGGACGAGACGCCCTCCATCCTGTTCCGCAACGCGACGGCCGGCGGCCATTGGCTGGTGGTGCGGGTGAAGGGCGGCGGGGCGCGCAACACGATGGGCATCGGCGCCGCGGTCCGGGCCTTCCGCCCCGGGGGAGCCGGGGATCCGAAGGCCCTGATCCAGCGCCAGGATATCGTGACGGGGGCCGGCTACGCGAGCGGCGAGGAGGCCCTGGCCCACCTGGGGCTGGGCACGAACGCGGTCGTGGACCTGGAAATCAAGTGGGCCGGCGAGACCCGGCTGTTGAGGAATCAGGGGACGGACCGCCTGCTGACGGTCGATTGGACCAAACCTTAGAAAAACAGGAGATCGGACATGCGCGCACTCGGAATCATGGTTGGCGTGACCCTCGCCTCGGCGGCCCTGGCGGCCAGGGCGCCTGAAGGCCCCTGGAAAACGCCCGAGCTGCCGGGCGGCGCCCCGTTCATCACCGTCGAGTCGGCCGAGCTCCTTCACCAGCCGTCGAACGCCGTGACGGCGGTCAAGGACGGCGTGCGGCTGGCCAAAGCCGCCCCGGGAGTCGATTTCGCCTTCTATCCCGGCCAGACCTACCGCGGCAAGCCGTGGTCGAACTGGAGCGACGGCTGCGTGCTGAACGGGAAATACTACAGCGCGCTGAGCGATCACTTGTCGCCCAAGGGTTCCGGCTTCCTGTACGAGTTCGACCCCGCGACTAGAAATGTCCGGATCCTGACATCCCTGAAGTCGTTCCTTGAGGAAGGAAATCACGTCGCGACCAACGAGCTCTACACGCCCGGGAAAATCCATTCCCGCGTCTTCGCCGGCAAGGACGGCTGGCTGTATTACAGCACGCACCGGGGCAACCCGCGCGAGGCCACGGATAAGATCGGCTACAAGGGCGACTGGATCCTGCGTACGTGGCCGGATTCCGATCCCGCCAAGGTGAAGACCGAGATCGTGGCGGCCTATCCCGTGGCGAAGCATTCCATGCCGGCCTCGGCCATGGACACCAACCGGATGATCTTCTACGCCGGCACGGTGCCCGGGCCGGACGCCGCGGAGAAACGCGGGATGTTCCTCGCAATCGACGCGGCGACGGGCAAAACGATCGCGCTGGAGGGCGACGGCTTCGACCGCTACGCCCTGTTCGCCCGCTCGACCGGCCGCCTCTACTGGGGCGTCAAGAGCGGCACGAACGCGCCCGTGGCGGGTTTCATGTTCGACCCCGCCGCCGGGAAGGTGTCGCCGTTCCCGGGCATCCCGCACGTGCGGGCGTGCACGGAGGAGACGGCGGAGGGCAAGATCTATGGCGTGTCCGGCAATGCGTGCGACATCTGGGAGTTCGACACGAAGTCCGGGAAGGTGACGATGCTGGGCGACGGGTCCGTCGGGAAGAACACCTATGTCACCTCCATGGACATCGACCCCTCCGGGCGGTTCATCTACTACGTTCCGGGCGCGCACGGCGGCGGCCCGCGGGAAGGTACGCCGGTTGTCCAGTACGACGTGAAGAAGAAGACCCGCAAGGTGATCGCCTTCATGAACGGGCTGAAGGAGAAGACGGGCGCGACCTTCGAGGGCACGTTCAGCACGGCGCTGAACGAGGCGGGCGACACCCTGTTCATCACCTGGAACATGGGCCGCCCGGTGTGGGAGTGCTGCGGCGTGACGGCCATCCACATTCCGGCCTCCGAGCGGAAATAGGGGCCGGATGAATATCCTGTTCTATTTCACCGATCAGATGAACCGGTTCGCCCTCAACTGCATGGGCACGGCCGACATCCGCACCTCCAACCTGGACCGCCTGGCCGGGGAGGGGGTGCTGTTCCGGAACGCCTATTCCAACTGCCCCATCTGCACCCCGTTCCGGATCAACCTGTTCACGGGGCGCTATTCGGGAGAGACCCGCACGTTCGGCAACGAGAACCGCATTCCGGCGTCCTGCGTCACCCTCGCGGACCGGTTGAACGCGGGGGGCTTCCGCACCGGGTTCGTGGGCAAGTGGCATATCGGCGCCAACGGCAACAAGCCGGTTCCGGAAGAGCTGCGGGGCGGGTTCCGGGAGTTCATCGGCTACCAGTGCTACAACGGCTTCTACAAGGACGTCGTGTTTTTCGACGAGGAGAACCGGGCGCACGCCTTTGACCGGCACCGGACCGAGGTGACCACCGACCTGGCGATCGAGCGGCTGGAGACGATGGCGGGCAAGCCGTTCGCGCTGTTTGTCGCCGAACAGGGGCCCCACTACCCGGTGCAGCCGGCCCCGGAGTATGCCGCGCTCTACAAGGACGCCGTGTTGAAGGCGCGCCCCAACTTCCGGCCCGTCGATCCGTATACCGGGACCTGGAGCCCGCTCAGTCCGCGGCCCCCGGACACCTGTCCCGATTTCATCCGGTACGGGAACAACCCGGACGAGTACCGGCGGCTCTATTACGCGATGGTGACGCAGATCGACGCGAACGTGGGGCGCCTGCTGGGGGCGCTGGACCGGCTGGGGCTGGCGGAAACGACGGCGGTTGTGTTCACCTCGGACCACGGCGACATGCAGGGCAGCCACGGGTTGAAGAACAAGTGTTTCCCGCACGAGGAGTCGAGCGGCATTCCGTTGATCGTGCGGGTTCCGGGCGGGGCGCGGGGGGTGGTGACGGACGCCCTGGTGTCCGGCGTGGATTACTTTCCGACCCTGCTGGATTATGCGGGGCTGGCTCCGGAACCCGGCTTGCCGGGGGTGGATTTCGCTCCGCTGACCCGGGGGGCGCCGCAGGTGCTGGACGGTCCGGTTTTCTCCGAGATGCCGAAGTGGCGGATGGTGCGGGAAGGCAATCTGAAGCTGGTGGTGGAGGGCGAGGACGACCGCCCGTCGATGCTGTTCGACCTGGAGCGCGATCCCGCCGAACTCGAGAATCGCGTGGACGATCCGGCCTATGCCGGTCCCCGCGCGCGCCTGCGCGAGCGCCTCCGCGAATGGGGCGTGGGAAAGGATCGGCGGGCGCGGGACTTGGGGCTGGGGTAAGACGAAAGAGGGTTCAGGGTTCGGGGTTCAGGAAGAAAGTAATCAGTAATCAGTGATCAGTAATCAGTAATCAGTGGTCAATAAGGTCATTGCGGTCAATAAGGTCATTGGCGTCAAGGCGCGTTCCGCTATTCGCTATTCGCTATCAGCTATTTTCGCCCATGCGCATTCCCGCGGTCAGCGCCCGCGGCTACAGCAGAATTCGCTATCAGCTATCAGCTATTAGCTATCCGTACCCGGCCCTCCGCCGGAAGCGTCCACGTGGCGGCCGCGGAGCCTGTACCTGTTTTGATAACAACGTCGGTTGCGGCATTTCCCTTGAGCAGCCGCACGGGGACGGGCTTGCTGTTGAAGCTCCAGGCCGAGACGAAGAGCGCGCTTTTACCGCGGGCCCGCAGGATCAGCGTGTGGCGCGGCGGAACCTCGCCGAGTTCCCCGTACGTGTGCATCTTGTCCGCGTCCGGCATCAGGTCGCGCGCCGTGAAGGCTTTGCAGCCCGGCGGGAGGACCGCCGAGGCGTGCACCGTGCCGGCCGGCTTCGACCAGGCCAGCGTGAACGCGCTGCCGCGAACGGGAAGCCGCTTGATTTCAGTGAAGTGGCAGTAGCCGCGGGCCGTTCCGAGGCTGGCCGTCCGGCTGCCTTTCGGCCAGGCGGGGGTGCCCGAGACGTGCATCGCATAGTCGAACTGCCGGACCCGGTCCGCGCTGACGCGGAAGACATCCAGCACGAAGCCTTCGGTCACGACCACCGTCCGGTCGAGCGTGACGTTCTTATAGACGTTTTCATTTTTTGCCCGCAGGGCCTTGAATCCGTCGCCGTCCGGCTGGAAGAGCACCAGTTCGCCGTCGGAGATCGAGTCGCGCCACCGGTCGCACTCCCAGATGGAGTCCGTCTTGAAGTCGTAGGGGAACATGGAGGCCTCGTCCACCGTCACCGTGTTGTGCGCGATGGTGGTGCGGATCCAGGTGAGGAAGTGGGGGTAGCCGTAGCCGCGGCTGTCGCTGCGAGGGGCGTCGGTCGCCCGGTCGCCCGCGCCGTAGAGGTCGACGTGAAGGCTGCCGGGCGCCTGGTGGCCCGCCGTGTGCGGGCCCCAGAACAGGAAGGCGGCCGGGGCTTCGAGGCGGTCCGGCGCCGCGCGCAGCACGGCCGCGCCGTAGACCGGGAAGAGCGAGCAGCCGTTGCGGTGGCGCCCGCTGAGCGAAATATCAGCGTCCTTGCCCCAGTCCATCTTGGCGTCGGGATAGCGGACGCGGGCCACGCGGGCGAGGCTGAGGTCGGTGATCCAGGTCTTCTGGAACGGCATGGGCAGGTCGGGCTGCTCGCGTTTATCACGCGGGTTCCCGGCTTCCGACCGGGCCAGCAGGCCGGCGTAGCGGGGATCCCCGTAGGCTTCGTACGCGAAGTCGTACAGCGTGCCCCAGACGTGGGTGCCGCGGAGATTGGCGAGCCCGGAGTCGCCGAAAAGCGACAGGTCGCCGTTCGGGAAGGCGAGATAAAGAGGCGCGTCGAAGGCCGCTTTCAGCGTCTTGAAGCCCTGGGTCGGGCCGTAGGCGCGGTGAAGGTCATGGCCGTCGTCCTGCATGAGCGGGGGGAGCCGGGCGTGCCAGAGGTCGATGCCGAGATTTTCAAGCAGGTCGGCCATTTCTGAGACCAGGTGGAGCGTGAGGAAATGATAGCCGGGCGAGCGTTCCCAGTGGAGGCCGTCGGAGAGGAAGTCGTGGCGGAGCTGGTGGATCAGGCCGTAGCGCCAGCTTCCGTTCCGGTGGCAGCCGTAGAGGGTGTCGTGGATGCCCTGCCGGTCGCCCAGCGCGGCGGAGGCGGCCAGCCGGCCTCGCATGACGGCCGTGCCGTGGTTGCCGCAGGTGGCGTGCCCCGCCGCATCGGAGGAGGCGAGGGCGGCGTGGAGCAGGGAGCGGAAGAGGGTGTCGTCGGCCGGATCAAGGGGTTCTGCGGCGAGGCAGTCGTAGGCGGCGGCCATCATGTGGATGAGATTGGCTTCGCCGATGTCTCCGCCCGGCATCCTGCCCTTGCCGGATTTGACCGGCCAGGCGGGGTAGGCGCGGGCGAGGCGCCGGAGGGAATCGAGCCCGCGGGTGCGGCAGGCGGGATCGCCGAGCAGCAGGGCGGCGAACGCGTTGCGCAGGGCGTGCAAGGCGGCTGAAAAGGTCTTGGGGTGGGGCTCCGGGACGGGGCCTTCGGGCAGTTCGCAGGGTTCGACGGCGCGTTCGAGCAGCAGGGCAAGAGCCTTGGCGGGCCAGCCCTTTTGCCTGACCAGCCGGCGGGTGACGGCAAGCTTGGCCGGGGTGATGAAAATATAGGGACGGATCGGGAAGCCCTTCGGCATGAGGCGGAAGGGGTCGTAGTCGAGCTGCTCGAGCTTTTCCGGAAACGAACGCGGCGTGATGGGATCGGGATACATGATGGACCGCCCTTGGTTGATTGGTTTAAACGACCGGCCCGTCGATCGGGAAGGTCCATTGTCTCCGCCCGGCCCCGTCGCCGGTTTGCAGGCTGACATCCGTTCCCGCGTTCCCCGAGCGCAGGCGCAGGGCGACGGGTTTGCCGTTGAAGCTCCAGGCCGAGACGAAGAGGGCGCTTTTCCCCTGCGTCCGCAGGATCAGGGCGTGGCGCGGTTCGACCGGGCCGATCTCGCCCAGCGTGTGCGATTTGTCGGCCGGCGGGAGGGGATCGCACGCCGTCCAGGCGGAGCCGCGGGGCGGGAGGATGGCCGAGACGCGGGTAAGTCCGCCCGGCCGGGTCCAGGCCAGGTCGAGGGCGGAGCCGGCCGCCGGCAGCCGCTTCACGCCGGTGAAGTGGCGGTAGCCGCGCTCGTCGCCGAAGCGGGCGGCCCGCGTTCCGGCCGGCCAGGCCGGCGTGCCGGCGACGTGCATCGCCCAGTCGAAGGTGCGGACCCGGTCCGCGGTGACGCGGTAGACGTCCAGGATGAAGGCGCCGGTCACGGCCAGGGTCCGGTCCAGCGTCACGTCCTTGTAGACGGTCCGGTTTCTGGCGCGCACCGCCTTGAACCCCTTGCCGTCCGGCTGGAAGAGCGCCAGTTCGCCGTCCGAGATCGTGTCGCGCCAGCGGTCGCACTCCCAGATGGAGCCGGTCTCGAAATCGTAGGGGAACATGGGTTGCCGGTCCACCGTCACCGTGTTGTGCGCGATGGTCGTGCGGGCCCAGGTGAGGTAGAGCGGGTCCGAGTAGCCCCGGGCGTCCATGCGCGGCGCGTCAGTGGCCGTGCGGCCGCCGCCGTTGAAGTCGACGTGGAGGGCGCCGGGCGACTGGTGGCCCGCCGAGTGGGGACCCCAAAACAGGAACGATTCCGGAGCCGCGGCCTTCTCGGGAGCGGCGCGCAGCACCGCGGCGCCGTAGTCGGGGAAGAGAGTGCAGCCGTGCGTGTGGCGGCCGGTGATGGAAACGGCGGCGTCCAGGCTCCACTCCAGGCGACCTTCGGGATAGCGGGCGCGCCTCATCCGCGCCAGGGCGAGATCGGCCACCCAGACATTCTGGAACGGCATGGGCAAACCCGGCAGCGGCCGCTTTTCCTGCGGGTATTCCCGCTCGATGCGGTTCAGGAGCCAGGCGTAGCGGGGGGACTTGTAGGCCTCGTAGGCGGAGTCGTACAGGGTGGACCAGCTCCAGGTGCCGCGGAGATTGGCGAGCCGCGAGTCGCCCAGCATGGAGAGGTCGCCGTTCGTGAAGGCGAGATAGAAGGGCGCGTCGAAGGCGGCCCGGATGGTCTTGAACCCCTTGGCGGGCCCGTAGGACCGGTGCAGGTCGAAGCCGTCGTCCTGCTGCAGCGGGGGCAGTCTGGCATGCCAGAGGTCCACGCCCAGGTTTTCGAGCATGTCGGCAAACTCGACGACCAGGTACAGCGTGAAGTAGTGGTAGCCGGGGGTCCGTTCCCAG
>JBIIYJ010000096.1:0-16885 GCA_044346855.1 Kiritimatiellia bacterium
CCGCGCAACCGCGTTTGAAGACATGTCAGGCTGCAGCAGTCGAGCGGCTCCAACCGCCATCTGCACGCGATCGTCAGCAACGGACTCCTTCACGGTTGCCATGGTTAACCAGGAACCAAGGTCCAGTAACGGGTCTGACGACAGGGTTTCGATATTAGTCGCCACCGCCAGAACCTCGTCGGGCACGGAGCGATAAGCCGTTTTCTCCATCCGCTCCACCCGCGATTTCCCGTCAAAGACGACATGAACGAACAGGTGCCTATGAAGACCATACGACCAGATCATCCGATCGTTATCGGACCCGCTTCCGTCCGGTTCCCCCAGCTTCTTTTTCACCTGCTCAACGGAACTGCCAGGCGTAATCGCAGGCGCTTCCGCATCAAGCAATCGCTCCCGGCTGGAAATATACCAATCGGGGCCGCTGGTAGCGGACCACGTGGTCTGGGTTGCGTAAAAAACGGAACTCTCAGCGAAGGCGAATGAGATTAACGCGAAATACAGGCATATGCTTTTCATAAGAAACCTAGTGAGGTTTTTTCAAGTGTTTGACTTCAATCGGAAAATCGCTGACGGGCTTGCCTTGAACATAATGACCACCCGCAACCGATGTGCAGAAGGTCCAGTTGACATTGGTGTACTGGCTGCCATCCCAGATGAGCGGGCTATTGTTCGCGCCCCATGTCTCATTTCCGTTTCCGGTACACGTTTGCGAATGCTTCAGCACGCCGTACCGGTAATAGGCAATGACGTCGCCCCGTTCGATCGAATCGAATGGGGGCACATCATAACCTGGGGCCGCGAAGGTTACCGAAGTAGCGCTTGTCCAGTTTTGCCATGAATAATCGTTCCTCATCCCATTGTAGCCATGAGACGTGCTGGTATGGCAAACAAATCCGAGGGAATTGGTTCCTCCGACCATGACGCCAAACTGAGAATCAAACGGAACCAGGTTCGCCGGCGTGAAATTCGCCATGTCGCGGCGCAGGTGATCGTCGTAGACGCGGACGATGCGCTCGTCCTTGACGCCCGTGGGCGCGCCGTTGCGGTAGGCTTCCAGCCTGAAGACGCCGTCCTGGTACGGGCCTGTGACGGAGGCGGGGGAGAACTGGAAGGGCGTGGGCGTATGGATCAGTTCAAGCGTGCCGCATTCGGGAACGAGCGACCAGTGATAGTCGTAGACGCCGCGGGTCATCACGCTGCCTTCCGGGTGGCACAGCGAGGCGTTTCCGGCCGGCGACTCGCAGACGGCCTGCCAGTCATAGGCGTACGGATAGTCGTTCTCGGTGTCGATGAAGCGGGTCCGCCGGGCCGGGTTGTTGTCCGCCGAGCCCGCGGGATAGATGATCTGCGCGTGAAGCACGGTTGTGCCCCAGACCCGGAAGGTCGAGGGCATCTGACTGAAGGTCACGTCGGCCTGGAACTTGACATCCTGGAGGTCCGTGCTGAACTCGACGCCTTCCAGCAGGAACGACCACGGCACCGCGGTGAGCGGCTCTTCGAACGGCATCGGGAACGGGGCGGTCCCCTCGGCATTCCACATCCGCACCTTCTCCCCGCCGGTCAGCCGGAACAAGGTGAGGGTGGCGCCCGCGTACAGGTTCCGGCAGCAGTCGAGCATGTCACCCTCGTCGAGGCTCAGCGTCACCGCCCTCAGGTCCGGATCGCCCGCGGGCGGCGGGCTCTCGAGTCGGTCCTGGGTGCCGTCGGCATCGCTATCGTTCACGTTGCCGGGAATCTCGACGGAAAGCGTCATGACCAGGTCGCCCCAATGGCACACGTGGCCCAGCGGCTTGAGCGGGGCGGTGCAGGAGAGCATCGGGGCGGTGGCGCCGGCGGGCGTGAAGGAAACCCGCACGTTGACCAGCGCGCCGACCTGCACCGTGCCGTTGGAGCCGTCCGCCTGCACCTGCACGGACTCCACGTCGGTCGTCCAGTCATAGTGCCCCTCCAGGGCCGGGGAGAGCGATGCGGTCAGGGACACCGACTCGTTGAGCGGCCATTCGTGCTGGGGCGGCCGTTCGCCGTTGGGGCCCTCGATGGCAAGGGTATAGCCCCGGAGCGTGGCGATCGCCACCTTGGAGCGGGACACCGTCACGGGCCGGATTCCGAAGGCATTGGCGGGATTGTCGATGACCGCGGGACCGCAGACCCATCGGGGCTGGTTGGGGATGAGGATTGGCGGCAGCCCGTCGATCTCGATGGTGGTAAGCACCGGAACCTGCTGGACCTGGCCGTCAAGATTGTAGACGATGATGTCGAACGAACGCCCCCGCGGCAGGCGGAACCGGCCGATTGAAACGCTGCCGCCCGTCATCCGGCTCCGCAGTCGGAGATTGCCGATCTGCAAGATGGTGCTGCCGGGCGCGGACGACGATGCTCCGTTCCCGTTGCCGGCAATGGCGGATTGACCGTCCCCCGCCTGCAGAGTCACGACCACGTCCATCGTGTCGGCCGGCGCCAGGCCGCCATCGGAAAGGTCGGTCGGGTCGCTCCCCTGGTCGGCTTCCAGCCAGTCCCCTGCCCCGTCCTCGTCCGTATCGGCCTTCAACGGGTTGGAGCCATACGCCCACTCCTCCCAGTTCAGCAGTCCGTCGTTGTCTTCATCGGCATCCGGATCGCAGGGGTTCAGGGGATCCATCTGCCACAGGTTCTCCTCGCCGTCGGAAAAGCCATCCCCGTCGGAATCGGGCGATTTCGGATCCGTGCCGTACTCCCACTCCTGGGCTGCGGACATCCCGTCGGCGTCGGCGTCGGCCAGCGGATCGTCCGCGATCGACGGGCTCATGCCCAGCATCGACTCGACATCGTCCGTCCACAGGTCGCCATCGGTGTCCGTCACGCGCGGATCGGTCCCCGCGGGGGTCAGTTTCACGGTCCGGTTGGGCGCGATCCAGCCGCTCTGATTGAACGCCACCCGGGCCAGTCCGGGCGGCAGGCCGCCCTGGAGGCCGACGGTGCAGCTCGAATCGGAGGGAAAAAGGCGGCCCTGCGCGGCGCGATACCGGAAAATGAAAGCGCCCGCCGCATACTCGCACTGGACATCCAGTCCTTCGTTCAGCCCCGAGCCCGCTTCAACCAGGGCGTCCCGCCAGGTCGCCACCACGCGCACGCCCGAGCCCGTGCCTGAAACCTCCACCCAGATGCCCGTCGAGGCGGACACCCGAAGGTCATCCCAGAAGGGAGCGATGAGAGGGCCAAACTCCGGACAGGGAAGCGACTGGTTCACCCCTTCCGAGGGAGCTCCGGCGGTGTTCGTCGAATTGATCAGGATGTAGCCGTCCACCGCCACCTGGAAGGTGGCGCCGGTAAGGCCGCCCATGATAAGAGGCGCCGAAAACATGCTCGAGAACCCGCTGTCGACCTGCCCGTTCACAACCTGCCCGGGCTCCCACTGCGTCACCCACTGGGCATTCAAGCCCGGCTCGACCCAGTCGCAGCCGTTCGAGGCCGAGAGGTTCCAGGCTGTCCGGCCATACACTTCGTTGCCGTCGCCCAGGGTGTCGCCGTCGGTATCATACTGGAGCGGATTGCTCTGGATGGTGAGCACCTCGAAACCGTCGGAAAGCCCGTCTACATCCGTGTCGGTCGAATCCGGAAGCGTGCCATACACCTTCGTCTCGCGGGCGTCGCTCAGCACGTCCCCGTCGCTATCGTAATCGATGTTGCCCACCGTGTAGAACCGCGCGCTTCCGCTGGCGCCCGAAACCGTGTCGGTCCAGATGCAACTCTCTCGGCCTTCGGTCAGGATCAGGGGGGGCAGCGGAGTCCAGCCCGTCGGCCCCAGGCTGGCGATGGTCGCCACTTCGAGCCGGTTGGTGAAGCCCTCGGGCCAGGCGATGTCGAGAACCGCGCCGTTCGATGAAGGCGTCACGGAGCGGATGACGATGTCCTCTATAATCGATTCGGCCGTGGCCATCGAATTGGCGGTCAGATCGAGCGTCACGACTGTTTTCGAATCGGCGAGAACCGTGGTGGCATACGCCATCTCGGTGATTTTGTTGTAAGGCAGCAGAAGGAACGTGCAGGTCACACGGGCCGGATCCTTCAGCGCCAAGTCCCAGGCCCGCTCCTCGAGCGTCTTGCTGAGGGTGAAATAGTCGACTCCGAGCCAGGCGTAGGGATCATACCCGCGAAGCGGAGCCAGCGAGCCGATCAGGCGGTGGGCCGTGTTGAAAAACAGCGTCTCGCGCGTGAGGGCGTTTTCGGCCACGGTAACCGGATACACGTCCACCCCGTGCCGGGAGACGGGGATGAGAAGTTTCGTGAAGGAAAGCGGGAAATCGCGCACCCGGAACGCGGCATACCCGCCGTTCATCCCGATCACCAGGTCGGGCTGCGGGGGCAGGATCGGAATCTGCCTGACCCTGTCTTCCTGATACCGCTGCCGCAGGCCGGCCAGCCCGTCCACGTATGTTTGCTGCAGAAGGACGACCCGGCGCTGGACCGCGGGAGAGGTTTTCCGGCTGGCGCTCGACAGGACCAGCTCCTGGGCAAACGCCGTGCTAGCGAGCAGGGCCGCGGTCAGAATCCATTTTACACCGGTTCCCGTGCGCATGGGCGGACTCCTTTAGGAAAGCTGGAAAATAGAGAATAAATCGATTAAATGATGACTTATCCGCTGCCGGCTGACAAGTGTTTTCAATTGAAAAGAGGGCTCGAGCCGACGCGTTCGAGGACAGATCCCTTAGACAAATTTGTCACAGGCCGATTCACGACGAATTTACAGCTTCTATATAGGCCACGGCTTGAAAAGGCCGTGCCAAGCCGTTCGTGAGACAGGTGTCGCGGCGCGGGCGCTGTTCGAGCGCCGAATTTAATTGCCCCGCCCGGTGAATACCCGATAATGAACGGCCAACTGGAGAATCCCATGCCTGCACCCCTAAAAGGCCGAGCCGCCGCCCTGATGGTCAGCCTGGCCGTCATGGGTTCACGTTTCACGGGGCTGGCCCGGGACATCGTGCTGAGCGGCCTGTTCGGCGCCGGCACCCGGCTGGACATGTTCCTGGCGGCGTTCCAGATTCCCAATTTGCTGCGCGACCTCTTCGCGGAAGGCGCCCTGTCCACCGCCTTCACCACGGTTTTCGCCCAGACGGAGGAGCGGGAGGGCGACGCCAAGGCCTGGGACCTGGCCAGACTGGTCCTCTCGCTGCTTCTGCTGGGCATGGGAATCCTATGCCTGCTGGGCATCGTCTTCAGCCCCCTGCTGGTCAACCTGACCAGCTACGGCTTTCACGCCATCCCGGGGAAATTCGAGCAGACCGTGCTGTTGACCCGGATCCAGTTCCCGTTCATCCTGTTCATCTCGGTGGCGGCGGTGGTGATGGGCATGCTGAACGCCCGCTTCGTCTTCGGCGTGCCGGCGATGGCCCCCGTCGCCTTCAACGTCGTCTCCATCGTCGCCGGGGTGGCCGCGGCCGCCTGGCTGGAGCCGCAGGCGGATTGGCGCCATCCGGCCTTCGGGGTAAAGGGGCTGACCGGCATGGCGGCGGGCGTGCTGCTCGGCGGGATCGCTCAGCTCGGGGTCCAGCTCCCCGCCCTCTGGCGGCAGGGGTTCCGCTTCCGCTGGCGCTTCACCCTGGCCGATCCGCGGCTCCGGACGGTCTGGCGCCTCATGTGGCCGGCCCTGATCGCCGCCTCGGCCGTGGAGGTGAACGTCCTCGTGAACGCGCAGTTCGCCTCCGGCATCGACGGAGCCCGCTCCTGGCTGACCCTGGCGTTCCGGGTCATCTACTTCCCCATCGGCATGTTCGGGGTCTCCATCGCCACGGTCCTGCTGCCCGCCGTGGCCCGCTTCGCCTCCAACCGCGAGTGGGAACCTTTCGGACGGCAGGCCGAGGAGTCCCTGCGTTTGTCCCTGTTTTTAACACTGCCCGCGGCGGCGGGGCTGATCGCGCTGGCGCCTGACATCGTGGCGCCCCTGTTCCAGCGCCTCGCCTTCACGCCCGAGGCCGTCCGCCAGACGGCGGCCGCGCTCCGCGCCTATGCGTTCGGCCTCACGGGCTACGCCGCGATCAAGGTGCTCGTCCCCTGCTTCAACGCCCTGGGAAAGCCTAAAATCCCCCTGCGGGTCAACCTGGTCGCCATCGGGCTCAACCTGGGGGTGAACGCGCTGCTCGTGCTGGTCCTGAAAATGGGACACGTCGGGATTGCCGCCGGCATGGCGGTGGTCTCGACCCTCAACTGCCTGCAGCTGGTCGTGATGCTGAAGCGGGATGTGCCGCTGGGCCCCGCGGCCAAATGGGCCCGGCTGGGCGCGATCGTTCTGGCCGGCTCGCTGCTCTGCGGGGCGGGCGCCTGGGAGGCCATCCGCCTGCTGAAGCAGGCCTGGCCGCACACCGGACTCCCCGCCCAGGTCATCCGGCTGGCGCTCGCGTCCGGCGCCGGCGTCGCCCTCTATGCCGCCTTCACCGCGCTGATGGGAGTCTCCGAAATCAGGCTTGCCCTGCAGATCGCACGCAGCAAGGTGAAGAGGATAAGAAAATAGGGTTCGGGGTTCGGGGTTCAACGGTTCAGCGGTTCGCTATTCTTCCGGTGTTCGCTATCAGCTATCCGCTATCCGCTATTCTTCCGGTGTTCGCTATCAGCTATCCGCTATCCGCTATTCTTCCGGTGTTCGCTATCAGCTATCCGCTATTCTTCTCACCACTTCCCCGAGGCGCCGCCGCCGCCGAAGCGGCCGCCGCCCCCGCCCGAAAAACCGCCCCCGCCCCCGCGGGAGCCCCCGCTGCCGCCGGAGCCGGACCGGCCGCCCTTGCTGAACCGGGAAAGCCAGCCAAACAGGACGATGAAACCGAAAAAGAACAGGAAGACGACGGCCTTGACCCACGCCGGCTGCTTTTCCGCGGCCGGCCTCACGTCGGCCGAAGGCGGAGCCGCGCCCGGTTTCAGGAAGGCTTCCAGGGTTGCGACCGCGCCGATGATGCCGTCGGCATACCGGCCCTCGCGGAAGGCCGGCCCCATCTCGCGAATGACGTCGCCGGCCCGGGCGTCGTTGACGACCCCCTCCAGGCCGTAGC
This sequence comes from Kiritimatiellia bacterium, assembly GCA_044346855.1. Classification (GTDB taxonomy): domain Bacteria; phylum Verrucomicrobiota; class Kiritimatiellia; order CAIKKV01; family CAIKKV01; genus CAIKKV01. The sequence goes on from JBIIYJ010000096.1 coordinate 7,017, forward strand.
CGACCTCGAGGCGCATGTCCCGGTCTTGCAGTGCGACGATGAGGATCAGCCCGTCGTCGCGCCCCGCCTTCCCCACCTTCCAGGCGTCCCCCACGCGGATGCCGAATTCCTCGATGGGGTCGCCCTTCAGCGTCGGCACGATCAGCACCGCCATCTGGCCCGTCGTGGCAGACTGGAAGGCCTCCAGCCGAGCCGTCACCCGGGAACGGTCGGCGGGCGTCAGCACGGCGGCCTGATCCACCACCAGCCCGGAGAACGGAGGGACCTCCAGCGCCCAGCCCGTTGCGGAAAGAAGCAGGGCCAGCGCGGGAATCAGCGACTTCAGCAGGCGCTTCATTAGAATGTCACCTTGGGAGCGGCCCGGGTGGAGGCCTCGGCCTCGAAGTAAGGCTCGGCCTCGAACCCATAGCGCCTGGCGACGGAGGAGGACGGAAAGACGCGGATGCGGGTGTTGTAGCCGCGGACCGACTCGTTGTAGCGGGTCCGGGCCACGCCGATCCGGTTTTCGGTGCCGGCCAGCTCATCCTGGAGCCGGATGAAGTTCTCGTTGGCTTTCAACTGGGGATAACTCTCCGCGATCGCCAGCAGCCGGCCCAGCGCGCCCGTGAGCTGCTGGTTGGCCTCGATCTTCTCGGCCGGCGTCACCGCGCCCAGCAGGCGGGAGCGGGCGTTGGCAACCTCGGTGAAAATCCCGGATTCATGGGCGGCGTACCCCTTCACCGTGTTCACCAGGTTGGGGATCAGATCCGCCCGCCGCTGGAGCTGCACGTCGATGTCGCCGAACTGCTGCCGGATGGTTTCCTTGCTCGTGACAAACGAGTTGTAAACACCCATCCCCCACAGGCCGACGCAAAGTCCGGCCACGCATAACACGACCAGCAGCACAATCAGACCCTTCATGACGCCTCCTGTTATTGGGTACATTCCGTTCGGTAAAATGTAAGGCGAACCCGCCGTTCGTTCAAGCGCGATCTTGCCGTGGCATGATCTTTACCTCGCGATTTCTGGCGCGGTGACCAGGTAGTCGGCCCCGCACATGTGGCAGACCACATGCTGGGACTTTCCCTCGCGGACCAGGTCGTCGATCTCCGTGGCGGCCATGGCCGAAAACGAGGCGACCGCCTTCTCGCGCGAACACCGGCACTGGAAGCGAAGCTCCCGCGTCCCCCGGATGGCCAGATCCTCCAGCCCCGTCGCCCGGGCCAGGTCGGCCAGGGGGGCGTTGGCCTCCAGCAGCGCGTTGATCCGGCCGTCCTGGAAGGCCTCCAGGACGGGAACGAAATCGGCCTGCCGCCCGTCTGGCATCCGTTCAGCCACGAGCCCCCGGGCGTGGATGATCCCGCCCGAATCCGCGCCGATCGCCAGCGCCACCCCGGCGGGAACCTGGAGCGACTGGTTGTAATAACGGGCCAGCATGACCCTGAAATCGGGCGGGGTGAAGGTCATCGGCGTCTGCCCCAGAAGCGTTCCCGGCCTGGTGCGCTGAACCATGGCCGTGCCGGCCGCCCCCAGGCCGGGAGCCGACGCCACCGGGACCTCCCCGTCCAGGTCCGGCAGCAGCTTCTCGTGCGTGTAGCCGCGCAGATGGCCCTCCCCGGTCGCCTCGGCCACCAGGCCGCGGACGGGACCGTCCACCCGCACCTGGAGAAGCACGGCCTCGCTGGCCTCGCAGTCGGACGACAGCAGGCTCACTGCGGCCAGGCCCTCCGCCAGGATGCGGCCGGCCACGGGCCCGCTCAGGTGGCGGCCCTCCAGCGTTTTGGCCGTCTGCGTGAGATCGACCCGGGTGATGCGGATCCGGGCGCCGGGCGACAATATTTTCTGCAGGCTATCCATAAGGCTTCCTTTCGCCCTTCCATGATGCGGATTCGGCGCCGTCAAATCAAGCTTGCTTCACCGCCCCGGAAGGGCCATTATGAATAAGCAGCAGAGAGGTACCCCGCGTGGCGCCGTGAAAGACATCGACATCAAATCCCTCATGGACGAATGGCCGTACGAACCGGAGCAGAATATCCGGATGGTGCGCTTTTCCGACGGCCGCGTCCTGCTCCAGGTGCGCCTCCCCATGGGGATCGAGCAGTACGAGGTCAAGGGGCGCCCGGACGGCAAGACGCCCCACCACATGGCCTCCGCGCTCGCCTATCACGAAAAGCGGCTCCAGCAGGCGACGGAAGCCGGAAACGACACGGATTTCCGGCTCGACCACGCGGCCTGCGAGGAGCTGTTCGACGAAAGCACCCTGTACTACCTCCGCTACATCCGGTACCTGGAGATCGAGGACTGGGAACGCACCCTGGCCGACACGCGGCACAACCTGAAGCTGTTCGACCTCGTGGCCCGGTACGCGGAGAAGCCGGACGACCGCCTTCACCTGGAACAGTGGCGCCCGTACCTGATGCGGGTCCACGCCCTCGCCTCCGCCATGATCCACCTGAAAAAGAAGCAGCCCGCAAAGGCCCTCGAGGTCCTGCGCGACGCCATTGCCAGCATCCGCGCGCTGCCGTCCCTCGAGTTCGAAGCGTACAACCAGGAACTGCGCCATTCGATCGCCGAGCTGACCGCCCTCCTCAGGCGGATCCGTGACGAAACCCCGCCCAGCGCCTCCGACTCCCTTGAAAAGGAGCTCCAGGAGGCGATCCGGGCCGAGGAGTACGAACGCGCCGCCGTCCTGCGCGACCGGATCGAGGAAATGCGCTCCAAGAAAACCAAGAGCAACTAACTTGCTCCTTTTCTCCTTCCGCGATTAGATAGAGACAGGCCTCACTCGCTGATCACCCGGTAAAAAACGCGCGGCCAGTCACGGCTGATCAACTCGCCCCAGTTGGTCTGGCCGGAAACCCCCGAGAAGGTGTGAGCCGTGGCCCACACCGGCGTCACCAGGTCAAAGGATCGGAGCACGTGATTCGTGGCGGAGGCCGTTACATTGGAGATCACGAATGATACGGTGCCGTCGGACAGGGCCAGCGCGGTCAGCCGGGTGGGATCCGGAGGCGGGCGTGGATTCGAGATGATGTGGGTATAGGTGGAGATCGCGCCGAGGTTGCCCGCCGAATTCGTGGGAATAAGCTTGATGACCACGGTCTTATTCTTCACCACCGAGTTGCGGATCACCGTGAGCGGAATGAGGAAAGGCTCCGGGATGGTGTTCCGGTAAAAGACGATCTTCCCCCCGGACAGCTTATAGTCCACCCCGTATTCGGCGGTGCTGCTCGCATCCACCCAGTAATAAAAAGACTGATCCGAGGGCCAATTCGTCGATCCGGCAGGAAGCGTCAGCCGCACCGGGATTTCAACCGTCCCCACCGTATCGTCGCTCTGGGAGCCGCTGGCCGCAAACCCCGTTTCAGGCATGGCGCCCGGGATGGCGACAAAGAATGCCAGGGTTACGGCCTCGTCCACCACCCGATACGGTTTCGGAAAATCCGAGGACACGGTGTAATCCGGATTGGCCGGGAGCGCGGACAAGGTGACCAGCGAGCCGTCCGGCACGTCCATTTGCCACCACCCCCGAATGGCCTGGACGCTTTGCGTGCCGCCGCTGATCACCAGTTCGCCATCGGTGGCGGGATCGTAGGATCGGCCCGCCACCTGGATGGAGCCGCCCAGGGTGTGGGTGGCCATGACGCGCGTGAAGTTGACGTTCGTGACATCGACCGAGCCCACGGTCACGGTACCGCCAGGGGACGAGCAGTCGTAGGTGTAGCCCTGATGCAGGGCGGAAAACCGGTAGGTGTAGTTGCTGGCCGGCACGGCAATGCGATACTGGCCGTTCGACGCGGTTGCGCTGGAACCCGCGAAGTTCCAGGCGCCATACGCGATGCCCGACTGGTAATTGTTGACCACGGCGCCCCCCAGAGGACGGCCTTCCTCGTCCAGGACCACCCCGCTGACCGTCAACCGCGCGGCCGCTCCATTGGTCACCGTCACGGACGCCGAGGCCGTCACGGCATGCCCCTTCATGTCCGAAACCGTGCAACGGACAAAACTGCCGCCACGCTGGCTGTAGGAATGGCGGCCCTGTGTCGCAAGCCTCGAATCGGGGTTAAGGCCTCCGAAATCCGTCCCGCCGGATTGGGCGACATCGTCAAACTCCCAGTAGTAGGAAAGCGTGTCGCCATCCGGATCCGTCGCCGTGGCGGTGAACGTCTGGGTGCCGCCCGCCGCAAGCGACACCGTGGCGGGCGAAATCGACACCGTGGGCGCCTGATTGGAGGGGAACGGACCAAGGTTGACAACCACATCCAGGGATTGCGGCGTGGTGCCCGCTTTTCTGACGGGCGTGACGTGGAGGTTGGCTTCCGCGTCCGTATAGGTGCGGCCGATCGCAAGGGGGGCATCGTGCATGGTGGCGAAGGTCGCGCCGATGGGCCCGCGACTCCCCGGCGTCATGTCCAGCAGCATGGTGGTGCCGCTGGTGGCACGGATCGATTCTCCTCCAAAATGGACTTCCAGCCCGTTCTGGGACCATTTCGAATCCGAATTGGTAATGGCCTGCCGGAAATCGAACCAATAGGTGTAACTGGCGTCGCGCGCAATCCTCAAGGCGTAATTCGATCCCGCATGCAGAACACCCTGATCGAATGCATGGATGCGGTACACCCCCGAGGTGGCGGGGGTCATGATGTGCTCATCAGGCAGCCAGCCCAGCTGATGCTTCCAGTAGGCATTCAACTCCCGGTCAGGCGCCGGCGCCGCCGTGGTCGTGTTGTCCTTCCAGCCCATCAGGCAATAGACATCGCCATACGCATGATAGAAGTAGGAACCCTGCTTGACGGGAGAATAATACGAGGCGCGGGAAAGCCCGTTGGCATGCTGGAGGCCCAGGCAGTGGCCCAATTCGTGGGCCAGCACGTTAAAGTTCAGGGCCAGGATCGACCGGCCATACGGGGTGCCCGCCGAACCGGACTGGCCGGGAATGAACCCGCAGGCGATGATGTCGAGGTCGTAGTTGTCGCTGTCATACAACGCGGCCAGGCCGTTGGTCAACCCGATCTCCCGGGCCCTCGCCCGGGCATCGTCCGCAAGGGACCCGGGCTCGCTCCACAAGGTATACTTCGAAAAGGCGGTGTTGCCGTACAGGGTGTTGTAGTAGCTGGTGCTGACGCCCAGGCTGACCTCGGGAAGAAACGTGAAATCCAGGGTGTATTGATGGTAGGACTGGCGGGCATAGAAGTTGGTGATCGCGGCCGCTGTCACGCCATTGGAAAAAGCGCCCCACCCCGATAGATAACCCGAAGGTCCTGCCGCATCGGAAGGCCCTGCCAGATCGGTAAACCGGACAGGAATCACGAGCACCTTCTTATGCCCTCGGGTCCATGACGCAACGGAGGATTCGGCCATGGCGATCGAGGGAGGCCTGACCAATAAAAACGCCATGATGAGAGCGACCCCACACCAAGACCGGTCAATCGCAGATCGCTCCCTGGGCATAATTCCGCCAGCCATGTTTGGATTTTGGACTGACTCTACATCAGACCTCATAAAACCCTAACCCGCAAACCGGCTCCTGATCGGCTTCCCGCTTGGATTGACCACCCACGGCTTCTCCGGGTACGCCAGCGTCGCGCCGTCCCGCGCCCACATCATCGTGGCGGGCAGGTCCAGCAGCGTCAGGTGGGTGATCAAGGTGTATTCGCCCACCGGCTGGTCCGGGTGCAGAAGCGCGCCGGTCTTGTTCAACCCCGCCGGCCAGGGAGTCGTCAGCAGCTCGATGACCGGATCGATCGTGATGCGCCCCTTCATCGCCTTGAGGCACTCCGCCAGCATGGCCTCCGCCCGGTCGCAGGCCGCCCAGAAGGCGTTTTCCGTGCAGTCGGCCCCCCGCCCCATCTTGCCGAGAATCTCGGCCCGTTTCTTTTTTAGGTACAATGACTGGGGCGACCGGAGGTCCTGGCAGGCCATGCCGCTGCAATGGCTGCAGCCGTCCGGCCCGGGATAGTACACCTCGATGAAATTGTAGCTGCTCTTGTTGATCGCCACGGACCGTTTGGCGCGGTCGTGAAGGACGATGTTCTGGGAGCCCCAGAAGGGCGAATAGCGGGTCAGGAACTCGACCGCCGCCGGCACGGTGTCGGCGTAATGGTGGACCAGGCGGGGAATCGGCAGGGGGAAGATCTGCTCCGGCTCGTCGTCCATGTGCATGCCCGACCCGACTCCGTCCCAGATCAGCTTCGCGTCCCCCATGCCGGCGCCGGTCGGTTTGGCCGCGCCCTTCCAGTGGGTGGCGGGATCGTCCACGTTCTTGATGTGGAACTGCCCGTTGTCCGTCTCGGGCGCGTAAACGACCCGGCAGCGCTCCGTCACGGCGGGCGGCAGGCGGGAAAACCCGCGGAACGTCACGTAGGCGTGCAGGCTCCGAAGCACCGCCATGTCGAGCTCCGAAAACCCGGTTTCCGCCCGGACCCGGGCGTCGCGGGCGCGGATGTAGCTCACCCAGGCCGCGGACTCGGGGAAGCGGTCCGCCGGCGGCGCCTTCTCCATCCTCTCGCGGTGAAAGGCCAGCAGCCCCTCGAGCAGCGCGCCGCGCTCGACCCCGGGGTTGTCCCCCAGCATCCGCTCAACCGGAACCGTCAGGAAATCGCCGGGATTCGCCTTCAGCAGGGCGGCCTCCCGGAGCGCATCAACCTCGGCCTTCGGCATGGGCAGCAGCATGGTTTGTCCCTTTTTTTTAAAACATCGTCCCGGAATCGGCCGTCCGCATGCCATGGGGCCACATGGCGCGGTAGGGGCGCGCGCCCCACGCCAGGTCGGCGGGGAACAGGAGCGAGGCGCCGGCGCGCCAGGCGCCGCCCTCCCGCACCAGGCCCATGACGGCCTTCTGAAGCGTGGTCATCCCGTCGAGGGAAACGTCCGCGGCCGGCCGCTTCCGGTCGAACACGCGCTCGAACAGGGCGTAGTCGGTACCGCCGGGAAGCGGGTGCAGGTACATCTCGCGCAGGAACCGGAGGGTGTTGGTCGTCTCCGGAAGCCGCCCCTCGAACTGGGGATCGAGCAGCCAGGAGCCGCAGGTGAACGCGGTGATCGGATGGGAGGGAAAGAACTTCGGGAAGAATGCGAGCGCCCGGGCGAACGACTCTCCGCACGCGGCGAAATCCATCGGCCCGCCCGCGGGAATGTGGATGCCGATCACCGGGTCCCCCTTCGTCAGGACCGGCTCCCAGCGGCTTCGCGGCAAGCGCACCGGGACGGGGTCCGCCGCGCCCCGCGGGTCCACCGGCATCCCGGCAACCTCGTCCGCCGTCTCCCGGTAGGTGGCGGTCCATGCGCCGGGCGCTTGGGCCGCCCCTTCGCCATAGGCCTGCAGCCCGGGCGGCTGGAAGCTCATGCCCTCCCCCGCCAGAAGCAGCACGCGCCCCGTGCCTGTCTCGCGCCAGGCGTGGAAATCAAGGCCGAACCATTCGAGCCTGAACTGGAGCCGCCCGAGGGAGAAGATCCGGGCCCGCAGGTGCGTCTGCATCCAGCCCAGGTTGGACAGACCCCAGGCGCCCCGCGCCTTCTTGTATTCCGCGATCCAGCGGCCGAAATCCTGGAGCGTCTCGAGGCAGACGGCCTCGGGCACGCCAAGGTCGCGGAAGCGCTGCCGGCACTCGGCAACGGAGTCGAGAAACACGAGCGCATAGCCCATGCCGGCGGCGGGCGCGGCGTCGGGCCGGATGACGGGAAACCCTGCCCCGAGCAGGGGCCAGCCCGCGGCGGGGTCCCCGATCAGCCGCCGGCAATGCCACAGATACGGGAACAGGACCGGATCGGCCCGCGCCGCCGGTATGGCGGCCAGCATGTCGCGGATGAACTCCTCCGGCAGGCCCAGCAGGCGGGCGGACGCCTCGAGCGGGGCGGGATGGCAGAACCCGGCCCGCGCTCCCGCGAACAGGGCCTCGCTGGCGGACCAGGCCGCCCGCATGGCGGGATGCGGCTCGCCCAGACCCAGCGTCTCGATGACACGGTCGAACGGGATCATGGCTTCCTCGCGCTCAGCACCGGATCCCAGGGGCGCTCCCGCGTCAACCGCCCGCCCAGGGTCCTGTAGACGTCCGGAAGATCGAAATGCCGGAGCACGCCGCGCAGCAGCGCCGAGAGAGGCCAGCGCGCCAGGTCGTGATTGACCAGGCTTTCATACGAGGGGAGGTAATCGATCAGTTTCACGCGGGGCTTTTCCGGATGCAGCAGCGCCGCGAAGGCGGCCGTGACGCTCCCGAGGCCGCGCCCGACGAGCCGCACCTCGTCCGCCCCGCTCTCGAGCAGGAAATCGATCGAGCCCAGCACGTCGTGAACGCGCCGGCCGAGCAGGCTTTCCCCCAGCATCTCGCCGGTGGCCGCGTAGAGGTAGTCGCTCCCGTAGGGAGTCAGGAACGGGGCGTCGCCGCAGGTGGAAGGCCTGGATTCGCCGATCCCCCGCGGATCGACAACAAAAAAGGCCTTTTCCCGTTTCGCCATTTTCCCGATGGCGGGCTGCCGCACCACGTCCTGCAGGCCCGACTCGTGCCCGACATACAGGACCGCCGGGCCGGGCGCGGGATGCATCACCCCCCCGCCCTCGCTCAGGCAGCTGACAATGGCGAGGATCCCGGGCTCCGTCTCCAGCCCGAACTGGCTATGGATGCGGAACGCGCCCAGGGGGCCGTACCCGCCGCGCAGCAGGCGGTAATGGGGCGGCCGGGCGGGCTTGCGGATGCCCAGCAGGCGGACGGCGTCGCGCACCACCTCGCCCTCCGAAGGCGTTCCGCGCATCCGGCGGCGGAAGGCCGCGTCCTCGCGCACGCAATCCTGCAGCCGCCGGCTGCCGGCCGCAACCACGCCGCCCTCGGGAAGCGCGTTGAGCTCGGAGGCCGGCCGCGGCTCGAAGGGAGCCTCCTTCGCCGCCCCCTTAAGCCCGCTGTGCTTCATGAAAAAGGCCACCATGGCCTCGCGGTTCTCGATCGAAAAGCCGTGCCCGTGCGGGCCCGCGAAAAAGGCGGCCGTGCCGCGCGACCCGAGAAGGCGGTGCAGCCGCTCCACGTCCAGCCCCGCCTGGCGGGTGTAGCGGACGTCAAACATGTCGTCGTGCTGCCCCAGGATCAGGGTCGGCCGCGGCGCGTAGGTCATCAGCAGGTCAGCCTGGTCAAGCCCCATCCCCAGGATGCCGGGCGGATTCTGCTCGGCGTCGCTGGGCAGCTCGTTCTGCAGGTTCGCCCCGTGGGAGCAGATGTAGCAGCTCGGCGCCACCATGGTGGGCCGCGGATCGAGGGCCGCCACATAGGAGGTCAGCGTACCGCCGCCGGAGTTGCCCGTCACCCCCACCCGCGCCGGATCGGCCTCGGGCCGGGCCAGCAGCACGTCGAGTCCGCGGATCGCGTCCCACACGCGCCACGAGCCGAAGAAGTCGCCCGTCAGCACCTGCTGGTTGCCCACCAGGCAGTGCGCGGCGCAGAGCCCGGGCCGCTTCTTCTCCGGAACATGAGCGAACTGCAGGCGCTCGCCCTGCTCCAGCGGATCGATCGTCAGGACCAGGAACCCCTTGACCGCCAGGGCGTGGCAGGCGGTCTGGTAGAGCTCGAACTGTTTGCCGGACCCCGAGTGGCCGCACAGCATCAGGACGGCCGGGAAGCGCCCCCCGGAAGGCCGGGCGTCGGGGACGTAGAGGTTCCCCGTCACCAGGTAGCCCGGCCGGCTTTCATAGACCAGCTTTTCGACGGCGTATCCGTCCCCCCTGAGCGTTCCGGTCGTCCGGGTGTTCAGGGGGGTGCGGGCGGGAAACGGGCCGAAGGCCTGGCGGACGCAGCGGCGGATGCGGGCGACATAGGCCTCGGCGGCGGTGCGGGTGTCCAGCGCCTCGAAGCGGCGGCGGCGATCCTCCAGGATCGCCCGGACCCGGGCCAGGCTGGCCTCGTGCA
>JBIIYJ010000097.1:0-16848 GCA_044346855.1 Kiritimatiellia bacterium
CCGTCCCCGCCGTAGGCGATGCCACAAACACGTTCGTCAGGGCGCCCGCTGACGAATAGGCCTCATAGGCGCCCATATCCGCCGTTCCCCACGACGGACGGATCCGGCTGTTTCCGGCCAGGTCCAGAAACGTGCCGGCCGTCATCCAGGCCAGATTGGTTCCCGCATCGATGCAGGGCGAGTTCGTCTGCAGCGTGAAAACGCCCGGGGTCGCGTTGATTCCGTAGCCGGAGCCCGGCGCGGTGAACTTCGGATCCGCCGTGATATTGCCCGCCCCGGCAAGATTCGTGCTGGTGCAGGTATACACGATGACGTCACCCGTTGGATTCGGAATCCAGCAGTCCGGGTAGGACGGCGCGTCGTTCGAGTAAATGATGCTGTTGCGGATCGTGCCATCCGCGTCCGCCAGGACAAAATACCCGCCCGCCGCGACCGTCGCCTGGTTTTGCACAATGGTGCAATTCTCGATCACGCCATGATCAGCGTTGTGGACCGTATTCGAGACGACGCTGTTGCCTGTGACCAGGCAGTTCCTCAGAAGACCGTTATTCATGTTGATGACGCCGTGGGTCGAGGCGCAGCCCCGTATCGTGGATCCCACGACAGTGCCGCCGCTGTTGAATTGCACCGCGGAGGCGGTCGCCGAGTTGGTCATGCCAAATATAACGGAATTCGAGACGACGGCCGTTCCTGAAAGGAAAACACCAGCCTGGCTTTGCACCGTGGGGGAAGTGCCGCAGAAGTTGCTGCTGATCGAGCATTCCGTGATCAACGCCCCGGAGCCCGCGCTCAGGGCGTTACGGCCGATGTTGCGGCCCGTGATGTTGCACCGCCGCGCGGTCGCACCAATCACATACACGCCGCCGACAGCGCCGGAGGCATAGGTCGCGAAATTGGTGGTAATCAGGCAGTCCGTGAGCAAGCCTCCCCCGACATACGCACCCGCCCCCACGCACGCCACAGCGCCCTTTTGCGAGTTCTGGGTGATCCAGCAGTTGGAGACCACCCCCCCGGACAGGTACACGCCGGCGCCCCAGGCCGTGGCGCCGGTCGTGCTGTTGCCGATGAGCGTGCAGTTCTGGACCCTGCCGGCCGTCATGAACACGCCCCCGCCGGCGTTGCTTCCGATCTGCCCGGGATCGGCAAACCCGTTGGTGATCGTGAACCCGTCCACCAGCGCGTTGCCGATGATGTACAGGCAACGGTTGGTGGAGGCCGGGTACCCGCCCTTCAGCAGGGTGTTGGTCGGATTCCCGGAGAAGCTCCGCAGCGTAATGCCGTTGGTGAGGACGAGCTGGCTGGTGAGCGTGTAGGTGCCGTTCGACACGAGCACCACGCACTCGGTTGACCCCGGCACAAGATCGGCCTGCGCCTTGTCCGCCGCGGCCTGGATGTTGGTGGCCGCCGCGGACCAGCTTTGATAGGGGAACTGGGCGCTCCCGTTGACGGGGACCACATAGTAATAATTGGTCTGCACCGCCAGAACCGTGGGAACCAGCAGAACCAGACCCATCAGGCGCACGGTCATCGCGGTTGCTCTTTTTATCATCCTGGTTCTCATTAAAATTTCCTTTTGGCTGTTCATGCTTACAAGCCCCTGCGTTACGATGAAAAGACGAGCGTGCCGCTGCAGTCGTTGCGATGGATGCCGCCAAACATGCATGACCAGCAGGACGTATCCCGGCCGCCCGCGTGCCGGTGCCGGATCACATTGAACCGCCAGCGCTCGCCCGGCCGGGGCGGCGCCGGCCGCAGGCAGGCGAACGGCACGGCCAGCTCGACCTGCCAGCGGCCGGCCAGCCGGGAGACCGCCGCGGTCCACGCCACCGGGGATACCAGGGCCGAGCCGCCCCCCTCCACCCGGAAATAGGCATGCGACCGGGAGCCGGCCGGCGTGATCATGAGCTGGTTGAAAAACTCACCCTGGCCCGGCGCGTTGAGGCGGAACTCCAGCGTGTCTTCCCGGGCATAGCGCAGCGTGTTGTCCGGAAGGGCCGGCCCCGGATTCAGGAGCTCCGACAGCGGCTCCTCGCAATCCGCGGCCAGGTACAGGGTCTGCTCGTCGCGCGTGACCGAGACGCGCGTCTTCACGGGCGCGGGCGCCTGCCGGTCGAAGCAGACAAAATCGCCGGCCACGCCCGTGCGCTCGAAGTCCTGCCAGCACACGTCGTCCAGGATGCCATCCAGGCGCGGTGGGCCCTGGCACCGGCCGCACTCCAGCGGCGCCGGCCCGAGCGGGGCGGTGAAGCGCCCGGGCGGCCCGGCGAACCGGAACGAAAACAGATCCGCCCCCCGCAGGTAAAGCCGGAGATTCACGGCGCAGCCGATCAGGGAGGACAGGTCCCCTTCCCCGGACCAGGTGAGCCGGTAATCCACAGCGTCGCCCGTGAAGACGTCGGAGGCGTCGGCATGGAACCGGGGCAGAATGGAGCCCCCGTCACGGATCAGTTCGGCCCGGATCGCGCCGCCCGGATCGGTCCGGGCATTGATATGGAGCGCCTCGCCCCGCACCAGGAGCCGGCGGGTCAGCACCACGCCGTCCCCATCGGCCCGGAGGGAGACGAATCCGCCCGGCCGGCCCTCGGCGAGGCCGATATCGAAATGGCAGCCGGGCTGGCCGTGCTTGCCAGCGGCTCCGGCATAGTAAACCCGGGTGCGGCCGGCCCACGGCACGGGCGGACAGGAGGTGAGGATCATGTTGGAATCGAACGCCCCCTCGCCGCCCAGCGGCACAGCGTCCTGCTCCGGAAATAGTGCGCTCCAGGCGACGCCATCCCGGCTCCAGGCGGTTTTCAGGCGGATCGTCTGCCGCCAGCGGGGATCGTGGGGCAGATCGGAGTAGGAGATCCAGGGAAGGCCCCAGTAGAGGCCCGGCTCCTGGAAAACCGTCATGCCGTAAATCTGGGCGCCAGGTCCGAATTCGGGACCGGCCACCCAGATGATGGACGGCCCGTTCCAGCGCTCGAGATCCGCGCTGTCCCCCAGGGCCAGCGTGCGGAGCGTCTGGTGCCGACGCCATACGCGCATATACCCCCGGTAAACGCCCAGCCGCTCGTCGCGCAGAAAGAAGTTCGTCTCCTCCAGCCCGTCCCCGGCGCCGTTGGGCCAGACCGGGTCGGCCGAGTGCCGGCGCCAGGTCAGCCCGTCCGCCGAATAAGACAGGTAATAGCTGGGCTGGTAGTCGATCATTTTATACCGGCGCGCCGGATCGGGCTCGGCGGGCTCGTGGAAAATCCGGCACGCGCGGGAGCAGGGCGTGCCGTCGTCGAACACCAGGATGTTGTTGCCGCGCGCGCCAGCGGCCTTGAACAGGCCCAAGTCGGGCCGCTCCCACCGGATGCCGTCCCGGGAGACGGCCAGGTGCAGCAGGATATCCTGGGGCATCTCCGGGAGCTTGCGCCGGACCCCGGCGCTCGTGTACCACAGGCGCCACAGCCCATCCTCGCCCGGTGGCAGCACGGTGACCGGGCGGACATCCGCGCCCTCCCAGGGCCTCTCCCCCGTCAGGACGGGGTTGGCGGCCGCCTTGGTCATGGGATGGAATCGGCGCGCCATACCCTCCATGGCTTCGACGGGCGCGTCGTCCATAAAGAACTGGGGCGTGTCGCGACAGTCGAGCACATCGTCCTGCAAATCGTTCATGCCTGCCTTTTCCCCCGGAGCAACCGCTCGGTGAGTTCGTTCTAAAAGCCCGGCAAATCCCGCCAGGCTTCCGCCACCTGAAACGGCCGGCCGCCGGCATCTTCCGCCATGACCATGGATCCCACGAGAAGAAGGGCCGATACTCCGGCGATTGCCGCAAACGCCTCGCGTTTCCCGCATCCGCACCCGATCATGGCGTGGTACTCCTCCTTGACGTTCGGCATAAGAATCCTCACGACGCTCATACATCATGTTGGCGCATCGGCAGGTCGGAGTCAAGGGGCGTCCGGAGCTTTCCGACGGAGGCAAGAAGACGCCTTCCGGCCGCTCCAGGAGCCCGAGGCGGGGCCGGATGATGCCCGTCATCTCTTGCCCCCCTGCGCCGCCTCAATGGGCTTCCTGGCCTCGCTCACGCCGCCCGGATGATCTCCTTGAGCCCGGCGGCGGAGACCAGCCACTCCCGGATTTCGTTCCAACTGGGTCCCGGTGGGTGACGGCTCAAAATATGTTTGCGTCTGAGGCAGCTCCGAAGCCTGGCTCTGGTGCCCGGTGCCTGATGAACAAGCTGAGACATCCTAAACATGCACCACTTGCTCCCCTTCTGCGTCTATATCCTGCTTTCCAAATAAGACGGCAAATTCTACATCGGCTATACAACCGATCTTCCGCGACGGCTCGATGAACACAATCAAGGGCGCAACACCTCTACGGCTCCCCGCCGACCATTTACTCTTCTTCATTGCGAGTTCTATATCGCCCAAGCCGATGCGGAACGCCGTGAAACCTATTTGAAAACGGCAAAAGGCCGCCGCACCCTCCGCCTCATGCTCGCCGACTCCCTCACCGCCTCAGCCCCTGCCCGGCAGAATCACACGGATCACATCCCCGCATCCAGAACCTGGTACACGCGGTTGCTGTCGGAGTCGAGATCCAGCCACATCATGTAAATGAAAGTGGCCCGGATGGCCGGCGTATTCGAAACCCAATTGGCGCCGGCGTCTTCCGAGTGGCGCACCGAGTACCAGCGATTGCCGATGACCGGAAAGCCCAGCAAGCGCATTCCCGCATCATTCTCGTATACCGCGTTCTGCGCCACGGGCAGTCCGAATAGTCGGGGCGGAATAGCGTTCAATGGCGGGATCACGGCTCCCGCCCAATAGCTGACCGGGTTCTTTTTTGCCTGTTTCGCGTAATCCGCATGGAACGCTACGCGAACTACAATTTGCGAGCCCGCCGGACAGACACAGGGAATCTCCTGAATGGCTTCCCCCGAATTCATGGAGAACCCGCTTCGATTAATCATCCACGCCGGATTGTTCAAGCCGTTCACCCGCACGTGCACACCATACACCGGCCCGCCTGTCCGGTTTTCAAGCGTCACGTCCTGCACAACCCGTTTGCCGGCATTCGTCAACGCCCCTGTCGCAACAACAGCCAGGGGGGCGGCTTTCGCCAGCACGACCTCGTACGCCGACTTATATCCGGTTTCCGGATGCTTCAACGTCAATGTGACGCGGGCGGTTGCACCCGTGCCTCGCCACGGATAGGATAGGAAAAGTGCGTTTTCCGTGAGCCTCGCACTTACCGCATTCGCATCGGTCGACTTCACCGTCAACACGCCCGTCCCGCTTGTCAGATTCGTCAGCGCAAACTCCTGTGTAACGCCTTTGGAGACCGGTGAATCGAACAACAAGGACGAAAAAGCGGGCATCCCCTTCCCCGTGCGCACCTTCACGGCCTTCGACCAGACGGACTCCCCGCTTAGCGCCGTGAGCCGCCGGACGCGGAACCAGTAATCCCGGTTCGCCACCAGATTGGTCACTTTGCATTCCGTGATGTTACACACATAGCGCGCCGCATAGCCCGGCACCCGATTGTCAAAACCCGCATCCGCCGCCACACATAGCTCGCCTTCCGGCGCGCCGCCCGCCACCCACTGCCATCGGGCCGTGAAGGCTTTCTTGGCGATCGTGCGCGGAGGCAGCGCCTTAGGCGCCACCGGTACGAACCACGCCGTCACGACCTTGTCCCCGTCCATCGTCAGATCCAGCGGATTGTCGGCGCCCGTCGCGTCGCCCAGCCATTCGCCGAACACATAACTCTCATCGGCCGTGGCCGTGAGTCTGAGCATCGTTCCCTGTTCGTAGAGCGGCTGCACGATGCCCCCCTTCACGCCCGAGCCTATCGCCACCGTTCCATTGGCGGCCATCACAGTAAGCGTGTAGTCATCATCCGCCTCCGTGGCCGTGACGTCAGTGCCGTCAATTCCCGCGGCGGCAATGGTAAACGTGCCGATGCCCGCCGCGTTGTCCGAATTGTCTTCGGCGGCGTCCAGGATCACCGTCTGGTAATCCGCCCAGTTCGCCGTCGTAAACGTCAGGTTGGAGCCGGCCGAAACGGAAAGATCTGCGTCACCGCCGGCACGGGCCACCGTCACGACCACATCCCCCATGCCTGGCGAACTCAACTTCACCCGGAAGCTCGCTGTGCCGCCCTCCGGCACCGAAACCTCCGCCGTGTCGGTCAATACGGTGACAACGTTCAAGACGGTGAACGACCACGTCACGTTCGACGCGGGGTTCCAGTTCCGATCGCCCTCCTGCGAAGCCTCAATCGTTACCGCCCCCCCTGCGGTAAAGGTCAGGTTCGACAACTCGTTCAGGGTCGCCGGGCCGGCCCGAACCGCATAGCTGACCGGCAACCCGCTGGAAGCCGTCGCCGCCAGAGTCACCCGGTTCGTGATCCACTGATCATCGAGGGCGGAAAAGGCAATCGCCTGGTCCGCCCCCGGGGGATAATAGGTGTAGGCTCCCGCCAAAGTGATGTCGCCATTATCGCGGGTCTGGACCACGATATCCTTCGCGCCAGCCGAATCCGTGGCCGGCATCTTGATGGAGAACCAGGCGGCGCCTTGCTCGCCGAGCGCGGCCCGCACCCCGCCCACCAGCACATTGGTGACAGTCCCGAAATTGCCGTTGGTGAGGGTGATCGTGTTGCCGCCCGAATACCTGCCCAGATTGGCCGAGAGCTGGCAACACGAACCCTCCAGGTTGACCGTGTAGGCCGCCGTCGGCGAATTGTTGCTGATGATCACCGCGGCCGTGTGACTGCCGATGGCGGTGGGCGTATAGGCCACCGAGAAAGTGCGCCCTCCGCCAACCGGCAACGGCCCGAGGGTTCCCGCGGTCGCAAAACACGTCCTGTCCGCTCCGGCGGTCGTATATCTGAAGATGATCGTGGAAGATGATCCGTTATTGGTGATGCTGAAGAAGTTGGTGACCGTCGAGCCCAGGACGATCGGGGGGAACCCGGCGCCGGAGGCCGGAACAGGCGCGCTTCCGGAAGCGAGTTCCGCGCCATTGCTGCCCAGCACCGTCAAACCGCGCCCGCTGTAGGTGAAGGCGTTGCTCTTCACCGTCTCGCCGAAACTGACCGAGACCACGCGCACGGCGCCCGGGCCGGCCGAGCCGCAAGCTCCGGCCGTGACCACAATCTGGGTGGCCGACTGGCTTTGGATCGCCGCGGGCACCCCGCACAGCGTTACGCTGGTGATGTCCGAGCCGTCGCCCAGGTTCGAGCCGCTAACGACCACCTGATACCCACCGACGTTGGAACCGGACGAGGGGGCCACACCGGAATAGATGATCGCGGGCGCCCCCCACTTCGCCAGATTACGGGCAAAGCCGCCGCCCGCCTTATCGAACACCCCGCCCGCATACAGATTCGTTCCGTCATGCGCCAAGGCATACACGGGCGCCCAGGAATCGTTAAAAGCCATGCCGCTGCCCAGATTCGTCCAGGCGCCCGCCGCCGCATCCCACTTCGCCACACAATTGGCCGCCACCCCGCCCGCATTCGTGAAAACTCCGCCCGCATATAGATTCGCCCCGTCATGCGCCAAGGTAAGAACCGTTGCGTTCACGCCGTCGCCCAGATTTGTCCAGGCGCCCGCCGCCGCATCCCACTTCGCCACATAATTGGCTACTACCCCGTCGGCAGTCGTGAAAGACCCTCCTGCATACAGATTTGTGCCGTCATGCGCCAAAGCACCCACAGACGCGTCCATGCCGTAGCCACTCATACCGCTGCCCAGATTCGTCCAGACGCCCGCCGCCTCATCCCACTTCACCACATAACCGCGCGACACGAAGCCGGGGACGGAGACATACCCGCCCGCGTATAGATTCGCCCCGTCATGCGCCAAGGTAAGCACAGAATACAAGTCACTGCCCAGATTCCTCCAGACGCCATCCGCCGCATCCCATTTCGCCACACCAAAACCGCCGCTTGCATACAGATTGGCCCCGTCATACAGCAATTCACTCACAGAACTCAAGCCGCTGCCCATATTCGTCCAGACGCCCGTCGCCGCATCCCACTTCGCCACATTATTGGCCGCCACCCCGCCCGCGGTTTCGAACTGCCCCCCCACGTACAAATCCGTGCCGTCATGCGCCAGGCAATACACGAAACCAGGCATAGGTTCATCCGTTAATCCATTTCTTGTCATCACGCCGGCGCCCAGACTCGTCCAGGAGTTCGCCGCCGCGTCCCACTTCGCCACATTAGGGGAATCGACACTGCCTGCTCGCCAAAAACTCCCACCCGCATACAGATCCGCACCGTCAATCGCCAAGGCATTCACAGGACCGTCCAAGCCACCGCCCAGATCTGTCCAGGCGAAAGGACCATAATTCGTTCCGCCAATCATCCCTCCCGGATTGACCGTGACCGCATGCAGCGGAGACGTCAGGGCGAGTGTGCAAAAAACGGAGAAAAAAAATGACCGCGTGATTTTCATGGCTTTCCCCATTTCAATGGGCATTTGAGTCAGACATCGGAGTCCGAATCTACCAGGTAGGCACTATCAGGCAGAGATGAAACCGATGTTCCAAAAAGGATATAAACAGAGACACTAGCATCCCACAGGAACTCCCCGATACCTTCCGGATTCCATGCCCAATATGTATGACAAGGGGGGATAAGTCAACGTCGAAATTTCGGCGCAAAAAAAGGCTGGCCCCGGGGTCGTTCCGCCTGTACTCACAGGCGTATGAAAAACACAACCATACCGAGACCAGCAAAGACATCCTACAGCGTCCTGAGGCAGATCGTCCACTGGATCCCGGAGGGGCTCCCGGATCGATTGGCTCGTGAGGCCGACGCCGACATCCGGACGTTCTCTAGTGTGTCAAAATTCGGCGACAGGCCGACCCGAGCGTCTTAATAAGCTTACACAATCAAGGTGGAGTCCGTCCCGTTGGCGCAGTTCGAACGCCTGATCGACACCGGACGGCTTCAGGACTCATCCTGCATCGCGGCTCTTTTCCTGGCGCGCCGTTTCCTGGCTCAGAAAGCGGGGAAACCGCAACTCGCTTGACAATCCTAACGATGCACGCAACTATGTACAAATCAGTCACAGGCATGTCGCCGGAGACGAAAGGCAAGGGGGATGGGCGATGAGAACGATTTCGACGCATCTGGCGATGGGAGTGGCGGCGGTTATCCTGTTCGTGTCCCCGGTATCGGTCATGGCCGCGTCACAGGCGTACTGGATGGACGCCTTCAAGTCGGACGCCCTGCCCATGAACGGGGTTGACGCAACGCTGCTGAGCAGCCAGTCCCCGATGGGGTTAACGGTCTTCAAGACGACTGACAGCAAAACCATCTGGCAAGGCTGGGTCCCCGTCACGCTTCCCGTGGGCTCCGCCATCCAGCGTGTGATTTTGCAACATGGCGGAACGACCAGTTCAGCCGGCTCCGCCTGCATGCTGTACCGCGTCAAATTCGGGAAAGCGCCCGAGGCGCTGGCCAGCGCGGTATCCTCGTCGGCGACGGCAGTGGCGGTGCAGTCGGGTGCGATACCCGACGACAAGGCCACCATCCTCTCGGGCTACCGGTATTTCATCGTCGTCCTCGTGGCGGAAGGCGCAACATGCCGCGGCGTCAAAGTGGTCTATTGACCTTCTTTATGCGAAGCCCGGAGGGCGACTTGTTCACGCTTCGTGAATAAGGCGGGCTAATACCACCCGAAATCCGCGACCCGGAACAACGCGGCTAGCGCAAGCCCGACGAGAAGACAGGCCGAGAGAGCGGGGCAACTGCGCTGCGCCCAGGCTTCAACAGAAGGCCGTCCGCCTGGATGCGGGCAACCAGGTCCCGCGCCAGCGCGGACATGTCCGCCGGAAGGATAAACGCCCCCGCCGGCTCGAGGGTGATGGTGGCGCGCCAGGTCAGTTCGCGGCTGCCCCGCTCCGCGTAGCGCCGGAACAGGCCCGCCTCGAAACGGCGCGTGAGACTCCGTCCCCGCGGGTCAACCGTTCCATCCCCCGGCTCGATGACCAGAACCACGTCCGGCTGGAACTCCGCGATTTGAGCGGCGTAGCGAACCTTGTCGGCCTGCAACGCCAGGGGGCTCCGGGTCTGGATCGCCGCCGGAGCCCCGGTCTTCCGCAGTTCCGCGAGCAAGGCCTTTTCGAAGGCCTCGGCCCAGGCCGCATCCGCCCAAGCCAGCTGGGATACAACCAGAAGGCGCCGGGCGGCTACGGCGCGGCCGCCGTCCGCTTTCGAAACCAGCTTTGTGCCCGTTTCAGCGCAGCCCGCGCCAAGCCAGAACAGACACAGAACGGCGCCGCAGAGGCACCGGGCCGAATCGGCGCTCGACATGATTCCTCCCGAGGGCTGTCCCCGATTTCTCAGAACAGATAATTCACGCTTGCCACAATCGCGTGGTGGTTTTCAATAAACAAGGCGTCGCTGTTGTCCGGGAAGACCTCGATACCCGTGTCGGTCGCATCGAACGAGTACAGCCACTCGCGCATGTAATCGACGGTCAGCCGCACGTCCTTGGTGAGGGCCACGTCCGCGCCAAACGAGGCGCGGGCGCCGTAGGCCAGCGAATATTCGTTGCCGTAGGTTTCCGATACCACGCCGTCGGTCCAATCCTCGTCGCTTCCGTTACGGGCGGTGCCGTCAACTTCTCCGAGGAAAAAGTGGACGAACCCGTGCAGCTGGAACGTGGGCGTGTCGAAGGGCCGCCAGTTGCCGTCGTAGCCGCCCAGAAGCATCAGCCAGTTCATGTTGCCGCTGCCGTCCACCGTCATCTTCCCTTCCGTGACTTCAACGTCCTTCTGCATTCCGAGGTAGCGGAACCCGAGCGTCGAACCCCATTCGGCGTGTTCGTTCCGGCCCCGGGTCTGCGACCACGACAGCTCGAAATCCCGGGCGATCGTGTCGACCTGATGCCGGACGCCGGCGGGCGCGTCAGGCGGCTCGAGGGTATACTCGAAGTCCGACTTCATATAGACAATGTTAAGGTGCCCGTCGCCGCGGCCGATGCGAGCCTGCAACCCCCAGCCGCTCCCGTCCGTGTCGCCTTCCTCCCACTCGTCGGCCAGTTCGGACGAGTCCGGGACCCGTTGCTGCAGGGCGTCGTGTTCGTAGAGCCAGTTCTTGTAGACCAGCCCCCCCGAGATTTGCCAGGGGTTCGCCTCCTGCATGATCCCGGCTCCCGTTTCATCCGCCATGACGTCCGTCCTCGCCAGATCCTGTGCCGAGCACAGGCTGACGCCGCCCGCCATTGCCATCGTCAACCAGATTATCCGCTTCACTGTTGCTCCTTTGTGCATTTTCGCCGCCCCTGCCGTTTCTTTCTGTTCCGTTTTTTTATCGTCCATTCACCCGTCGCCCTACCAGGGATCAGTTCCTGGCGCGGGCCACTCGCTCGACCTGCTCCAGATACCGCGCCACATCGTCACGCGGGCGTATTTCCTGGGTCCGTTTCAACAGCGGAATGGCCTGCTGATACTTCCCCGCGCGAACCAGGCACTGGGCATGCCGGAGGCTTGCCTCGGCCTCGTGCTGGCCGATCCCGGCAGCCCGCTCAAACATGAAGATCGCCTTCTCGAGGTCCCCCGCTGTAGCGTGGTGCTGCCCCAGCAGGATCAGGGCTTCGCCGTCCAGCGGATCCAACTTCACGATTTCCTCGAGAATCTGGGCGGCCTCGGCGTTGGCGGGCCCGCGCGCGGCGGCAATCCGCGCCTCGAGCTTAAGCTGCCGCTTGCGTTCGTCCGCGCTGAAACGCTCCGCGGGCAAAGCCTTGAGCCGCCGGGTCAGCCGCTCGGCGGCGGGATACCAGCCGCGGGCCACGAGCACTTCCCCCTTCTGCAAGATGCGGGCCGGCACGGGGTCGGCGTCCGCGTCGATGGCGCGGATGTACGTGTCCGCCGCCAGATCGACCAAGCCCTCGCTGACGTAGATGTCGCCCAGCGCATTCAAGCTCTGCGGCGTCGCCAGGCCCTTCAGGTCCAGGTATTCGTAGTTCTCGGACGCCTTGACCGTATCCTTCATGCCCAGGAAGGCGTTGGCCTGCAGAAGCCACAATTCGGCCCGGTCGGGCTGCCGGGCAATCAGTTCGCTGCACAGCGCGGCGGCGTCCTCGTATTTCCGGAGCTTGAACAGGCACCGGGCCAGACCCATCTTCCAATCCGGTACCGAGGGCTGCAGCATGATGGCTTCGCGATACGCCGTTTCAGCGGAAGTCGCCTCGTCGGTCATCAAAAACGCGTAACCCAGCAGGCCGAAGGTGACGCCGTCCTTCGCGCCGAGTTCGATGGCGCGCGTGAGCGACTCGACCGCGGCCCCGTAATCGCCAAGTCGGACGCGGACGACCCCGAGGTTTTTATGGGCGCGCAGGAAGGACGGGAACTTGGCCACCGCTTTCTGGTACCACTGCGAGGCGGCATTCAATTGCTCCTGCTGGAAACAGATGCTCCCGAGCGTAAAATCGAACACCGCCGTGTCCGCCGGCTTGATCACGGAGGACAGGTAGAGGCGGGCCTTCTCCTGGCCGCCCCGCTGCGCCATCATCGCCGCCACCTTCTCCAGCTCGGTTTTCTCCACGGTCGTCACGCGCGGCTCGACTTCCGACTGCACGCCATAGGAACCGAGAAACTGTTTCCGGAACGTCTCGTTTCGCCACAGCGGCCAGAGCGCGAGCGTTTCGTCTTCCCGCGCGAATGCCGGGGGGGGCGCGCAGACCCCCGCCAGGGCGACCGCGGCCGCCAGCCATCGAACCGGGATGGAAAGGACAAGCTTCATCGTTCACCCGCACGCAAACGTAATGGGAACGCGCATGCGGAACTGTACCGCCTGGCCGCTGCGTTTCCCGGGCTCGAACCGCCACTGCCTCACCGCCTCCAAGGCTGGCCTCTCGAAGGACGTATGCGTGGACTTCTGCACCTGGGGCTTCATGACGCGCCCGTTGCGGTCCACCACGAAAAGCACATACACCGTCCCGCGGGCCTTCTGCGACCGCAAGTCCGCCGGATACTGCGGAGGCGGTTGGCTGACGACCTTGGGAGCCTGGTCGAGATCGGCGAGGGAAAAGACGGCATCCGCCTCCTTCTCCCGATCCGCCTCGCTTCCCGCGGCGCCGCCGAGACGGCCGCCGGACAGAGCGCCGGCCCCCCTGGCGCCATCGCCAAACCCGGGATCCAGGGCCATTTCCAGTTGCGAGAGATCCATGGGCGGGGCGGCTTGTTCGGTCAGTTCGGTCGGTGGCGGCTCGTTCTGCTTGTCCTCCTGCTTCTGCTCCTCCTCGGGCGGGGGCGGCGGCGGAGGCGCCAGGACCGTGGCATCCACGCTTCTCACATCGAGCGTGGACGCGGGCGGCTGGCCCATTTGCTGCAACAGCGGCAGCGTGAGAAAAAATGCGAAGGTCAGGCCGGCCGCCATGCCCAACGCCAGCACAGCCTGGACAAGACGCCCCAGGACCCGAACGATTCCGCCGCTTCGATTCATGGCTACTTGGCTCCCTTCTGCGTGGCCAGACTCACCTTGTCGGCTCCGCCCAGCTTGGCCTCGTCAATCACCCGCACGAGCAGCCCGGACGGCACCGTCTGATCGGCCTGGACAATCACCGGAATTTTCTCTTTCTGCAGCATCCGCGCCACCGTGGGGCGGACTCCGGCGACGCCGATCTCGCGCCCCCCGTAGACCACCTGCCCCTTGTCGGTCAGCGCCAGCAGGATGCTGTTCTTCTCGAGTTGGACGGCCGACGCCGCCTGGGGCTTGTCCACCTCGACGCCGGTCTCTTCCACGAACGTCGTCGTCACGATGAAGAACAGGAGCAGAATGAAGATGCAGTCGATCAAAGGGGAGATATCGATCCCCACTTCGCCGCCGTCATCGCTGTTCATGCTTCTAAACCGACCCATGCGCCCCTCTCATTCGTCGTTATCCGGCCGCCTCGCTCAGGCCGCGGCCAGCGTCGTCCGCCGCCATTCCTGCATGCACAGCGTCGCCACGTGCTCGATGTGCGTGCCGAACCGATCATGCTGGCGAACCAGCACGTACTGGAACATGAGTCCGCTCAATGCCAGCACGAGCCCCGCCTCGGTGGTAATCAGCGCCTCGGAAATTCCGCTGGCGATCATGCCCATGGTCTTGTCGCCGCCGCCCCCCGTGGCCAGGGCATTGAAGGTCGCCAGCATCCCGGTCACCGTTCCCAGCAAACCCAGCAACGGGGCGGTCGTGACGCTGACCTTCATGACCCGAAGATCCCGCTCGAAAGGGCTGAGTTCGTCATTGCGAACGGAGTCGAAGAAATGTTCCATTTCCTCGAGGCTGCGGCTGGCCATGGCGTCGCGAATGATGAGTCCAAGGGTGCCTCGCGAGCGCCCTCCCTCGTGCTTCCACCTGCGCCACGCCCGCTCGGGCGAGGCGAACAGTCCCTTGGCGACCAGCCTCAGGAACACGAACGCCCCCATCCCGTACAACACAACGGCATTGAAGGCCAACGCGTTCATACCCCAGCCGCCCGCCGTCCACACTTCCTGGGCTTCCACAATCGTGCGCTGGAAGGCTGCGGCGGTCATGAGGCCACCCCCGGCGCGGAGCGCGCCTTTTCGATTTCGGTCAGAAAGGCAATCCCCAGGCGTTCCATCCCGTCCATGATCGCCTTGGCTTTGCGGGACAGGAAGGAGTGCGCCAGAATGGAGGGAATGGCTACATAGAGTCCGTACTCCGTTGTGATCAGGGCTTCGGAGATGCCCGCCGACAGCATTTTGACATCGCCCGACCCGAACACGGTAATCAGCTTGAACGTCGCGATGATCCCGGTGACAGTGCCCAGCAAGCCGAGAAGCGGGGAACAAGCGGCGCTCACGGCGATAAGGGGCAGCGCCTTATTCAGCCGGAAGCGAGTTTCGAGCATCGTCTCGAACATCACTTCCTCGATCAGGTCCTTCGGCGCATCCAGATACTGCACGCCGGCGCGCAGCATGACGCCGGCCGGCCCTTTCAACCCACCGGCGACGCGGATCGCGGCCGGCTTGTCATTTCGGCGGACCGCCTCCAGCAATTGGCCGAACTGACGCGTCCCCGGCATCCGCACGAGCGAGAGGATGATCCACTTGAAGATCGCGACGAACGCGGCGAGCAACGCCACCGCCAGGATCGGCCACATGACCGTGCCGCCCTTCAGGAAATGCTCCACCACGCCTTCCTGCGTCTCCTCGATCTTGCGGGCGCTGCCGAGACTGGGGTCAAAGGGCATGGACCCTTCGCCTTTGAGAACGAAGTCCCGGGTCAAGGGGGCGTACGCCGGATCCGCATAGAGCTGCACGGACGGTTCCAGAGAACCCAACCGCTGCTCCGCGATTCCCCCGAGGTCTCCATCCTCCGAAGCAAAATACGCCACCGGTCCCAGAAGAACGGCGGTTCCGTTCTTCACAAGCCCGTTCTCCCCGGCGGCGCGGCCGGGGAACCGGTCCCCTCCGCAGAGGTCTTCCAAACGCTTCAGACTAGTCTCGACAAGAGCCTTCTGCCTGGCAAAGACCTCCGCCGGCTTGAGGTTTCCGTTCTCCGGCGCCAGCCGCGCGGCTTCCACGGTAGCCTGATAGCGAGCGAGTTCCACGATGTGCAGTCGAGTCTCGAAATTCCGGACAAACTCTCCCAGCAAACTGCCGACATAGGACTTTTCCTGTTCGCGGCTGGTCATCTCGCCGCGCATATTGCCTAGATCAAGGTTGCGGCGGTCCAGCTGCCGCTTGGCGTCCTCGAAGGTCTTGCGAGCCTCGGACTGCTCGGTTTCGGCGGCGCTCAGGGTCTTGGCCATCGGAATCTTCTCGTCCGCAATCTTCTGGCGAACCTGGGCCAGCTCCTCCAGGCTCTCCTGCAGCCTGGGCCCCACCGCCGCCATCCAGTTGGTTTCGGCCAGAACCGCGGGCGCGCTCCCCAACAGGAGCACGCAGACGGCCGGCAGGGCGACGCGGATCATCTCGCGCAGACTCATTGGACCACCCCCGGGAGCAGGACATAACCGGCCGGTTTTTCGTTACGATAGATCGCAATGGTGTCCGCCACGACCTGCGCGAGGTCGTTGCGCGGCTCCCAGATCCACCCCTCGGGACCGGGCCGTCCGATGCCCGCCAACCCGCTGGAGGCGTTGCAGTAATAGGCCCGGGCAAGACCCAGGTAGACGACCGAGACTTCGGCCTTTCCCCCGTCCGGTTGGTCGCGCACCTCGCTGGTAACCGTGATCTCCCTGGAGAACTTATTCACCTCGTTCAGGATGCCGATCACATTCTGGAAACGTTCGGAAAGCCCCATGCGGGTTTCGGCGCCCGGCCCGGGAATGCGCTGACTCAGCGGCTTCACGCGCTCTGAGATGGGGGTCGGCACTCGCGCCAGCAACGCCAGCACGCCGCTTTCAATGCGGACGATATCCTGGCCCAATCCCGCCGTGGCCGCCTTGAGTTCGTCAATCTTCGCCGTCGATTCGGCCAGCTTCTGATCCGCCTCGACGATGTTGTTCGTGATGAGCCCCGTGGCTTCCTTCAGGGACTCCGTCTCCCGCCGCACAAGCTGGATGCGATCGTCCAACAAGGCCTTCTCCGTCCGCCAGTCCTGCCATTCCTTGCAGATCAGCCGCTTCGTTTCAACCCACCTCTCGAGTGCCTCCCGCCCATCCGCGGACGAGTCCTCGGCCGTCGCCCTCAGGCCAAACGCCAGGATGCCGGCCAACACCGCCAACACCCCGAGCCCCGCCCTGGCGGGAATCCGTCCTCTGCCTTGTTTTGCTCTCGTCACCATGTGGCCCCCAACTGAAAACTGTAGGTAACACCTTCCCGATACCGGCGCCGCAGCACTTCCGTCCCGTCGGGCGCGCGATAGACTTCGTCGACCTTGGGGTCGATCAAATTC
>JBIIYJ010000348.1:0-5296 GCA_044346855.1 Kiritimatiellia bacterium
GCCGAGATGGTCGGCTTCAGGGAGAAAGAATTCGCCGTCGTGAAAATGCTTCATAGGCCGGTCGAGACGTGTCGTGTGGCACAGTTCCAGAACGCGCGCCGGACGGCCGGGCGTGGCACCGGGGAGCGCTTCAAGCCTGCGGCGATAGAGATCACGAAACACATCGTCCCAAAGCAGGTGGGGCGGAGTCTGAACAGCCTGCGGATCCCAGAGCAGGCGCGAGGCGAGCGCCATGTCGAAGAGAACCCCGTTGCGTTGAAGGGTATTCCAGTCGGTGGCGCCCCAATTGGAGAGCAGGACGCCGGAGACGCCGGGGGCCTTGATGCGCGCGGTCCAGTCCGGGAATTGAGCGGGCTTGAAGTTGCCGAAGATCAGGGGCATGCCGCGCTTGAGGAACTCTTCTTCATGCGCGCGGTCCAGTCTCCAATACCAGTGCAGGATCGTGATATCGGGAGGGATCAAGTCAATGGCTGGGAAGGTTGGGCCGATGCAGTACCGCTTGGCGCCGCCGACAGGCGTGCCGTCCTTTTGAAAGGCGTTCAGCAGTTTATCGCCCCACATCCATGTTTGGACTCCGTGTTGGGCAAGGAATCCGTGGATACGCAGGATATCCCCGGCGTAGAGGTCCGCGGCGCTGCGTCCCTGGCAGCGCTCGCACATGCCGGCAGAATAGTACTCGTCGTGGCCGATGTTCACGGCTTCGGGCCGGAAGACCTCGATCACTTCATCGAGCACGTCAAAGAGAAGGTCGTAACTTCGTGGATCGGAGGGGCAGTAGGTGTCCGGATACGGGTCATCACAACGTTCGGCCAGTTCCGGATGGGCGGTGAGCAGGTAATCGCTGTGGCTCAACGAGGGCACTTCGGGAACAATCTGCATGTTCCGGGCGCGGCAATAGGCCACGAGATCGCGGACGCAGGCCTGCGAGAGCACGCCGCCGCCGCCATTGTCCGCATGAATCGAGTTCTTCAGCCACTCGCAAGCGTTCTGTATCCGGTGAGCCGTGCCAGAGGCCGATCGCATCTCGCGGCAGTAGTCAATCCACCCCCGGTTGATTTCCGGGTGCCGCCGGTATTCCATGGCGCCCCCCACCTCCAGCATGACCAGGTTGAAGCGGTATGCCAGCAACAGGTCGATCAACGCGTAAAACTCCTGGACCCGGTCCTCGGCCGGGAGAAAGAGCCGCACCCCCAGCACCGGTGCGCAGGGCCGTTCACAGAGCCAGAAATCGGGCCGAAGACCGCCAGCCACGCCGGGAAGATCGCAGGCTGTTCGACTGACGCTGCCACTCTTCACAGGCGAGTCTCCTCAGGTCGTTCCGCATGAGGGAGTCGGCGCAAGGCGGAGGCGCTCCACTCAAAGGCAAAGTTCCTGGCGTTCAATTGAAACGAGCATCTCCATCAGCTAGTGATTGTGTTTTGCCTCAGGGAAGAGATAGGGGCTGACCGCGCCAATAAGAGCCATTGTTTGTTACCGGATCAGCATGATGGTTCCGGCCTTGCGGGCCGGCAGCCAGACCACTGTGCCGTTGACAGCCGCATAATCGCCGACCCCCGCATTTGCCTGCACCTTAAAGGTGACGGAGGTGCTCGCGGACTGGCAGACCACCGCGATCCTTCCGCCCCCGCCGGCAGCTCCCGCGCTTTGGGAATCGTCATTGCCGCCGTTGGCCCGCATCAGTCCGCTTGCGCCGCCCTCAAATCGTTTGCACGTGAGAAACAGCCCGCCCCCCGATCCCGCACCGGGATAATACTGCCAGTTGCGGATGCTGCCGCCGTTGGCGGACATCGTGCCGTTCACCGTAACCCGATCATCGACTGTCATCCAGACGACCCCTCCGCCGGCCGCGCCGGGTGAGTTGTAACTGTTCCCCCATCCCCCGCCACTGCCCGGGAAAACGGGGGCATTGGAATCGCCATATGTCCGCCAGACCGCGGACCCGACATTCGTGCCGCCCCGGCCGCCATAGGACCCGCCGCATTTTTCGGCACCCCCCCCTATCCCGAAACCGTTCTTGTGCATCGTGCTGCCGCCGCCGGAGAACCCGCAAAAATCGGCCGTAAACAAGGAATTGGTTGCGGCCAGTTTCATCTGGCCTGAATGCCAGAACACCGACCCGCCGTTGGTCGGATGCGAGCACGAGTAGACCGTCGATGAAGGGCCGACCCCCAGGGTGCCTGTCACGCGGACCGAGGCCCCGTATGCCTGCGTCTGGGCGTTCGTCCGGGCGGCGAAGACCGACATGCTACCGCCATTGGTAACCCACAGGCTTCCCCCGCAGGTCAGGCTAAGGAGGTTGGTGGTATCGCTATAGCCCGCATAATTGTAGTCCCGGCTGCCAATCTCGCTGTTATTGGTATTGAACGTTTCTCCGCCCAAATCGAGCCGGCCAAGGGCGCCATAAATACGGATATCATTCGTAACGGTCAGACTGAACCCGCCCGAGGAAAGCCGCAGCCACTGGTTGCTCAGGGAAAGCCGGTCCAGCGACCATGCCGTGAAATTCGAGATTATCAGCCAGCCGCTCAGGCGCGGATCGGTATTGCCTGTCATCAAAAGCGCATCCGGAAACCAGAGCGTTCCCACATCGGCCGGTGTGCCGCTCGCGCGCATGCCGGGGAGGACGGTGATCTGGATCTGCGGGGGCTGAACGCCCGCCTGGGCGGCTGAATCGTAATGCACCGCGATCCTTCCTCCGCCCGCATTGGCATTGGGAGCCCCGCCATCGCCGGACATGCCGCCATTGGCGCTGATGGTCCCATTGGTTCCCGCCAGCAATCGGCAGGCGATGTTCACGCTGCCGCCCGATCCGCCGCCCCCGTTCGTCCATGGCGCTTTTTTGCCGTCTGCGGTGATGGTTCCGTTCACGGTCACCGTTCCATTGGCGTCTATTCGGACGGCACCTCCGCCGTTGCCCCCGTCCTGGTTGCCCCACCCGCCGCCGCTGCCGGGCGACACCGGTTCCTGCGCCGACCCGTAGGTGATGCCTCCGCCATAGGTGGTCCAGAACTTGTAGCCGCCGCCGCCAAACCCGCCATGGCCCCCTCCGCCGCCGCCGGAACTGTAGCCGCCGCCGGCGCCGGGTCCGAATCCGGTCGCCGCGGCGGCCAGTCCGGTTCGATAGCCTTTCCCCTCAGCATCGATCTTCCCGCCCGCCGCAATGAACAGGTTGGTGCAGGCGATCCACACCCGGTTCGACATCATGTTGTTGGTGAACGGCCCGGCGCAGGTCACAGTGGCGTTCGTCAAAATCCAAACGTTGGTCGCCGATAGTGTCGTGGACCAGTTGGAAAATACTAACGTCGCGCGGTTGCTGATGGTCAACGAGCCTAACCCATTTGCCGTTGGTGAATTCGTAAGGAGCACGCCGACATTGTTGTTGGTAATTACCACATCATCCCCGGCTTGCGGGACCGCGCTGTCGCTCCAGTTCGAACTCACAAACCAGTCGTTCGTCCCGCTCGTGGTGATCCATGTCCTCGTGGCCGCCGAGGTGGACAAAGGATGCACAAGCGCCAGAATCGCGGAAGACAGAACTACCCAACCGACCGCTATTCTCGTAGTCCTCATAGGCATGCCTCCTGTTGTCTACCATTTCCCCTCACTACTGATACTATTCCAAAGCCTTAAGAAATACATTTTCTTTTCTCCTCTTTTCTTGTATATTCCTGCTTGCCCTTTATGAACAAGCCCGCGCCAGCACGGATGCATTTTCCCATGGGGTTTGGCTGGAAGGAGCCTCCTTTCGCCCCGCCCGTGCCGGTCATTGCCGGAGAAAACGCGATGGAAACCGGAACCCGGCACCGGGTGAAAACGGCCTTCTGGCAGCTCGACTACACCTTCACCCCCTGCGGACGCTACCGGGTCGGCTCCGCCGCCAGGCCGTGGCGGAAGCGGGACTCCCACACATCGCACCTCTATCCCCCGGGCACGGTGGTTTGGGAAGACACCCTGTCGCCCCAGCGCCAACCCTTTCACTTCGCCTTTGTCAACTTCCGGGGAGAGGTTCCCTTTTTACGGAAGCTGACCCAAAACCGCCTGGGATTCGGCCGCTTCCTGGATCCCGAGGGCCAGCTGGGCACCCTTCTTTCATCCGTGGCAAAGATCGCGAGCAGGCTCCGCGATACGGGTTTCTGGCAGGCACAGGGGCGCCTCTGCGAAGCCCTGGAACTGCTCCATCACGCCGAACCGATTGAAGAGGATCTTTACCGCATTGCCCGGTCCGGGCTGGAGGCGGGGGAAACAGAGCTGAGCCGCATCGTGGAGGCCTGCGTGCAGCGCAACCTGAGCAATCCCCCGTCCGCCACGGCCCTCGCCCGGGAGCTGAACATGGGCGTCTCCACGCTGCTGCACCGCTACCGGAGAGAAACGGGCAAGCCGCTCATGAAACAGCTCATGCGCCTGCGCCTCGCCGCCGCCCGCAACCTGCTGCTCCAGGGGCATGCGGTCAAGAACGTGACGCGGCAGCTCGGCTTCTGCGACGACGCCCACTTCTCCAAGTCCTTCCGCCGCCTGGAAGGACTCTCCCCTTCCGCCTTCGTGCGGGCTTCCCGCGAACCGGCCAGCGACACCAGCACATAATCGCGTTTCCCGACCGTGAGCCGAACCTCGCCCTTGAGCGGGTTCCCGGCCGGGATGGACCGTCACCTTGACGGGATGGACGCCCAGCGCAGTATGTCCCCTCCCTTCGACCTGATTGTCATCGGCGGCGGCGGTGGCGGAACAGGGCGACTGCCTGGGCGGCGCCTGCGTGCGGGCCGGCGTGAACTGCTGGGAACCCGGTGTCGGCGGAACCGGCATTCCCTTCGACCTCTACAAGCGCCTGAAAAACGAACTGCCGGGACCCGCCCACCGCCGGCTTGTCCCGCGTTTCCCATCTTCATCGCCCTTCACTTCTCCCGGAACAGCACTACCGGCCCCATCAGGCCGCCGGTGCCCAGTTCGTTAAGGTGCTCGCGGTCGCACAGGATCGTGAACTGGTTGTCGCCCGCCTTGAGCGTGGCGGTAATGTCGAACAGGGCGGCCTGGCAGTAGCCCGAGAAGGCGTCGATCCGATCGCCCTTCTCGTTCCGGCGGGTCTTCTCCGGCACGACATACGGGATATGCTGGCCGTTGACGAACAGCTTGGCGCTGCCGTCGGTGGAGCCGATCCACAGGAACACCTTCTTCCCCTGCGGCGCCGCGGGCAGCTTCTGCGAAGCCCGGTACGCCATCCTCCCCGAACGGCCGGAAGGCGGATCGGTCATCGTCAGGTGGTGGCCCAGCGACGACCAGGTGTCGCGCGCCACGTGGGTGG
>JBIIYJ010000349.1:0-5292 GCA_044346855.1 Kiritimatiellia bacterium
TCAGCGGCCTGGCGCTGGACTGGCCCAAACCGGACGAACAGGCGCTGCTGCGCAATGTCATCAGCGGCCTCTTCGCCATCGCCGGCGTCTGCGGCATCGCCGACATCCTCCTGTTCATCAAGGTGCCCGACAACGCGAAAGCCTCGCACCGCCCCTCCCTCCGCTTCCGGGACCTGATCCGGGGCCCGCTGGCCGACTCCAACTTCCGCCGCTTCCTCGGCTATTCCTTCACCATGACGCTGGCCACCGGCTTCATCGGCCAGTTCGTCTGGCTCTACCTGTTCGACGCGGTCGGCATGAGCAACGTCCGCGCCAACATCCTCCTGGTCTCGGCGCCCCTCGTGGTCGGAATGGCCAGCTACCCCTTCTGGGGCCGGATCGTCGACCGCTTCGGCTCCAAACCCGCCCTGCTCGCCGCCGGCATCCTGGTGGTCAATGGCGCCACGAGCTGGATCCTGGTCACGCCCGAAAGCTGGATCCCGGGCTACCTCCTGGTCCTGTCCTCCAGCTTCGCCTGGGCCGGCATGGACATCGCCTCCTTCAACCTGCTCCTGCGCATGACGCAGCCCCGCGGCGGTCCCCGGACCAGCGACAGCGCGGTCGTCGCCATCAACAGCGTGGCCGTGGCCATCGCCGGCACCCTCAGCGGCCTGTTCGGCGGCGGGGTCGCCGAGTGGCTGGGCAGCGACTGGCGCACGACGGTGCTGGGCTGGCCGATGACCTACCACGGCGTGCTCTTCCTCTGCTCGGGCATCCTGCGTCTCGCGGCCGTAGGGTGGATCCTCACCCTGAAGGAGCCCCCCGGCGCGATCGCAACCCGCGACGCCCTCCGCTACATGGCCGCCGACATCTACTCCAACCTGCTGCAGGCGACGATCTTCCCGGCCCGCATGTTTATCCGCCTGGCCCGGGCAACCTGGAAAATCCGCACCGTCTTTCCCAAAGGAGACCGCCATGAGTGACCGCGCTATCGCCATTCTGGAAAAAATTTCCCGGGCGTGCGACCTCCTGATCGTCTCGGGCCGCCCTCACGGCGGCCTCTTCCCCTCCCTGCTCGACCGCCGCACCGGCGTCCCGCTCGCCGCCCTGCCGCCGGCGATTCCGGGCCAGCGCAACGCGGACCGCGCCTTCCCGGGCAGCAACCTGATCCACGACGAGGCGGCGCTGAAGACGCTCTACGCCCTGGCCGCCGCTCTGGACCGCCCCGAGTATGCCACCGCGGCCGACGCCTACCTCCGCCGCTTCGCGACCCACTGCACCGGAACCGCCACCGGACTGTTTCCCTGGGGCGAACACAGCTTCTGGCACCTGACCGAGGACCGCATCGGCAACAGCTACCGGGTTCTCGACCCGACGAACGGACCGGACTCGGCCACCCACGACCACCTGCGCCAGGCGCCGCTCTGGCTGTGGGAGAAACTGTGGCAATTCAACCCGGACTGCGTCGAACGGTTCGCGGAAGGGCTCGACTTCCACTGGCAGGAAGGCCGTAAAGAGGAATACATCCGCCACGCCTTCATCGAGGAGCGGACCTACCCGACGCTGCACGATCGCGCCTGCGACTTTCCCCGCCATGGCGGCTTCTACATGTTGGACTGGTCTTTCGCCTGGATGAAGACCCGGCGCGCCGATTTCCTCGCCCAGATCCGGGCCATGCTCGACTACTGGTGGGTCAAGCGCGACCCGCGCGGCCTGCTGCTGATCGAAAGCCGGGCCCCCGAAAGCGCGGCGCGATTCCACGGCATCAACTCCCCGGGGCAAACCATGTCGCTTGCCGCCAGCCTGCTCGAAAGCGCGTCCCTCGTGGAGGTCCGGGACGCCGCGCTCGCCGCCCTCATGCGGGAGCGGGCGCTCGTCTATATTGAAGGATTCCTCGCCGCGCCCCACGACCTGGCCAACGGCGTCTTCGCCCTCATGTCGCGCCGCGACGACAACACGCTGTCCGAAGCCATGCCGGTCTGGGGCAGCAAGTACGGCGTCTGGCCCGCCTCCTAC
This sequence comes from Kiritimatiellia bacterium, assembly GCA_044346855.1. Taxonomy (GTDB): domain Bacteria; phylum Verrucomicrobiota; class Kiritimatiellia; order CAIKKV01; family CAIKKV01; genus CAIKKV01. The sequence continues at coordinate 1,996 of JBIIYJ010000349.1, forward strand.
GTCGCACTGACCTGCCTTTGCGCCTACCGGCTGACGCGCGACGCCCGGCTGCTGGACTGGGCGCAGGCGGTCGGCCGCCGCTACCTGGTCGACTACTTCCCCGACGATGTCGCCGTCCCCGCCATGGACTCCGGGCTCGGGCTGGGTCTGCTGGCCGATCTCTACGACATCACCGGCGACACCACCTGGATCGAAGGCGCGCTCGACCTGGGGGACTGGCTGTCGGGCGTCTACCTGGACGCCCCGCTTCCGCGCGGCGCCGCCGGCATCGAGTGGTACGAATCGCAAATGGGGCCGGGCTTCCTGCTGCACGGCCTGGCGCGCACGGCGCTGCTGGCGCTAAACCCCGAAGCCTGCCCCCTGACCGCCGATTACACGTCGCGATAATATTTCCTCCATTCCCCCTGGTTCGTCTTCAACCCGGTGTTCGGAACGAATCGACATTGATCCCGCCAGGGCATCCCGCTAGGATTCCGGAATGAGACCGTCAGCCGATCATTCACTCATCTTCCACGGCCCCATCAACAATCTTCACGAGGCGCCCTCCATCGGCAACGGCGACCTCGGTGTGCTGGTCCAGGTTTTCCAGAACGAGTTCCGCCTCCACCTCGGCAAAAGCGATGTCTTCGATGCCCGTACCGATTACGACACCGCCCGCAGCGTCTACCCCCAGGAAAAGCTTATCCGCGCCTCGCGCGATTACGGGTTCCGGCTCGAAGGCCCCAACTACCACGCGAAGCCGGCCTGGGACCGGCCGCCGCCCCCGGAGCTGGAATGGCCGGACGACGGCCAGGGGATGAACACGCAGATCTTCCCCTGCCCCAAGCCCGCCGGCTTCATTGCCGTCCGCCATTCGGGGATCAGCTCCACCGCCATCGAAACCACCGTCGATATCGCCCGCGGCGTGGTCACCTCATCCTTCACGTTCGACTACGGCTGGCACGGCACGGGACGGCTCGTCGTCGAGGCCTTCGCCGACGCCGAGGCCAACGCCGTCCGCCTCCGCCTGACCGCGGACGGGCTCGTGGGCGCGCTGCACCTGGCCGTCGGAAAGATGCCGGACCCCCTCGACCCCACCCTGCCCCCTCCCGAGACAAGCCTTCTCGGCGGCAGGCACGGCCGGGTGACGCAGCGCATTCCCGCCGGGCACGGGGCCGCGCCCTTCGCCTGGCATCTCGCCGCCGTATTTCCCGAAAAAGGGGACGGCGTGGGCGCGGGCGCGATGGAGGCGCTTCCCTATCAGCTCCTCCAGAAACTCAGCCTGGCGCCGGGACGCTCCGCCGAATGGTCGGTGGGCGTGGCCACGGACCGCGAGCGCGCCGACGGGTTGGCCCTCGCAACCGAACTGGCCGACACAGGCGCCCTGTCCCCATTCACCTCCCGCCTTGAATCCCATACGACCCGCTGGTCCCTTTTCTGGGACGCCTCGGGGATCGAGCTTGAAGACAAGGAGCTCGAAAAGACCTGGTACCGCAACCTGTTCGCCCTGAACACGCACATCCGCAAAGGCGCTTTGGCCCCGGGCCTGTGCGCCAATGTCGTCCCCTACGAAAAGTCTCCCTGGCACGGCGTCTACACGGTCAACATGAACATCCAGAAGATGTTCCTGCCCGCCCTTCCCTCGGGCCACCCGGAATGGATCGAGTGCTATGCGGACTGGCTGGATCACATGCTGCCGGGGATGGAGCACCTGTGCCGCCTGACGTTCGGATTCGAGGGGATCTACATTCCCCACATGGTGCTGCCGTTCGTGGCGCCGGACCGACAGTTCAGCACCAATACGGCGGGGCGCGCGCTTGGCATGACCGGGTGGATGGGCCAGCCGCTGTGGTGGCATTGGGAGTATACCCGCGACCGCGGGTTCCTCGAAACGCGGGTGTACCCTTATTTGAAACGGGCCGCTGATTTCTATGTCCGTTATTTCGAGCGGTTCATGGACGCGAGCGGCGACATCTTCCCGTCCCTCAATCTTGAGTCGCCCCCCTGGACCCGGAACTTCGAGCACAACCGCGACTGCCTCATCGACCTGATCCTGATCCGCAACACATTCGTCCAGGCCATGGCCGCCGCGACCGCCCTGGGGGTCGATCCCGACAAACGCGCGGAATGGGCATCAGCCCTGAAACGGGTGCGCCCCGTTTCCTACGAGTGGCTGCCCGACGGGCATGCGTGGATCCGGGGCGACAGGAACGACCGGCCGCCGGAGGATCCTGCCTGGTGGGATTCCCGCGAGAACCGGGGCAGCGCCGCGGTGAGGGCGGCGTGGACGATTTTTCCCGGCGAGTATGCGGACGGCGACGAGGCGGACGGCGTTGCGGCGGCCTGTCGGGACATCCTGCGCCGGACCGGCTGGCAGGACCTGCATCCCGCGGTCGTCTGGATCCACCACTGGTGGTGCTCGCTCCCGGCGTTGCGCCTGGGGCTGGACAACGCCTTCGAGAAGGCGCGGGAGATCATCCTGAAGGAGCGGTTCCCGGCGGGGCACGCCCGCACCACGCATTACATCCATCTGCAGCCGGACGCCTGGCGCGTGCCGGAGGACAACTACCTGGGCGTCTCCGCGACGACCGAGATGCTCCTTCAGAGCCAGGGCGGCCTGATCCGCCTGTTCCCGTGCTGGCCGAAAGATCGGCACGCCCGCTTCCGAGGGTTCCCCGCGCGCGGCGGCTTCGTCGTGGACGCGCAATGGTCCCCCGCCTGCGGATTGTCGGCCGGCATCCGGAGCCTCGCCGGGGAGCCTTGCCGCCTCCGCTGGACGGCGGACAGGCCGCCCGCCGTCACGTGTGGCGGCCGCCCGGTTCCCTGCGTTCTCGACCGATCGATCCTATCGTTCCAGACCCAGCCGGGTCAGGACTACCAGCTTGCCGCCTCGGATTGCCAGACCCCCTCACCGCCCTAACCCGACCAGGAGACCCCGCATGATGACCCCGGATCCGATATTCGTGCTCCCGCCCGCCGTCGAAGCCCGCTGGATCAATCCCGAGAACATCGCCGGCGCGAAAGGCGGCGGCGGCAAAACCGCGGGGGGCCGAAAGGGGGCACCCTGCTATGGCGCCATCAAGGCCGGGGCGCAGCTGGTGCTGGCCGACTACCGGGACAGCAGCGGCATCCTGCGCCACCTGTGGACCACCATCAACGACCGCAGCCCGAAGATGGTGCGCGGCCTCCGCATCGATTTCTACTGGGACGGCTCGGAGCGGCCCGCCATCAGCGCGCCGTGGGGCGACTTCTTCGGCTTGGGCCTGGGCGCCATGACGCCGTTCGAAAGCGCGGCCTTCAACTGCCCGGAAGGCCGGA
>JBIIYJ010000350.1:0-5290 GCA_044346855.1 Kiritimatiellia bacterium
TGCCTGGTGATGGGCCAGAATGCGTGCGACGCCGGGATCGTAGCGCCCGGCCTACTTAAAGCCAAATCAATCGTCACGATTATTTCACAGCTTCGTAGCGCCCGGCCTACTCAATGCCCTTCTGCATCGCGATTACGCCCTGAAGGAACAACTCGCGGATGCTGGAACCGTGTCTTCCGTTCGCCGTGTTCCACCGTGTTATTCTTCTCGGGACTGCACGGCCCACCAGTGCCGACGCCCATCGCATCATGAAAAGCGCCGGAAAGCGTGAGACGCCGGGCTCGATAGCCCCGAACGCTGGATGGCGCCTTGTCTTTTTCGTGATCGCAGTCTGATCGACGAAGCGAGTGCTTTGGCGCCTCGATTACGATCACGATCGTGACTACGACTGAGTCCTGTTAGAGTTGTCCTGCAACTGCAATGTTGCATTGCAAATACAATATTGACTTGCACCTACATCTCTCATATCATCTTGGAACATGAAGACAAGGCATTATACACCTGATTATGTAATGGATAACAACATTATTGAGGTTAAAAATAATCCAGTTGCCTTGAGAGACTTCTATGAAGGACTGGTGCAAATCGCCAAGCTATTATCACATGATATATCCAATAAAGGATGGCTGTTTGTTATTGATCCCCGCATCAGCGACACCACACTTAACGGGGAATTTTTATCCTTCAAGAATGCATTGCGCCCCGAGATCGCCAACCGACTGAACCTCGTCATATTTCACCACGGAAAATCCATACCCATCAAGGATGGAAATGAACTAGACCCGCAACTAGTCCGCCAGATCCTGTCTGAGGCGCCAAGGGGTTATCCGATCCTCCCGAGTGCCGAAAAGCGTGATGAAGTATTCTTAGCACTCCTCCATCAGTGGGTTACCGGGCAGGGACCAATGACGGCACGGTTTTTAGAGGAGGTAGTCGGTTGCAATTACAGGACCGTCTTTAGCGCGGTCGACATGCTCGGCGCTTCCATCGAACGCCTGCCGGACCGGCGCTTTTCGCTGAAGTATTTCCCTGAACATGAGTGGGGTCGTTTTCTGGCCGTTGCGCGAAAGGTTCGCGCAACCTTGTTTTTCGCCGATGCCTCCGACCAACCGCGCTCGACGGATTCACTCCTGCGGCGTTTTTTGGCGCTCAAACGATCCGATGTCGCAGTGGGCGGGGTATTAGGCGCGAAGCGCTACTATGCGGACCTTGATCTTGTGGGAAATCCGCGCCTGGACCTCTGCGTGCATTGCCCGGGTTCCTTTGCAGACATCGCTTTCGTTCAAGACCTTGATCCTGCTTTGGAACGGACTTCCGATCAGCAGCGCCCAGCGCGCCTCGCTGTCCATTTCATTCGCCGCAAAGAAACTTTTTTTGACCCTGAAAATGACGGTTCTCTTTGGGCTGACCCCGTGGAGAGCCTGATCCACCTTTACCAGGCACGATTAGACGAACAGGCGCGGGCGTTTCAAGAATTCCTGATGATGCGGGGGAGGGAACTGAATGGCTGACACAACAAACAGTATGCAATCTGTCGATCCCAAATTGGCTCTGCAAGAAATCGCAGCCGCAGTGCCCGCTGCTTGCGGCGCGAATATCATCCTCATTGGCAGCTTGGCCGTTGGCTATTATTACCGCGATCAACTGAAGAATATGGCCGTGCGCACGAAAGACGCCGACTGTCTCCTCTCACCCCGAAAGGCCGCCATTCTGGCCGGCGTTGCCATTGCCGACCAATTGATGGACGCAGGATGGACCTTTAAAAAGTTTGGAGATCGCGCAACTCCCGGCTCAGAGGCCACGCCCGACAAGGACCTTCCAGCTGTTCTATTAGCTCCGCCTGGTCAAACGGAATGGTTCATCGAATTGCTAGTCGAGCCACGGTCGCCGACAGACAGAGGTCAACAATGGACCCGCTTGCGAACCCGGCACGGTCATTTTGGCCTTTGCAGCTTCGGCTTCCTGTCACTCGCAACAGTTGATCCCATTCCTACCGAGTACGGAATCCACATCGCCCGCCCCGAGATGATGGCCTTGGCTAACTTATTGGAACATCCCACGATCGGCCCCGCTACAATGTCTACCGGTTTCGCGGGACGAATGGATATCAAACGTAGCAACAAAGATCTGGGACGTGTGTTGGCAATCGCACGACTGGCCATTGGTCGTGACGAAGATTGTATGCAGGCTTGGCCGCGCCTATGGAAGGAAGCGCTCCAACAACGTTTTCCGGATGAATACCGAGAACTAGGCGGCCGTGTTGGGACGGGGCTGCGCGCCTTGTTGGCCAGTGAACCGGACCTGAATCAAGCCCTGCATACCTGTGTCAATGGCCTGCTCGCCACCAATCCGCCGACCCTCAAGCTTCTGAGGATTGCCGCAGAGCGTCTTTTGCAAGATGCGATCGTGCCGCTTGAAAAGGAGGCGGTACAGGGGGGATGAATGCCTGGCGGATGGTGGCGACCCGAAAAGAGGATTACGATTACGATTAGGAGCTGCTAAAGCACTACACGCACGGATAATTCTTTCTTTTGGTAAAAAGTGATATCTCCAACTGCGGCGGGTGGCGCCGGCCATTGACATTGCGCGGCGTCTGGGCAATGATCGGGCTGTTGGCAGAACCGGGGAGAAACGTGCATGATTCGCGTTACCAGGGACAACGTGTGCTATGCGATGTCGTCGGCGAACAGGCCGGTGCTTGAAGTCAGCCAGCATGAGACCTTCTGCGTTGAAACGAAGGACTGCTACAGCGACGCACTCCGCTCCCCCGAAGACCGGTTCACCAAGGCGATGTGGAACACCGTGAATCCCGCGACCGGGCCTGTTTATTTCCCCGGGGCCGAGCCGGGCCGGCCGCTCCGGATCGAAATCCTCGACATCCGGACAAGGCCGTACGCGGTCATGTGCCTGGAGCAGGGCTCCGGCGCCCTGGGCGGGTTTATCGAGGCGAGCGAGACGACGATCCTGCCCATCGAGAACAACCTGCTCATGTTGAACGGCGCGCTGTCCATTCCCATTCGCCCGATGATCGGGGTCATCGGGACGGCTCCGGCCGGAACGCCCGTTCTCAACGGAACCCCGGGTGAGCACGGGGGCAACATGGACTGCAAGCTGATTACGGCCGGGTCGGTCCTCTACCTTCCCGTGAACACAAAGGGGGCGCTGCTGGCGCTTGGCGATCTGCATGCCGTCATGGGCGACGGCGAGGTCTGCCTGTGCGGGGCTGAGGTCTCCGGCGAGGTGACGCTCAGAGCCGCCCAGGTCGACTCCCTCATCCCGACGCCCTGCGTGGAGACGGAAAGTCATTTTCATTTCATCGGCTCGGCCGAGACGCTTGATGAATGCGAGCGCATGGTGCTTGAGAAGGCGCACCGCTTCCTGACCCGGGTTGAAAAGCTGTCTTCGAACGAGGCAGCGCGCGCGATGAGTCTTCTGGGCGATCTTGGCGTCTGCCAGGTTGTGGATCCCCTGAAGACCATGCGGTTCTCCGTGCCAAAGACCTTGCTGAACCGGCCCGTCTATCGGTCCGGCAGGCCGGAGTCAGGCAACGGCGCATAACGGCCCCGCACCCTGCCGCCCGGCTCCGTTCACACCTTGGAGTAAGGCATGTCGATCAGCGTTGCAAGGCTGTCCGGGTGGGTGTCCCGGCTGGCGAATCCCGGCACCTCGCCGTTCTTCCTGAACCTGGCGGTGCGCACATACGGCGGCCGCAGGGGCGGGTAGCCGAAAGCACCCGGGGAGGCGCGCAATTTTTCGGCCGCTTCCAGGGCGGCGGCCCGGATCCGCTCGCGGGCCACGCTCGGCGAGGGATGCAGGGCCGCCAGCTTGGCCTTGCTGTAGGCCTCCTTGTCCAGATGGTCCAGCCCGTCCTTCAGCAGGCCGCGTTTGCCGGCGGCCGTGACCACCCCGGGGGTCAAGGCCGAGGCTTCCCTGGCGAACGCTTCCTCGCCGCAGGCCAGAATGGTGGGAATGCCCAGTTCCATGGCGCTCAGCGCAATCTGGCCATATTCGCCGATGGACACACCGTTGATGGCCACGTCGATGTAGCTGAAGCCCTGGGTATGGGTGATGTGCGAATAATCGGTGCCTGCCTTGGCGTGCTGGCCGACAAAGGCCAGGCCGGCGATCGAGCTGTCCAGTCCCCAGCGGCAGCCCGGTTCACCGCCGCCGCGGCGCAACCAGGCCCGCGGGTCCAGCAGTTCCGGATCGATCCCGCCCTGGCCATGGCCGTCCACCACCACGACCTCCGTGGCGCCGCCGGCGAACAGGCCGTCCACGGCGGCGTTCACTTCCGCCGTCAGCAGCCGCTGACCCTTATCATAGAACCGGCCGCTGGGAATCACCCAGTCGGCATGGTTCAGGATCCCGGCCACGCCTTCCATATCCGTCATCATGAGAATTTTCATGTCATTCCTTGCTCTTGGCGGTGAAGTCCAGTTTCGCTCACGGTGTTTCCGCGCGGCCGACGCGGCGGGCGCTGAAAAGATGCGGACGGACCGCTTCCACCACAGCCCTGGCACACGCGCGGGCGCCGGCTTCGTTGATGTGGTGATCGCCCGGGGGCAGGTAACGGCCGAGGTCGGAGCGGACCACGGCATTCAGGTCATTGACGGGAACTGCGTGCCGCACCATGAGCTCCGTGGCCGCGGCATTATAGCGGTCGATCTCCTCGCTCTTCCAGGACCAGCCGTCTCCCTTGTCGACCCGGGGCGGATGAATCGGGGTGATGGTGGCCCAGACCACGGTGGCGCCGGTCGCGCGCAATCTCCGCAAAATGAATTCGAGATTCCCGACATACATATCCAGGGGGATCTGGGCGGGAACGCGCTCCGCGCTGTGCCCCACATCCCACAGGCCGTTGTTCCAGTGAATCACGTCCGGCACGGGCAGGCCCTTGAGCCAGCGGTCAAGCGATTGCAGCGTGTAGAGGGCGAACCGCGCGTTCTCGGCCGCGGCCACAACACGGGCCGTTCCCTGGAGAAGATCCGTCACCACCGGCTGGTAGATCATCCGGATCGAGTCGCCCAGAAGCATCAATACGGGTTGCTCTCCCATCACCCTCCCCATCTTTGTCAGCCCTTGCGCAGTATTGTCTATACATAGAGTTAAAACATTCAGATGCGAAAGTCAATCGGTATACTCGGGCGCATCTGCGATTAGGTGCGGGCTTGAATATGAACGGCTTCTTCGTAGGCCGGGCGCTACGAGCCCGGCGCAGTGCGGCCCGTTCCCCTTGGGCACACCAGCGCCGGGCTCGTAGCGCCCGGCCTACGCGGAGATGACACCAAAT
>JBIIYJ010000351.1:0-5245 GCA_044346855.1 Kiritimatiellia bacterium
CAGGGCGATCCTGACGCCCCGGTCGGCGCACGCCCGGAAAAAGCCGGCCTCGTTCTCGTTGGTGTGGAAATTGATTTCCGCCGCCACCCCCGCCCGCGCCAGCCGGTCGGCCATCCAGCCGTAAAGATGCACCGGCTCCGACAGCCCCGCCCGCCGGAAAAAGCGGAACGGATGCGCCAGCACATGGATCGGCTGCGCCAGCAGCCGTTCGGTGTCGTCCTTGAAAAGCCCTTCCGCCCGGTCCTGCGTAATGCCCTTCTGCTGGCTTCCCCCGATCGCGTGCACCGCCCCCACGATGACATCCCAGCCCGCGGCGTCTTCCGGCGCCAGCAGCAGCCGGCCGTCGGAACACAGGTCCACTTCGAGGCCGAGGCGGACGAACTCGCTGCGCCGTGGCCGGATGAAGCGCTTGTAGTCGTCCATGCGCCCGCGGCGCGACGCCAGCGCCTCCGCCGCCATGGCCGCGTCCGTCTGCCAGCGAAAACTCCAGGCCGCCTCCTTGTCGAAATACAGCTGGAAGGCGTGCTCGGTCAGGCAAAGCCGCCCGAGCCCCATCGCCCTCGAGATGGCCGCATCCTCCTCCGCCCCGACGGTCGTGCCGCAATAGGCGTACTGGGTGTGGCAGTGCACGTCCGCCAGCCCCGGGGCCTCCAGCTTCAGGCTGTGCTCGTCCACCCGGATGGACCGGCCGTCCAGCCGGATGAACGAAAACCGGAACGGCTCCTCGCAGAGCGCGGGGACGGTGTGGCAGGCCAGCCCCGACTCCAGCCGGTGCAGCGGCTGCCCGGCGTGATAATGGCCGCTCAGGGAGAGCAGGACCCCCGCCTTCTCATACCCGCGCAGGATGTCGTCCGCGTTGACGGGCATATAGGGATAGGAACTGTCGATGGCCGGGTGCAGCGGATTGTGCTGGAGGGCGATGAGCGGCAGCCCCGGCCGCTCGGCCGCCACCCGCCCCGGCAGGGCGAGATCCGCGGCCCGCCGGCGGGTCACATCCCCTTCCCCGATCTCGTCATGGAACACCAGGAACCCATAGCCCCCGATTTCGCGGAACCCGGCGGATTCCGGGAAGCTGGCATCAAAACCCGCGCCGGCGTCGTGATTACCCGGAACGGCCAGAATCGGCAGGCCCGACTTCTTCGCCTCCTCGGCAATCTCGGCCAGGCTTCCGGCCGCCCCGGGCGCCAGGCCGTTGTCAACCAAGTCGCCGAGCAGGACCAGCACATCGGCCTTCAGGCCCGCGTGCTTCAGTCGCAGCAGGGTTTTGCGCAGCAGAACCCGGCCCAGCTCGCCGCGGCGCCTGGCCAGCGGACAGGCCTCTTTGGTATAATGCAGGTCGGTCACGACCAGAAGATTGAGTTTTGGCAAGGACATGGGGAAACTGTACCATAGCGATCCGCTTCTTCAAGCCGGCCTTTCTGCCAAGTCTTGAATGATCCGGCCGAACGCGCTACTGTGCCCGCATGAACCTCATCACCCTCCAGAATTTCGCGCAGCAGGCGCAGGCCTGGCGCAAGCCCTACCAGTCCACCTACTACGCCATGTATTCCAGCCTGTGGAACGGCATCACCACCGACCCCGTGCTCATGACCGTGCCGCTCGACGACCACCTGGTCCACCGCGGCGACGGCGTCTTCGAGGCCTTCAAGTGCGTGAACGGCCGGATTTACAACCTCGCCGCCCACCTGGCCCGCCTCTCCGACTCCGCCGCCAGCATCTTCCTGACGGTGCCGCTCGACAAACCCGCCCTCACGGCGCTGATCATCGAGACCATCCGCGCCGGGAAGAACCCCGACTGCACCGTGCGCGTCTTCGTCTCGCGCGGCCCGGGCGGCTTTTCGGTCAGCCCCTCCCAGAGCCCCGCCCCGCAGCTTTACATCGTGGCCGGCAAGCTCGGCCTCCCGTTCATGCGGGAACACCCGGCCGGAGCCCGCGTCCGCTCCAGCAAGATCCCGGTCAAGCCCCCGCCCTTCTCCTCGATCAAGAGCTGCAACTACATGCCCAACGTGCTCATGAAACACGAGGCGGAAACCTGGGGCGTCGACTTCACCGTCAGCTTCGATGAAAACGCGTTCCTGGGCGAGGGCGCCACCGAAAACGCCGGCATCATCACCCGCGACGGCCGCCTGGTCTTCCCCCTGCTCGACCGAGTGCTCAAGGGCACCACCATGCTGCGCACGGTTGAACTGGCCCGCGCCGAACTGAAAACCGGCCTGCTGAAGGACGTCGGCTTTGAAAACATCACGCGGCAGGCTGTTCAAGACGCCGCGGAAATGGTCCTGGTCGGCACCACGATCGACGTGGTCTCCGTCGTCGAATTCGACGGCCGGCCGATCGGCAACGGAAAACCCGGCCCCGCTGCCACGCGCCTCGACGCCCTGCTGGGCCGGGATGTGCTGGAGAACAAGGCGCTGCAGACGGATATCGGCCAGCGAGCCTGAGCTCAATCGGCAATGGCCCTCAACCGATCTTGATAGCGGGCCCTATAATCCTCTTTGGCCGGATCGGACAAAAATGACCGGCCAACAAGGTCGAGCACCTGGCTTTGTTGTGACACATAAAGGTTCAGATGCCGCCCGACGCGAGTCATATTCATGCCGTAAAACTCGGCGAGTTTGAGAAAATCAGTGCGTTTATAAAACGCATTCTGCCTGAAACTCTCGCTTTCGAACGAATCGAACAGAGGCAAGGCGGTGCGGTCTTCATCCGGAAAATGGAGTGACGTACAAATGACATCGTAGGCCGGCGTCAGGACGTAATCCCCGAAGGAGCTTTCAAAAAGGGAGAAATTCTTCAGATGCGCGTCCCCATTTGAAAAGACATAATTGAAGAATATGCGGGCAAATAATTTTTCCGCTTCGATGGGATACGCACTGGAATAGTGTTTTAGAACGCGCCCGACTTCCTCGTAGCTCCCATCATACTTGTATGTCTTGCCGTGTGTCTCCTCGGATCGATTCGAAAGCTGACAGAAATCTTCCTGCCCTATTTTTCTTTCGCCCCGCCTGTCGAAGCGACGCGTAATATATGCAAGCTCGCCGTCGGCAAAAAGAATGCAGGCATTGATCGCCGTGGCGATGCCGAAGACCTGTGACGCCAGTTGCATCGCGAGATGCTCATTGGCGGGAACATCGGATTTGAAGCGAGGAATATCCGAGGAGGGAACAGGCTTCAGGATATACTCGCCGTCTCTATCCGTCGGGATAAGTTCGTTGCGGTCCAGCTTCAGGGATATCTTGTCCTGGATGCCTGAAATGGACATGTGGTCCGCAGCCTTCAGCCGGAACTCGATGACATCGGAGCGGTTGAACGACAGCCGGTGCGGGAATTTGCGATTCCCCCCGGCCAGGAGGCGCTCCGCCGTCCGGCTATAGCCTTCGCGCGGAATATCGGCCAGGGTTGACAGGCAGCGGAACATCTACGCCTCCGGTTCTTCCACAAGGGTGACCGCACCGATGGTGTCGCTGTTGGCCGTTTTCAAAAGGCGCCCGAAATGGTCGTTTTCATCCAACCTCAATTTCCGGCATTGCGTTTCCTTGAGAATGCCTTCCGCCAGTAGCCCGAAAAAGAAAGGAAAAAGAACCTTGGACGTATACGGGTCGGAACGCTTGGGCAACGTCAAACTGATCGCGCGGGTTTCCGGCGATGCCAGGTAGCCGGCATCATAGGTGAAGCGGTAGCCTTCCGGGGTCTCCTCAATTCGCCCGGCGACTCTGCCCCCGCAATATACCTTTCCGCTCCGGCCCATGGATTACTCCTGCGGCTTGACTTGAACGCGAAACTCCATCCCCAACGCGTTCAACACCCGGTCGATCGTTTTGAGACAGGGATTTCCTTTCCCCGCCTCAATATTGCTCAGGGTATGAACGGAAATGCCCGCAATCTCACTCAAATCCCGCTGGTCTACGCCAAGCGCGATCCTTCGTTTACTTATGGCAGATCCTATAGCTTCGATATTCATTAAAATGAATAATAGACTGTCTAAGTAAACAAGACAAGGCAAAAAACAGATAAATATTCATTATAATGAACATACGCGTCACCCGCCAGATCGCTTGACCGTAAAGCCCTGGGCCGTCAAGTACTCGACCAGACGGTCGCGGTGCTCGCCCTGGATCTCGATGACGCCGTCCTTGCAGGTCCCGCCGCTGCCGCACATGGCCTTGAGCTGGCTGGCCATCTTCTGCATCGCCTCTTCCGTGAGCGGAAGGCCGGTGACCACCGTCACCCCCTTGCCCTTCCGCCCCTGCGTCTCGCGCCCCACCCGCACGACGCCGTCGCCCGGCTTCCCGCCCCCGCCCTTGCGGCAGATGCAGGCGGCGGCCGGCTTTTCGCAGTTCGGGCACATGCGCCCGTGTTCGGTCGAATAGACAATGCCCATCAGCGGCCTCCCCCCATGGCCCGGCGCGATTTGCTGACCGGATGCGGATCCGGCTCCAGGCCGAACTCGGAAATCAATTTAAGGAACAGCCGCCGCCCCCGGCGGATATCCCGCACCTCGTACTCCAATTCGCAGTCGCGCCGGCGGCCGTACCGGTTGTCGTCCAGGCAGACCTCCCCGCCCTCCCACGGAACCGTGATCCGGCGGGTGCTCAGGCAGGCGCGGTAGCCGACGGCGGCGGGATCGATCCCGGCCGCCCTGAGCCGCGGCGCCCACTCCAGCCCCCCGATGCCCGCCCGGCGGATTTGCAGGAACCGGCTCCGGGTCAGGGGCGCCAGCGCGTACTCCGCCGACGCCCCCCGCTCGCGCACCTTGAGCGTGGCGCCGTAGCGCCCCCCCTTTTCGCGGATCCGCAGGGCCATCCCCGCCCGCATCAGCGCCAGGTCGGGCGTGTCGAAATAGTAATTCACCTGCTTCACGGCGTCGGCGGGCGTGACGCCGAACCGCGCCATGAGCGCCCGGAAAACCGGACGCGTCACAAGCCGCTTGAACTCGATTTCACGGATTTTCTGCATGACGGATCCGTATCATCCGGCAACCGGAGCGCCCTGACAAGTTCAAATGGACAAACCCCCCGCAATTCCGCATCATAGTCCGCCATGAAGGTGCTCCTGCTCGCGCCCCATCCCTTTTACTCGGACCGCGGAACCCCCATCGCGGTGGACCTGCTGCTTCAGGCGCTGTCGGCGCGGGGGGACCGGGTCGACCTGCTCACCTGGCACCTCGGGGAGGACCGCGCCTATCCCGGCGTCACCCTCCACCGCATCCCCCGCATCCCCGGCATCCGCCGCGCCCGCCCGGGCT
>JBIIYJ010000352.1:0-5239 GCA_044346855.1 Kiritimatiellia bacterium
CATGCGGCTACCGCAACCGGGAGAGACTCAAGGCCGACATCTTCTTCCACTTCGGCGGCCTCGACCTCAACCCGCTTCCCGCTCAATGAAAAATCCCCCCACAAACCCGGAAGCGCCAGCAATTATAATAATCGTTTTTGCGCAAAAAAACATTAGACGTTTTATCATTTAAGCAGCCTCCTAATTTTATAAAATTCACCATGTTTTGTCTTGCCCGTACGTCAGCCTGTCTCCAGACAACTTGCGTCCTACGTTCACGTTTTCGTTGATACAATTGTCGGCATCTGCCCTCATGCTAGGAATGGTCGAAGTGAAGTCACAACTGATGCCGAACTTATGAGCGAAAATTTCGAGCCACCGTCTAGCCGATCCGCTGCCGCTAGTAATTGTGACTGCATCATTTGCAGGACTGGAAGAGTCCATGAAAGTATCGAATATAATCGTGGCTGACCCTTTACCGCTCTGCAATAGTGTTTTTCCGACAAGCGCAGGACTTGGTCCGAGCGTAGTCCAATCCTTACCATACATCACAAGATTCGTGTTATAGCCGTTTCCGCCATCAAACGCTTTCCCTGCCGTTCGTTTATTGCCGTTTTCAAAGCTTCCGTTGATGCGTGCGAAATACACAAGCATATCCATTTGGGAGCGCCCATCAGTTATGGATCCCTTATAACCCAGCATAACTCGTCCGCCAGCATTGCCGACAGGGCTTCCTTCTTGTCCTCCGTCTCCTCCATGGCAGACGAGAAAGACTGTGATGCCATTGACAATATCACGCATGCTCTTCCAGTTGTTTTCGAACCATGAATTCGAAACACAAACAATATAAGCGATTTTCTTAACAAAATTGTAATGACAGGAGAAAGCGGTCGTTTTTTCCATCACATAAATTTTTCCGTCCGAAGTAACGGCTGCATCATACGGATAGATGAACTGCCCGGGGTCACTTCCATATTCGCCAAAGGAGCAAATGAAACTACCATTCTCTTCAAATAGTTGCATCCTATGATTATGGGTATCTGCAACTACAATTCGGCCGTCTGGCGTGCGCGTAACTCCATATGGGAGGTAAAACTCACCACCGGTTTCACCCGATCCATACCAGGTTTCTTTTAAACCCCAGAAATTCTGTGGCAGCGTCAATGGCATTCTGAGCAGATCGACAACACCATCTTCCAAGGACAACAGATCAAATTGTTGAGTTTCAACAGGCACTTGAAGGATACGATCGTTCTGATTGGTGGACAAACCTTTCTCCAGCAACAAGCTTACTCCATCTTTGCTGCTGGGAACACTCGCTTGTGCACGCAGAAAAACAGACACTACAGCGACAAAACAAGCAATGATGCCCGCAAAATACCAGGGATTCGACGCCACCCGCCCTAGACGTTTTCGCATCGTCATATGCACCCCGCTTCCGGCCGCCGACAACAACGACAACGCAACACAAACAGCTCAAAACAAATATGTACCAAAATTTGATGTACCTGAAATCGCTTTAATAATCAACCCAAAATTAAGTAACGTCAAGAACTATTTTGCTTTTTCAGCGGGCATTTCACGCCGTTTGCAAATCGTGCCATTGCCTTTCCAGGGAAGGGGGTAAGGGTTCGGGAAAATATGAAACGAGAGATGATCGATTCCCGTTCCGCTATTCGCAGGGGAACTTGCGCAAACAGCCGCTCATCCCTCCCACTCATCGTTCCCACTCATCTCATCCAACGTCTCCAACGATTCAATGCCTATGGCTCGGCAGCGCCGGGGCCACGGGTCAGGAGACCCGTGCCACGCCAGTCGCAAGTCCAAGAAAAATGTCTCTTGGCCGGTCATCTCGAGCGCGGGTCTGGTTCAGCGGGACCTACGGGACCGCTGGTTGGCCGAGATGCAGCGGTCCCGTAGGTCCCGCTGAACCGATCCGAGGCAAAAAAACGGAGTGATCCGTCTCGGAGCGAATGACAACAGTTCGCTATCAGCTATTCTGCAGGGGGCCTTGCGCAAAACAGCCACTCATCCCTCCCTCTCATCCCTCCCTCTCATCTCATCCAACGTCTCCACCGATCCGATGCCTCGGCCCGACAGCGCCAAGGCCACGGGTCAGGAGACCCGTGCCACGCCAGTCGCTAGACGTGGCATGGCCTTTCCAGGGGGGGGGTGAGGGTTCGGGGTTCAGGGTTCAGAAAACCAGGCCAGTCGCATGAAAGAGAGATTACGGTAAAGATTAGGGCAAAGATGATCGATCAGGCGAGCGGACTTTCATTTTGGCTTGGAGTAGGCCGGGCGCTACGAGCCCGGCGTCGCACGCTTTCTGGCGCTTTTCCTGCATAAACGGGGGTACGGGGCTTCCCCGTAAAAATATCTCCTCTCCGCGTTCTCTCCCTTTCTTTCTCCGGGGCGGCGGGGCCTCTGCGTTGGATGTTGATTGTCCGCTATCCGCTATTCTTCTTCGCTATCAGCTATCAGCTATTAGCTATTCTTCCGAGGCTTGTCTTGTTTCCCGCCTCCTGCTATGGTTGTCGGCCAAACCGGAGGACTCCGTGCGCTCGACGGTGATCGGCATCTTCTTCATGCTTGTGGCGGCGCTGCCCTACGTGGGCATGCTCTGGACGCGGGGCGACTCCGCCGTGGTGGCCCCTCCCGCCTCCGGCGCCCCCCGGCTCACCCTCCTCTCGCCCCACCGCCGCGAAGTGCGGCTGGAATACTCCCGCGCCTTCACCTCCTGGATGCGCGAGCGCCACACGCAGGACATCGAAGTCGTCTGGCTCGACGTGGGCGGCACCTCCAAAATCCTCAAGGAGCTCGAGTCCCGCTTCGCCGCCAGCCCCGAGTCCAGCGGCGTGGACCTGCTCTTCGGCGGCGGCATCGACCCCTACATCGGCGCGGCCCGCCAGAACTGGCTCCTCCCCCTCGCTCCGCCCCCCGCCTCCGCCGCCGGCATCCCCGCCACCGTGGCCGGCTCGCCCGTCTTCGATTCGCAGGGCCGCTGGTACGGGATCGCCCTCAGCGGCTTCGGCATCCTCTTCAACAAGCCGCTCCTCGAGCGGCTCGGCCTTCCCGCCCCGCGCGACTGGGACGACCTCGGCCGGCCCGACTACTACTCCTGGGTAGGCTCCGGCGATCCCCGCTCCTCCGGGGCCGTGCACATGTGCTACGAGATCATCCTCCAGGCCTACGGCTTCGAGGCCGGCTGGTCGCTCATCACCCGCATCTGCGCCAACGTCCGCTCCTTCGGCGAAAGCGCGGGCACCGTCCCCCGCGAAGTGGCGGCCGGCGACATCGCGGCCGGCATGGCCATCGACCAGTACGCCCAGACCGTGATCGGGGCCGTGGGCGGCGGCCGCCTCGCCTTCATCCTCCCGCCCGCGCACACTATCGTCAACCCCGACGCCATCGGCGTCCTGCGCGGCGCGCCGAACGAGGCAGCCGCCCGCCTGTTCGTGGAATTCGCGCTCTCGCCCGAGGGCCAGCGGATCCTCTTCCAGCCCGCCGGCACGGATGGCCAGCGCTACACCCTCTACCGCAACCCCGTGCGGCCGGAGCTGTTCGCGGAGCCCGGCGCCCCCGCCGCCAACCCCTACCTCATGCCGGCGGCCATGACCTATGACAGCGAGCTCGGCTCCCGCCGCTGGGGCGTCTACAACGACCTGATGGGCGTGTGGCTGATCGACGCCCACCAGGGCCTGCGCCAGGCCTGGAAGCAGGTCATCGACCGCGGCGCGAAGCCGGAGGACGTCGCGCGCCTCTGCGCCCCGCCCGTGACCGAGGCCGAACTGAACGCGCTGGTCGCCGCGTGGAAGGATCCCCGCCGGCGCCAGGACACGATGCGCGACTGGGCGCGGCAGGCGGATGCCCGCTACCGCTCCCTTTCCCAGGAGGAACCCCAGCCTTGAGCCCCGCCGCCATCACCATCGAAACCCTGTCCAAGAACTTCGGCGCCGTCCGCGCGCTCGACGCCGTCTCCCTCGAAATCCAGCCCGGCGAGCTGTTCTTCCTGCTCGGCCCCTCCGGCTGCGGCAAGACCACCCTGCTGCGCATCCTGGCCGGGCTCGAGAAGGCCGACTCCGGCCGCATCCTCTTCGACGGGCGCGACATCGCCACCCTCCCCCCGCACGAGCGCGGGGCCCCCATGGTCTTCCAGAACTACGCGCTCTGGCCCCACCTGACCGTGGCCGAGAACGTGGCCTTCGGCCTGGTCGAGCGCCGCGTCCCCAAAACGGAACGCACCGCGCGGGTGACCGAGGCGCTACGGAAGGTGGACCTGGCCGGCCTCGGAACCCGGACGCCCGGCCAGCTCTCGGGCGGCCAGCAGCAGCGCGTCGTGCTGGCGCGCGCCCTGGTGCTGAACCCGAAGCTGGTGCTGCTCGACGAGCCGCTCTCCAACCTCGACGCCAAGCTCCGCCACGAGATGCGCGAGGAGATCGAGACACTCCACGCGCGCACGGACATCACCTTCGTCTACGTCACCCACGACCAGGTGGAAGCACTCTCCCTGGCCGACCGCATGGCGGTCATGCGCGGCGGGCGGATCCTGGGGCTGGGCGAGCCGGCCGGGCTCTACCACCGGCCGCCCAACGCCTTCTGCGCGGGCTTCCTCGGCGAGGCCAACCTGTTCGAGGCGACGCTGGTCGGGGCCGCCGCGGAGCCCGGCGCCTCCGCCGCCGTGCAGGGCCCCCTCGGCCGGCTGGCCGCCACCGCGGCCGCCGCCGTCCGGGAGACGGTCATGGTCATGATCCGCCCCGAGCACCTGCGGCCCCTCGGCCTGGGCGGCGACCCGCCGGCCGCGGCCGGCGACAACGTGTTCGAGGCGAAGGTGACGAAGGCGCGCATGGTGGGCGCCACGATCGCGGCGCAGCTCGACGCAGGCGGCCTGCCCCTCCGCGCCACGCTCCTCAACCGCGTGGGGCTGACCCCCGCCACGCTCCAGGGCCGCACGCTGACCTGGGCGGCCTCGCCCTCGGAAACCATCCTCCTGGCGAAGGATCCGGCATGAACGGCGGCAAACGGTTCAACCTTCCCGATTCTTTTTCGGGCCTGCCCCTGATCCTGGGCGCCACGGCCTTCCTGGGCGCGTTCCTGATCTGGCCCCTCGCGCACGTGTTCGCGAACGCGGTGCGTGACCCGAGCGGCCTGACCGCCGTGTACCTGGTGAACCTGTTCAAGAATCCCGCGGTGCTCCAGGCCATGGGGAACAGCTTCCGGATCGCCACCCTGGTCACGCTCGTCTGCACCGCGGTGGCGCTCC
>JBIIYJ010000004.1:0-50143 GCA_044346855.1 Kiritimatiellia bacterium
GCGGGGTTGATGGTCCACTTGCCCATATCGTCCAGCCCGTAGGCGCCGTAAACGCCGCCCTCGCAAAGCAGCGGGATCAGCCGGTCGGCGTTCCCGATCCGGCCCACGGAGTCGACGATGAAATCGTAGCCGCCCCGGGGCGTGCCCGCCTTGATCTCGGGGTCCACCGGGTTGCGCTTGTAGTCGGCGAACTTGGTCACGCCCAGCTTCCGCGCCCGGTCCTCGAACGCGGGCGAGCCGATCATGCCCACCACCGAGGCGCCCAGGAGCCGCGCCATGGCCGCAAAGGAGAGTCCGTTCCCGCCGGAGCCGGCCACCAGAACGGAGGCGCCGGGCGTGACGCCCATCTTGATCAGATAGGAGAGCGTTTCGCGCCAGGTCGTGAACATGGGGCCCGCGGTCGGGTCCATGCCATGCGGCAGCACCTGGTTCCATCGGCTGCCCTGCCACTCCTCGGGCGGAAGGCCGTCGGCGCACATGGCCCAGTGGTCCTTGGCGATGCCCATGTCCGCGAATCCGCCCCAGGTCACGGAAATGGCCCCGTCCCGGGAGGGCGGGGTTCCGACGCGGGTGACCAGGTCGCCGATCCGGTAATGCCGGACCTTGCGCCCCAGCGCCACCACGCGGCCCACGGATTCATGGCCGAGCACGGTCGGCAGCTTCGAAATCCACGGGAACACCCCGTCCAGGATGTGAAGGTCCGTTCCCGTGCAGGTGCTGCCGTACAGCAGCTCGCAGAGGGCCTCGTAATCCCCCGGCACGGGCTCCGGCATGGTCTTCACCGTGATGGAGCCGAACGACTCGATAATGGCAGCTTTCATCTGTCTCCTTTATCAGGCAACGCCCATGCCGCGATACCCGCGCGGATTCGGCATGAACCAGCCGATGCCGAACGGCTCCCCGAAAGGGCGGGACGGCACGAGCGCCGCGATGGCGTCAAGCGCCCGCAGCACGTCGGGCGGCAAGGGGCCCTTCTCCACGGCGGCCACATTCTGCTCCACCTCCCGGGCCGACCGGGCGCCCATCAGGACGCAGTCCGCCAGCGGCTGGGACAAAATGAACCGCAGCCCCATCTCGGGGAGCGGAAGGCCCGCCTCCCGAGACAGCGCATACAGCGCCTTCAGCTGGCCGCGCCGAGCCTGCGACAGCCAGTAGACGCCCGGGTCGGCGACCGCCTCGTCGAAACAGCGCGCGAAGAGGCCCTGCTGGAGCGGCGAGCCGATGACGACGCCCATGTTCTGGGAACGGGCCGCCGGCATGACCTCGCTGGCGGATTCCCGGTACAGCAGGCTGTAGTTGTAAGCCGTCAGGACCACGTCGAACTTGCCGGTGCGGCACAGGAACGCCAGCTCCGATACCGTGGTCCCGCCGAGTCCGGTGAAACGGATCACGCCCTGCTTCTTCAACTCGTCCAGCACACCCAGAACCGGCCCCTGCAGGGCGTGCCAGTCCGTCCACCAGTCGTACTGCCCGGGGCGGTCGGGCTCGTGGATCATGAGAATGTCGATGACCTCGCGGCCCAGCAGGCGCAGGCTCTCCTTGACCGACTCCATGAGCTGGGCGGGGTTGCGCGGATCGAACGGCTTCGGGCGGCCGCCCAGCTTGGTGGAGAGGATCACGGGCTTGTCGACCCCCTTGAGGCACTGCCCCAGCACCTCCTCGCTGTTGTGGTAGCCGGGCGCCGTATCGATGTAATTGACGCCCAGGTCGACCGCGCGGCTGACCGCCCGCCTGGCTTCCTCCAGCTCGGTCGCGAAGCCGGCCACGAAGAGTCCGCCCAGGGACAGCTTGCCGACCTTGAGTCCCGTCCTGCCCAACGTCACGGTTTCCATGGTGTGCTCCTTACGGATTCGACTCCAAACATCCTACTCTATCGGGCTTTTCTTTTTCAGTCAATTCTGTCAACATGCTTGATTATGAATTCCCGCGCGTTCCCCATCGGTCCCGTTCCCACCGGGCGCCAGCTCGCCTGGCACCGCCTTGAGGTCTACGGGTTTATCCATTTCACCGTCAACACGTTCACCGACAAGGAATGGGGCTACGGGGACGAGGATCCCGCCCTCTTCAATCCGACCGCGTTCGACGCGGACCAGATTGCCGAGACGGCGGCCGCGGGCGGCTTAAAGGGGCTGATCCTCACCTGCAAGCACCACGACGGGTTCTGCCTCTGGCCCACCGGGGCCACGACCCATTCCGTGGCGGCCAGCGCCTGGCTGAACGGCGGCGGCAATGTCGTCCGCGCGATGGCGGAGGCGTGCGAGCGGGCCCGCATCAAATTCGGCGTCTACCTGTCCCCCTGGGACCGCAACCACCCGGCCTACGGAACCCCGGCTTACCTGAAAGTCTACCGCCGCCAGCTGCGCGAGCTGCTGACGGAATACGGCCCGCTCTTCGAGGTGTGGTTCGACGGCGCCAACGGCGGCGACGGCTTCTACGGCGGCGCCCGGGGAAAAAGATCCATCGATCCGCGCACCTATTACGACTGGGAAACCACCTGGCGCCTGGTGCGGGAGTGCCAGCCGGACGCGTGCATGTTCAGCGACGCCGGGCCCGACGTCCGCTGGGTCGGCAACGAGTCCGGTTTCGCCGGCGATCCCTGCTGGTCGACGATCACGAAAGGCCGGTTCGTGCCCGGGGTGGCGGATACCGCCATCCTGCAAAGCGGCGAGCGCACGGGGGACGCCTGGCTCCCGGCGGAGTGCGACGTATCGATCCGCCCCGGCTGGTTCTACCATGCCGCCGAGGACGCCCGCGTGCGCACGCCCGACAACCTGCTGGAACTCTACTTCAAGTCGGTCGGACGCGGCGCCTCGCTGCTGATCAATCTGCCGCCCGACCGGCGGGGGCTGATTCCCGAGGCGGACCGGTCCTCCCTTCTGGAATTCAAGCGGCGGCTGGATGCGCTGCTCGGCGTCAACCTGGCGCTCGGAGCCGCGGCCGAGGGACCGGCCGCCGGAACCGACAGCCGCCACGCCCCCGCCCGCCTGGTGGATGGCGACGCCGCCACCTTCTGGTCACCGGGCGACGGCCAGCCGGCCGAGGTGGAGTTTACCTTCCCCCGCCCCGTCCGCTTCGACGTGATCGGGCTGCGGGAACACCTGCCGTTCGGGCAGCGGGTGGACGCGTTCGCGGTGGACGCCTGGGACGGCGCCGGCTACCGGGAGATCGCGGCGGCCGAGGCGATCGGAAACCGGCGGCTCCTGCGCGTCCCGGACGTCACCGCCACCCGCGTGCGGCTGCGCATCACCCAGTCGTCCGCCAGTCCTGCCCTCTCGGAATTTTCACTCTATAAGGGAGAATCATGAAGAAGCCCATGACGTCCAAGGAACGCGTGCTGACGGCGCTGCACCGCCAGGAGCCGGACCGCGTGCCGCTCAATTATGCGTCGAACCCCGGCATTGATAGCCGGCTGAAGGAGCATTTCGGACTGAAGCCGAACGAGGGAGAAGCGCTCAGGAAGGCGCTGGGCGTCGATTTCCGCGGCATCGGGGCCCCCTACACGGGACCGCGCCTGCATGCGGACATCCCGGAGCGCGGGATCAAGGTGGACGACTGGGGCATTCACCGCCGCTGGGTGGAACATCCGTCGGGCGGGTACTGGGACTATTGCGATTTCCCCCTGCGCGACGCCACGGAGGAGGAGGTCGCGGCTTGGCCGATGCCCGATCCCGATCACTTCGATTACTCCGGCATCGCGGACCAGTGCAAGGCGCTCAAGGAATACTGCGTCCATTGCGGCGGCGCCGGCATCGGCGACATCATCAACAGCACCGGCATGCTGCGCAACATGGAGCAGGTCCTGGTGGACCTGATCACGGACGAGCCCGCCGGCCTGCTGATCGGCCAGCGGCGCAGCGCCATCTACCTGCGCATCATGGAGCGGACGCTGGCCGCGGCCAAGGGCGGGATCGACCTGCTCTGGATGGGCGAGGACCTGGGCACGCAGATCGCGCCGATCATCAGCCTGGACCTGTATCGGAAACACATCCGCCCCCTGCACAAGAGCTTCATCGACATGGCGGCCAGCTTCAACGTGCCGGTCATCATCCACACGTGCGGCTCGAGCAGCTGGGTCTACAACGACTTCATCGACATGGGCGTCACGGCCGTGGATACGCTGCAGCCCGAGGCTGTGAACATGTCGCCCGAGCACCTCAAGAAGACCTACGGCCACCGCCTCGCCTTCCACGGCTGCATTTCCACCGCCGGCCCCCTGGCGACGGGGTCGCCCGAGGAGGTGAAAGCCTATTGCCGCCGCACGCTGGAAATCATGATGCCCGGAGGCGGCTACTGCATGGCGCCCACCCACCAGATCCAGGACAATTCCCCGGTCGAAAACGTGCTCGCGATGTACGAGATCGGGAAAACCGCGGGCCGGTATGGATAAAGGTTCGACCTGGGCGACCGCGGCCGGCTTCGGGGCCATCCTCCTGTGGAGCGCCACGGTGGCGCTGAGCCGCAGCCTCTCCGAGCAGTTCGGGCCGCTGCTGACGGGCGCGCTCGTTTTCACCTGCTCCGGACTCCTGACCCTGGCCTTCACCCGGCTGCGGGCAGGCAGCCGGACCGGCTCGGACACCGGCACCCCGTTCAGCTATCGGTATTACCTGGGCTGCGGCGGCCTGTTCCTCATTTATACCGTGTCCTTCTACCTGGCCATCGGGCTGGCCCGGGATCGCGCGCAGGCGGTCGAGCTGGCCCTGCTGAACTACCTCTGGCCGTCCCTGACGATCCTGTTCTCCGCGTTGCTGCTGCCGGTGAAAGCCTCCTGGGTCCTGCTGCCGGGGCTCTGCCTGGCGTTCGGGGGAATCGTGGTGGTGATGATCCCGGCGCAGGGCGCGGGCTGGGCCTTCTTCCTCGACCACGTGGCCGGCAATCCCGCCGCCTACGCCTCCGCTTTCACGGCCGGCGTCACCTGGGCCGTCTACTCCGTGCTGACCCGGCGGTGGGCCCCGGCCGGCGGCGGGGGCGCGCCGTATTTCATGGTCCTGTCGGGCCTCGCCCTGGCGGGACTGGCGGCGGCGAAGGGGACGGACTGGGGGGCGCTCAAGCTGCGGAACGGAATCGAGCCGGTTTTCCTGATCCTGTCAACCGCCGTCGCCTACGCCTTCTGGGATATCGCCATGCGGCGGGGCAAGGTGACGCGCGTGGCCGCGGCCTCCAATTTCACGCCCCTCTTCTCCACGCTGGTCAGCTGCGCCTACCTCGGTGTCACCCCCGCTCCCCGCGTCTGGATCGGCAGCCTCCTGATCGCGGCCGGTTCGCTGGTCTGCTGGAGGTCGGTCAGGGAAAGCAGTGAGCAGTAATCAGTGATCGGCGGTCAGTGATCGGTGGTCACGCCATTCTTCCAGTATGTCCATTATTACTGGACATACTGGAATATTTTTGATTACCTTATTCCGTGAACGCAATCGACACACTGCGCCAGGCCCAGGACCGGGAGATCTTCGACTATCGGCAGTTGATGGATTCCCTGCGGGCGTACGCCAAGCCGCGCGACAAGATCGGCGCACTGATGGCGCAGGGGGTCATTGTCCGGGTCAAAAAGGGGCTCTACGTTTTCGGCGATACCCGGCGCCGCCAGCCCGTCTGCCTCGAGCTTCTCGCCAACCTCATATACGGCCCGTCCTACGTCAGCCTGGAGTACGCCCTCAGCCGCCACGGGCTGATCCCGGAAGGGGTCCGCACTGTCACAAGCGTCACCTGCGGCAAGGCTCGCCGCTTCCAGACTCCTTTCGGACTCTTCACCTATCGGCCGCTCCCCATGGCCGCCTATCCTGCCGGCATCACCCAGGAGGAAAACGGGACCGACACTTATCTCATCGCAACACCCGAAAAGGCGCTGGCCGATTTCGTCTGGGCGGACCGCCGTTTTCGCCCCGGGGACCCCGCTGAGTTCGAGGACTACCTGATCGGCGACATGCGCATGGATCCTGACCGGCTGAAGAAGCTGAATTTGAGTTCGTTAGAGGAGATTGCCCGGGGATACGACAATCCCCGGATCGCCAAGCTGCTTGTGTTTCTGCAGAAATCGCGGAGGAAAGGCCGATGAACGAAGCCGTCCGGTTGATGTTGAACCGCTATCCCTGCAAAACCCATGACGATTACCTGAATGCCCTCCGTGAAATCCTGCAGGAACTCGCGTTACTGGGGTTGTGGAGAAGCAAGTTTTTCGAACATGCAGCTTTCTACGGCGGCACGGCCTTGCGCATCCTGCATGGCCTTGACCGCTATTCCGAAGATCTCGATTTTTCCCTGCTCAAGCCGGATCCCCGGTTCACGCTCGTTCGGTATGGCGATGCCTTGAAAAATGAACTGCAAAGCTTCGGATTCGATGTTCGCTTCGCCCGGAAAAGCCCCGAAAGGAAGGGGACCGCGATTGAGTCCGCTTTTTTAAAGGCCGATTCCGTTCAACAACTGCTTGTCCTGGAAGCCTCCCCTGAACTGGTGGCGGCCCTGCCCCGGAACCGGCAACTGACCATCAAACTGGAAGTTGATACCGATCCGCCCCCTTGCTTCGCGACGGAAACGAAATACGTTCTTCAGCCCGTGCCCTTTGCTGTCCGGACTTACACCCTGCCCGATCTCTTTGCCGGCAAAATGCACGCCGTGCTATGCAGGAAATGGAAAAACCGGGTCAAGGGGCGCGACTGGTACGACTTGGTCTGGTACGCCGGTCGCCATCCCGTATTGAATCTGCATCATCTGGAAGCCCGGATGCGTCAATCAGGCCACTACACGTCCACCGAGGCGCTGACGCCGGACGAGTTCCGCCGCCGTCTCTCAGACGCCGTAGCCCGCTTGAACATCAAACAGGCGGCGGCCGAAGTCGAACCCTTTGTCCGGGACCAGGACTCCATACGCCTGTGGTCGACCGATTTTTTTGAATGCCTCATCCCCCGCATAACATTCGGGTCTTATTGACGCTTTCCAGAACACCAATCCACACGAGGAAAATCATCAACTCTGCGGCCTCAACTCTTCACTCCGGACTGAGGGGACTCTGCGTTGGATGGTGATCCGGCTTTCGCATGTGTCGTAGTCCCTTAAACGGAAACAGGGAAGACGGGTTTCTTCGGCGCCTTCCCGGGCAGGATGAAGCGAAGGAAGACGCCCTGGCCCTTGCCGTGATCGGTATTCAGGGCAACCAGCACGCTGTGCTGCCCTTTTTTCAAGCTGAGTTCTATCTTGCTCCGGTCCGGGTTGGCCGGATTCGAACGAACAGGCTGATCGATCACCAGCCGGCCGTCCACGAACAGGCGGGCCCCGCCATCGTGGCCGAGGGCCGTGATCCAGCGGCCGGACCGGGCCACGGAGATGCGCGCGGACAGCAGGGCGATCCCGTTGGCGGTCCCGTGAAGCTCCGTGACGGTGGCAAACCCCTCGGGCACGGCCACGGTTCTCAGCGGTTTCCATGTCAGGGTTTCGTCGCGGGCCGTCGCGTCCGTCACCTCGCCTAGCGGCATTGAAAGAAGGTTCGACACCGACCACTGCGCGACAAACGGCGAGAGCCGGCGGTCTTCCACGTTGGGTTCCTTGAGGAACGGCTGGGTCCAGGCCATGGCGGCGCCTTTTCCGAAGGCCACGAAACGGACGTACTTGGCGTGCGCGCTTTGGACAGTGGCAAAATCGAATTCCATGCGGTTGGAAAGCACTTTCTCCATCCGGGCGCCCCATTCGCCGATGGCCCAGATCTCCTGGGCGTCCGGTGACGAGACCGTGATGCGTGTGCCCTCGCGCCGGATGTCGTCGAACGTGGCGCCGGTGCTGCAATAGAAATTGCCTTCCTTGATGGCCGTTAAGATGGCCCTTGGCGTGCGGGAGGCCGCCCGCACTACGTTCCAGGCCTGGCCGATGTGCTTCAGGCTGTGGGCGTCGTCGTTGGCAAACCCGAGCACCATCCTGCGGCGCGACAGCAGATAGTCCCATTTTTCCGTGGCCAGGGCGGCGCCGGCTCCGAAGTCGACCAGCCCGTTGTAGATCTCCAGGCCTTCGCAGGACAGGCTTCGCTCGTACAAGGTTTCGCGGCTGTAGTGAGGGGGCTCCCGCCAGTTGGGATGGTTCATCACCACCAGGACCGGTTTCTTTTTCAGCGACTTCAACACCTTTTCCGTATCCTGGGACGCCGCGCTGCGAACCAGCGTCGGACAGTCGAAGGAGATCATGTTCATGTGGTCGCCGGTTTTCGAATTCCATTCGAAGCCGGGCAGGACCAGAATGCGGTTTCCCTTGGGCGGTTTAGGCAGGGTTAGCTTGCGGTGATCCGAGATGCAGATGAAATCATAACCGAGTTTGCCGTAGGTGCTGAAAATCTCATCCTGCGTCATGCCCTCGCCCGAGTGCGTGTGCAGGTTGCCCTTCAACCAGGCGCCCTTGCGGTTCTTGTAGGGATTGATCCAGTTCATGTGCAGCCTCGTTTTCGCGTTAATGAATAAACGGTACCCGAAGGCTGAAATGGCGGCAAGCCGCGATTTTACCGCGATTTTACCCGGCGGGGGGCCGAGACATGAACGTATTGACATCCATTTTGAATGTGTTATGGTTTTTACTATGAATACGATCACGCTCAAGGATGTGCCACCGGCTTTGCACAGCAGCTTGAAAGCGCGAGCCAGGGAAAACGGACGCAGCTTGAATCGCGAAGTGCTCGTCACGCTTGAAAATGCGCTCCGCAGCAAACCCCTCGACGTTGAAACCCTGGCGAACCGGGCCCGAACCGTCCGGGAATCCGCCGGAGTCTATGTCACTCGCGACGACCTGACCGCCATGAAAAACAAGGGACGCGCATGATTGTCGTCGATGTCAACGTCCTGGCCTACCTGTGGCTCCCGGGCGACATGACCCTGTACGCGGAACGGACTCTTCACCGCGACCCGGAGTGGATTGCGCCGTTTCTGTGGCGGTCGGAGTTCCGCAACATCCTGGCGGGCTACATGCGGCGGGGGACTCTTACCGTTGAGGCAGCAAGGCGCTCCCTGGAAGGCGCGGAATCGCAAATGACGGATCGCGAATTCATCATTCCGTCCGCCCGGATTCTGCCGCTTCTTTCCGCGACCCGGTGTTCGGCTTACGATTGCGAATACGCCGCCCTCGCGCTGGACCGCGGCGTGCCGCTTGTCACGGCGGACGAAGGATTGCTCGACGCATTCCCCCATGTCGCGATTCGTTTGCGGACATTCGGCGGTCCGTCGGCACGTGACAAAACAAGTGGGTATGGACGTTTGACTCTATCAGGGGGGAAGGCATGACCGCACTTTGGATGCTGGCTGCGTCGATCTTCGTCATCATGCTGGGCGGGTGGTTCTATTCGCGCTTCCTGGCGCGGAGCTGGGGGGAATCCAACCGGACCACGCCTGCCGTTGCGCTCAACGACGACCGCGACTACGTGCCCACCCCCACCCCGGTCGTCTTCGCCCATCATTTCGCCTCCATCGCCGGGGCCGGCCCCATCCTGGGGCCCGTGCTGGCCCTCTGCTTCGGCTGGGGGCCGGCGCTGGCCTGGATCGTGCTCGGCGGCCTGCTGGTGGGCGGCGTGCACGATTATCTCGCGGCCTTCATGTCCATCCGCAACAACGGCCAGTCGATCGCCACCATCGCGCGGCGGCTCCTGGGCCGCGGCCCCTTCGTGGCGCTCATGCTGTTTCTAATCCTGCTGCTCGGCCTGGTGACGGCCGTGTTCCTGAACACCTCGGCCAGCGCGCTGGTGAGCATGCTCGATTTCGGCCGGATGAATCTCGATCCCGGCCAGACGCTGTTCCGGGTGGTGGACGACGCCGGGACGAGCAAGGTTGTGATCGGCGGCGTAGCGTCGATGAGCGTCATCATTATCACCCTGCTGGCCCCGCTGGTCGGTTGGATGACCATCATCCGAAAGATTGCGGTCTGGAAATGCTCCCTCGTGGCCGTTGCCATCTGCCTGCTGAGCATACTCGTAGGCCTCTATCATCCGGTCGCCTTCCCCGCCACCGTCTCCTTCGCCGGGCTGACCCTCAAGGGGGCAGACTGCTGGAAGATCCTGCTGGCCCTCTACACGCTGGTGGCGGCGGGCGTCCCTGTGTGGATGTTCCTGCAGAGCCGCGATTTCATCAACGTGCATATTCTCTACGCGGGCATCGCATTTCTGCTGGCGGCGCTCGTGACCGCCTCCGTGCGCGGCGCCATGCCCCCACCCGCCGAGGCGCTGCCCGTCTGGGATTCGGTCACGGGCGGCGTCAAGCTAGGATCCCTGTGGCCCTGGCTCTTCATCACGATCGCCTGCGGCGCCGTCAGCGGCTTCCACAGCCTGTGCGCCGGCGGAACGACCTGCAAGCAGCTCAAGACCGAATCGGCCACACGCGCCATCGGCTACTGGGGCATGCTGTTGGAATCGCTGCTCGCCGTGGTCGTGGTCTGCACCCTGGTCGTCGGCAGCACGAAGGGCTTCTACCTGGAGGATGTTTTCCCGGCTGGAAAGGACAACAATCCGGTCCTGGGTTTCGCCTTCGCGGTCGGACGCGCCGGCCAGTTCGCCTTCGGCCTTCCGCTGGCCGCCGGGGCCCTGGCCGGCATGCTGCTGCTCGAGGGGTTCGTCATCACCACGCTGGACACGGCGGTCCGGCTGAACCGCTATCTCATCGAGGAAGTGTGGCAGGAATTCTTCGGCCGCTACGACGTCCTGGCGGCCCGCGCCGCGCGTTTCGCGGCCCCGGCGGCCGAAACGGGCGGCGCCGACGGGATCCCGGCGACACTCGGCCTGGCTGGCCGCAACACGGCCGGCCTCCCCACCCGCGGGCTCGGGCGCGCCCTGCTCAACCTGCTGCGCGCCTACTGGTTCAACTCCGGCCTGGCCGTGGCGCTGATGCTGTGGCTGTCCTTCTCCGGCAGCATCCTGCAGCTCTGGAAG
Source organism: Kiritimatiellia bacterium (assembly GCA_044346855.1). GTDB lineage: Bacteria > Verrucomicrobiota > Kiritimatiellia > CAIKKV01 > CAIKKV01 > CAIKKV01. The sequence goes on from JBIIYJ010000004.1 coordinate 10,880, forward strand.
ATCTTCGGAACGGCCAACCAGCTGCTGGCCGCCTTCGCCCTCGGCATCGGGGCCGTGTGGCTGATCCGCAACGGCCGCCGGACGTGGTACGTGGTGCTGCCGGCCGCCTTCATGCTGGCCACCACCGTCGCCAGCCTGTTCCTGTTAATCGGCAAGTTCAGGCCGGGCCTGACGCCGGACGGCAAGTCCACCGGCAACCCGGTCCTGCTGGGGGCGGATATCGTCCTGATGATCCTGACCGCCTACCTGGCCTTCGCCGGAATCCGGGAACTGGTGCAGCGGACCCTGAAGCCGTCCGCGCCCGCCGTCACCGGGGCCTGACCCGCCTTATTCACGAAGCGTGAACAAGGCGCCCTCCGGGCTTCGACTGCGGCCCGCCGGGCGGGCCTCCGCTCAGGGTTAACCCGCCTTAAGCCGGGTAAGCATCCGCTTCAATACTGGTGCCACGGCGTCCGCGACGCGCAGGAAGCCCAAGTCGGTCAAGTGCGCCCCGTCGACGGAGGGATGGTCCGCCTCGTACCCGATCACCTTGGCGCAATCGAGAAAATAGACGGCCCGGTCCCCCCGCCGCTTGAACGCGCGGAAGGTTTCAGCCACAACCGCGTTCTTCGCGTCTGTCTCGCGGGAGGCCTGGGGATTGAAATGCTCCTTGGCGCACCGGGTGAACGTCATGAACAGGATGGGCAGCCGGGGATGGCGCGCCCGGATCAACTCGTTGAAAGCGGCGTAGCGCGTGCCCATCCACGCGAGACTCATGTTGCCGACGCAATCGTTGACGAAGGCCGCCATATCCAGCTCGGCGATGAGGGCCGCCACCTCGGGATCGGATTGGCCGTTTCCCGAAAAGCCCAGGTTGACCACGTCCAGCCCCAGCTTCCGCCCCACGACCGGCACGAACCCGTTGGCCCCGCGCGAGGAGCAACCGCCCTGGGTGATGGATGTGCCGTAGAAAACGACCGGCTTCCGGGGCTTGAACGGCGTCGGCGGCCGGACCCGGGCGGCCGGATCCAGCCCGATCTCCAGGCTCGCGAGATCGTTGTAGACGGGCAGGTACAGGGTGAACTCCCGCATCTTCCTGGAAAGACCCGAAACATAATCGCTGGTGTAGTCGGCCTGCGCCACGATCTGCTTGTTCGAGCCCCAGTAGACCATGGCCGAGGGCGGACCTTCGTACAGGTCGATGCCGCTGACGCCCACCGCGCACATGTGCGGCATGGCGATCTCGGGCCGGCTGTGGCGGATGCGGAGCGACAGCGCCGTGGAATCCGTCCTGAACCGGACCCGCCCGCCGCTGGGCATGGTGGACAGCTCCCACACCGCATCCCGCACCACGCCTTTGGCGCGGAGCGGCAGGCGGAGGAAGGCGCCGTTGTTTTCCTTGAACCAGGGCAGGCCGTGAACCGAAAAGCCGGGCTCGTCGGCCCGATGCCAGGTCCGCTCCGGGCCGGAGGCCCGCTCGGCGGCGTGATGGGGGTCAAGCTCGCGCAATGTCTTCGCCATACCAGAATCCCTCCGCTCTCTTATTTCCGGCGCGCCAGCAGGCCCCGCATGGTCGAACCTAATATGGGTACAATCACGGAATCCGGCGCGTTTAGCGAGAGCAGGCGGCCGAGCTCCCAGTTGAAATCGTGGACCATGGCGTCCGTGCCGAAGACGACCTGGTCGGCGGGCACGGTCTCGAGCGTCTTCTCCCAGGAAATCGTGCTGCAGAAGCTGCCGCACCACTCCAGGTAGACGTTCCGGAACTGTTTCGCCAGCGCCTCCGCCTCGAGCCGGCCTGCGTCGCCCCCGCCCGAATGGCCCAGAAGGAACGGGACTCGGGGATATTTTTTCGCAAGGTCCCGGAACATCGCCGGGGAGTCGAAGGCGCCGCCCCAGGTGTGGCTCAAAACCGGCAGCCGGCGGCGGTTCGCATAGCGCCACATCGGCTCGAAACGGGAATCCGTGATCGGCAGCTTCCAGTAGTCGCACAGCGTCTTGAACCCGACGAAAACCTTGCCGCCGAAATACCCGTCAAGGCGAGGGAGGAGTTCCTTCCCGTAAAAGGGATTGTAAGTCACGTAGCCCTGAACCCGGCCGGCGTGGGGGGCGAGAAGCGACCCGACCAGGTCGTTCCCCTCGACCGGCCCGCCCATCAGGGCCTGCAGGCCCGAGACGAGAAAGGTTCGGATGCCGATGGCATCCATGTCCTTCAAGGCGCGGCGAAGCTGGCGCTCTTCCGACTGTGCCTCCAGCACATAGCCGCCGGAAGGGCCCAGGTGGCCGTGCGCGTCGATGATATCGACGTTCGCCAGGGGCTTGCCCTCGAGAAAGCGGGGCCAGAGCGTGTTCCCCTTTGGGACGAGCGGCTCGACCGCCCGGCCCGGCTTCAGACCCGCCAGGCGCTCGAGGTTGCCGCAGGCGATCAGGCGGCGGTCCGCCTCCGAAATGGCGGCCCGGGCAAGCGCCGCGATGGCCGCGCCGTTGTGGGATTTGCTCCCCATGCCGAACACGAGGCGGTCCGCCCCGAACCGCTTGACGACCAGCTCGATGGCCCCGTAGGAATGAAGCCACGAATTGTCAACCAGGACGTTCTTCCGCTGCCGCATCAGGTCGAATACCGTGATGCAGGGGCCCCAGGAGACGTCGGTCAAAATCACGCTCACCTCGGGGAAGCGGGCCGTGAAGTCGAGGATGTCCTGGGACGACGCCTGGTCGTGCCGCATGACGATGAACGGCCTGAGCCGCCGCAGGACGGGCATGACGGGCTCGAGCTGGCGCAGGGTCAGCCGGCCGAAGACGCTGGCGAAGCGGAGCGCCCGGGTCTCGCCCTCGCGCATCTGCGCGACAAGCTCCGTCACGCCGCCTTCCTCGTAGTCCGAAAGGCCGGAAACGGAGAGGCACGGGATGATCCGGCCACGGGCGCCGGGGGTGGCGGCGATCCGGTCCAGCAGCGTCCGGTTGCTGCAGCCGGCGTGATTCTGGACGGACGAGACATTCCAGACCAGGGCCCGGGAAACGCCGAAGCGGTTCATGAAGGCCAGCCGGTCGGCGATATCCGGGAAATCCGGTTCGCCGGTGGACGATTTGCCGAAACTTCCATTCGCGTCGAACAGCACCGGAACCTTGCTCATCCCGAATTCCTCCCCTGGACCCGCGGTTATGCCTTGGCGGCTTTCTTCAGGGCGTCAATCTTCGCCGCAAGCTGGTCCGCTGTCCAGTCCGGATTCATGCCGCAGAAAACGGTCCGGCGGAGCAGCGCCAGCGTGCGGGGGCAGGCGGTATCGCTGTAATCCATCCGCAGCCCCTGGTTCTTGGCGAAGAAGAAGGGATTCATGTCGGGATGGTGCGAGATGCGCTTGGCCCGCAGCGGCTCCCAGGCGGTGTAGACGTGCTTGCCGTGATCGATGCCGACGTAGCCGCCCACCCCGGGCTGGCCGCAGAACGCGCGGGCGGCCGCCTCGTTCTCGAAGCGGAAGGCGCAGGTGACGCCGCAGTCGCCCTCGGGGTCGTTGCTCGGCGCCACCACGAGGCCGGATCCGGCCACGCCGGCCTCCACCGCCTTGCGAACGCGCCGCAGGTCGGCGATGATCCCGTCCATCCGCTGCATCTGGATGCGCGCGATGGCGCCCATCACCTCGTCCGCCCGGTACTGCTGGGCGACGAAAATCGGGATCTGCAGGTCGCCGGCCGTGGGCCGGAAGGCCGACCCGGAATCGTGATAGACAAACGCGGTTTCGTAGACCTTGCGGTCGTTCGTCACCAGCGCGCCGCCTTCGCCGCCGGCCGTGATGATCTTGAAGAAGTTCAGGCTGAAGGCGCCGGCGTCGCCCCAGCTTCCCGTGCGGCGGCCCTTGTAGCTGCCGCCCACCATCTGGCAGGAATCCTCGAGCACCTTGATGCCGCGGGCGCGGGCGACGGCCATGATCCGCTCCATGTTCGCCGGCCGGCCCAGCATGTGCACGGGAATGACGGCCTTGGTGCGGGGGCCGATCTTGCGCTCGAAGTCCTGCGGATCGAGGGCCATCGTCTCGTCGACCTCCCCGAGCACGGGAATGGCGCCGACGGCCAGCACGGCCGTCGCGGTGGCCATCCAGGTGTAGGCGGGCACGATCACCTCGTCCCCGGGCCCCACCCCGAAGCCGGCCAGGCCGGTCACGATGGCGGCCGTCCCGCCGCCGCACATGAGGAGCGCGTAGGTTGTTCCGATTTTCTCGGCCCACTCCTTCTCGAACCGGTTGACTTCCTGCAGGTGGCCGTTCTTGGGATCGCCCACCCGGAACAGCTGCTTGGCGAGAATCACCTTGGCGACTTCGTCCACTTCTTCCTGGCCCATGCGGTACATATGCGGTCCTTCCGGTTGAATGCGTTGTTGGAGGGAAAGCGTAGCATGCCGCCCGCCTTTCCGCCATACCGGGATTTATCCGGACTTGTCTTTTCTTATCTTCGCAGCGGCGGCCCGCGCGATCCAGCGAGACGGCGAAACGCCCGCGGCGCGGGCGAAGAAGCGGGAAAAGTAGGCGGCCGAGCCGAATCCGAGCGCCTCGGCCGCGGCCCCCACGGAAAGTCCGCCCGCGAGCAGGTCGCGTGCCCGCTCCAGGCGGAGGCGGTTGACGTAGCGGCGGACCGGTTCGCCCGTCTGGCGGCGCAGCAGCCGCTCGAGGTAATGCGGCTCGTAGCCCGACAGGTGGGCCAGCGCCTTGAGGGAAAGGTCGGACTTCAGGTTGGCCGCAATGTAGGCGCGCACCTCCTCGATCACGGCGCGGCTGTGGGCGGGCTGCGCGGGCTCGTCAGTGCGGGTCAGGGCCTCGAGAAAAAGTGCGGCCGCCGCCGCCTTCAGCTTGGACACGGCCTCGGGCCGCCTGTCGCCCGCCGAACAGGCGTCCCAGCTCTGGATCAGGCATTCGGCGAACGGCCCCTGGAGGATGACGTGGCGGCGGGTGGCCAGGGCCACGGCGGAATCGCCTTTACCGCCGGGCCGCGGCCGGCAGGTCAGCTCGTTGCCCATGATCCGATGGGAGGAACTCAGGCGCAGCCAAAGGTGGCGGCCGGCCGGCTGGAACGGGGAATAAAACCGATCGTGGGGCATGCCGCGATCGAAGAGGATCACGAGCCCGGGCGAGAGGCGGTAGGGTCGGCCCTGCACGGCATATAATCCCCCGCCCTCGAGCACCAGCATCATCTCGCGGAAATCGTGGCGCTCGGTGTTCGTCCGCATCCAGGCCTCGTGCCCGGCATGGCGCGCGGGCGGAAGGTCAGCCTTGCCGAATCCGCTCACCCACCGCCATTGGGCGAAGGGCGGGAGGATGCCTTCCCGGGGTGGCTGACTTGGCGGCGGCTTGCTGGTCATCCGGGAATGAAACCAAAACGAACAGCAATCATCAAGACCAACTGCCTGTAATCACTTGCGGGGCGCTGTGAGTATGCCTATAGTGAGGGGCTGAACGAATTGCACTGAAGGAACCCCTCCCATGCCGAATGAATCCGTTTTCGAATCCCTCCGCACGCCCGTCAAGGGAGACTTCGATGTGATCGTCGCCGGCGGCGGCCCCGCCGGAATAGCGGCGGCCCTGTCCGCCGCCCGGCAGGGAGCCCGGACGCTGCTGCTGGAAGCCAACGGCTGCCTCGGCGGCATCTGGACGGCCGGCCTCCTCTGCTGGATCCTGGATGCCGACAAGCCGGGCATCATGGCCGAGCTGTTCCGCCGCATGCAGGAGGCGGGCGGCCAGAGCAGCCGCCGGAACAAGGCCAGGTCCTGGGGTTACGATCCCGAGGTCATGAAGGCGCTGCTGGAGGACTTGTGCCTGGAGGCGGGCGTGACGGTTCAGCTCCACACCCGGGTGGCGGCGGCGGACGTGGGCGCGGACCGCGCGATCCGGGCCGTGCTGACCGAGTCGCGCTCGGGCCGCGAGGCCTGGCGGGGAGCCGCTTTCGTCGACTGCACCGGGGACGGGGAACTCGCCTGCCGGGCGGGTTGCGGATTCGATCTCGGCCACCCCGAAACGGGAGAACTGCAACCCGCCAGCATGACCGTGCTGGTGACCGGACTGGACTACGCGACTGCCGAACCCTTTGTCGGGGGCGGCCTCCATCAGCCGAAGGTGCGGCTCGCGGAAGCCATCGCCGCCGCCGGGATCACCCCCTCCTACTCGCTGCCGGTCCTGTTCCACATTTACGACGACCTTTTCGCCTTCATCCCGAATCACCAGTACGGCCTGCCCTGCGATGACGCCGCCGCGCTGACCCGAGCCACGATGGAGGCCCGGCGGGAGTGCCGCGCCATCGTCGGCGCCCTCCGCGCCTCCGTCGATCCGTGGAAGGCGATGCGCATCGTCGCCACCACCGAACACCTTGGCCTGCGGGAGGGACGGCGGATCCACGGGCGCTACACGGTCACGCTGGACGACATGCTCCAGGGCGCGCGGCACGAGGACGCGGTCTGCCGGGTCACCTTCGGCCTCGATGTCCATAACACGAAGCGCGACGGGCAGATGCAGGTTAACAGTCAGGCCACCAAGCCGTACGACATCCCCCTGCGCGCCCTGATCGCCAAGGACGTGACGAACCTTTTCATGGCGGGCCGCTGCATCAGCGGCGACTTCTTCGCCCACTCCAGCTACCGCGTCTGCGGCAATGCCGTCGCTATGGGCGAAGCGGCCGGCCGCGCCGCGGCAGCCGCCGAGGGGCGGGCGCTACCGAGCTGAGGCCGCCGCTTTTTTTGCTGTCAGGCCGTAGCCAATGACATTAATACCGCGCAAACCGAAAAGCGGTGCGGCAGCGAGAAAATGCCGGTCGTTCGAATAGACCTCCTTGAATCCATGTTCCGCGGCACAGGCAAGGTGAAGGGCATCGGCGCTTCTGAGAAAGACCGAGGCAGGCGCATTCCTGAACACCCGAACAACCCGAGTTCGGGCTCCCTCGGAAAGCGGAAGCCACTGGAAAAGGTTCATTTGGCTGTCATCGAGAAATTGCTCCAAAGCAGCATGAAACGCGCTTTGCGCCATCCCTCTTTCCCGAAAAGCCCTATGCAATGCGGACGCGACTTCAAGCTGGGCATGCCAGGAGGACGCAATGGTCAGTCCTTCTCCGGCTAGTTCGCGCACGGCTTCGAAGCCCGCATCTTCCAAATACAGCCTAACAAGATAACACGTATCGAAGAATGGAGTTTCAGCGCTCATTCCGGTCCTCGGAGATCAAATCGGAGACGTCACGGTCGCCAGGAACAGGCCGGAAGGCTCCTGCTTTCACGGCCTTTACGAAATCGGGGCGCAATTTTCGGCGGTCATGGAATAAGCGGTTCTCCCCCGCATCCGAAGGCGAGAGGTCCAGTTCCCGTGTCAACGAATCAAGAACGAGATGCTTGAGAGTCCTGCCGGTTTCGATGGCGCGGATCTTGGCCTGCCTGTAAAGAGGCTCGGGAATGTCAATCGTGGTTTTCATGAAAACAGCATAACGGGAATACATTTTCCCGTCAATCCGTCTTTCCATCAGAAAAGCTATGAGTTGTAATAACGTATTCGAACGATTACTTTCTGTTAGATGAACAAGGTCCTTACCCCCTTCATTGAACGAAACGAACTGGCTGGAGCCGTTACCCTTGTCGCCCGCGGCCAGGACATTCTTGAACTCGACGCCTGCGGTTACTCGGATGTTGCGGCCAGGTCGCCCATGCTGCCGGACACGCTATTCTGGATCGCCTCGCAGACCAAGCCGATGACGGCGGCCGCCTTCATGATGCTGGTCGATGAGGGCAAGGCCCGGATCGAGGATCCGGTCGAAGCCTACCTGCCTGAATTCAAGGAAATCCGGGTTGCTGAAAACCGGGAAGACGGGGCAATCCTGCTGCGCAAGCCTAAAACGACGGTGACGCTGCGCCATCTGCTCAGCCATACCAGCGGCCTGCCATTCCGCTCGTTCATCGAAGAGCCCCATCGCGACGTCGTTCCCCTGCCCTATTCGGTCCGGAGTTACGCCATGACACCGCTGGAGTTCGAGCCGGGCACGCGCTACCAGTATTCGAACGCCGGCATCAACACCATCGGCCGGGTCATCGAGCGGCTCTCGGGCCAGGCCTACGAAACGTTCCTGGCAAACCGCCTGCTGGAGCCGCTCGGGATGACCGACACGGTCTTCCGGCCGAGCCAAAAGCAGCTGGCTCGGCTGGCCAGGGCCTACACGCCGGGGCCGGACGGAAAAGGGCTGGTCGAAACGACGATGACCCAGTATTCGCAGCCCTTCAGCGACCCGAAACGGCAGGCGGTTCCGGGCGGGGGTCTTTTTTCCACGGCCCGGGACGTCAGCCTGTTCTGCCGGATGATGCTCAACCGGGGGGAATGGGGCGGGCGGCGGTACCTTTCTGAGCAATCCGTCGACGCGATGACCCGCAAACAGACGGGGGATTCCGTGTCAGCGGGTTACGGGTTGGGCTGCGAGACGGACGGCGAGTCCTTCGGTCACGGCGGGGCCTTTGGCACCACCATGAGGATCGAGCCCGGTCGGAATCTCGTGCTGATCTTCCTGGTTCAGCATTCCGGGTTCCCCGGCAAGGGAGCCGACTGCCGGCAGGCTTTCCTGAAGGATGCCCGCGCCCGGTTTAGCCCCGGTGAGGGCGCCCTCGTTTAGTCATTTTTCTAACCCTGTAAGATTGACTAACCCGCGCCCGCGTAGCATAATTGTACTCTATGAATATTCCGCTTTTAGTCGGCCCTCTTCCCCTGGCGAGTGTCGCAAGCCTGACCATCTCCTTCAACCAGTCCGACGGGTTCGGAAAAGCCGTCATTTACATCCTCATCGTCATGTCCATCGTGGCCTGGTCGATCATGATTTCAAAATGGATGGAGATGAAAAAGACCCTGCTTTTAACCACTCAGTTCAAGGACGCGTACGCCCAGCAGGATCATCCGTTCGCTCTGTTTTCGGCCAAAAAACGGTTCATGGCGAACCCGGTTTACCTCATCTATCTGGCCGCCGCCAAGGAAGCGGCCTACATCAGTTCGGACTCGGCCTCCACGTCGTCCTACGCCGGCTCATCGCCGGCGGACATCGGGCGCTTCCGTTTCAACGCCTCCCAGATGGACATCATCCGGCGGTCGGCCGACCGCACCTCCTCGGATCAGGCCCTGATGTTGGAGGACAAGATGCCGCTCCTGGCCATCTCCATCACGGCCGCCCCTTTCCTCGGCCTCCTGGGCACGGTCTGGGGGGTTCTGGATGCGTTCGTCAACATGGCCCATCACCTGGGCGGCGACATGCTGAGCGCCGTCGCCCCGGGCATTTCCGGCGCCCTTCTTACCACCGTCGTGGGACTGCTGGTGGCGCTTCCCTCGGCCATCGGGTACAACCTGATCGTGACCGACATCAAGCGGATCTGCGTTTACATGGACTCGTTCTCGGATGAACTCATGGCGGACCTCCAGTCCGCCTGCTCGCAACGGGAAGGATAAGGTATGGCTCGCAAAGCCGCCACGCGAACGCTCGGCCAGCTCAGCGAAATCAACATGACGCCGCTGATGGACCTGACCTTCCTGCTGCTCATCACGTTCATCATTACGTTCCCTTTAGTGGAACAAGGCATCCCGGTCAACCTGCCTCGCGGCACGGCCCAGGCGCTCCCGGAAAAGCAAACGGCCATGCTCTCCCTTAACAACAAGGGGGAGGTCTATCTCGACAAGAAAATCGTCCCGAAGGGGAACCTGGCCGCGCAACTCTCCGCCCTGAAGGGGAAGAACGCCGACCTGACCGTGATGGTGCGGGCCGATGAGAAGCTCGACTACGGCAAGGTGATCGAGGTGCTCAAGGTCCTTCACGACTGCAAAATAACCAAAATGGCCCTTGTCACCAAGGGGTCGGATTAATGTCGGCCGCCCCTCCATTCCGGTTCACCATCGGCGCCGTGACGATCGCGCACACGGCGGCGATCGCGCTGCTGCTCGTGGCGGGAGCCAACAGCTGCGCCCACCGTAAGCCGCCACCGGAAATGTTGCCGGTGGAGATCCTCGTCGCCGTGGACGACGGGCCGGAGGTTCACGAGCCGATCAAGCCCGACAATCCCCCGCCCCCGCCCGTCGTCAAACCCCCGCCGCCCAAACCGGAACCGGAACCAGAGCCAGAGCCCGAACCGGCGGTTGTGGTGCCGGAAGTGATTAAAAAGCCGGTCAAGAAACCTCCGGAACCCGTCAAAAATCCGCCCGAGCCCGTCAAGAAGCCGCCCGAACCGGTCAAGAAACCGGCTGTGGTGAAGAAACCGGCCGAGCCGACGAAAAAGCCCATTGAGCTGGGACGCCGGATCACGGCGCCAAACAACAACCCCCCGGACCCCAACCGGAAGCGCCTTTCGGACGAGGAGATCGCGCGCCGCCTGGCCCTGGGTGCCACGCCGTCCAACCGCGACCTGATGCCCGAAGGGGACGCGCTGGATTTCGAAGTCATCCGCCGCCGTCTTTACAAGGCCTGGGCCCAGCCCGGCTCCGCTTCCTCCCGGATATCGGCCGAAGTGGAGATCCGCCTAAACAACACCGGCACGATCATCAGCCGCCGGCTCCTGCGCCCCTCGGGGAATCCCGTCATGGACAAGTCCGTCATGGAGGCGGTGCAATCCGTTTTCAGGATCGACGGACTGAACCCGGGGTTTGTCGACCGCAAAGGCGGCCGCGTCACGATCACCTTCGAGGTGAACGCCGGCGCGGCATGAGCCTGCTTTCGGCCGTTTCCGGGTCAGGCGAATAACACCCGTCGGGCAGAAGGCCTGTTATCCGCTCAGGTCGCGTCCGGCTCGGTTGCCGCCTTGGGCTTGATGGTCCAGGTCGAGAGGAAATAGACCGCCAGCATGGCCTCGAGCTGGTCAGGCGCCGTACCCTGCCGCAGCAGGTCCAGGTACCAGGTCCCAACCCCGAACCGCTGGTCGTGCCAGATCAGCACCTCCACGAACACCTCCGCGTCACCCCCGTACTGGATGCCGTATTTGAGGGCCGAGAGGGCGATGGCCAGGTCGAGCGACTGGGACACGCAGGGCCCATACTCGCGCAGGAGATAGGCCGACTCCAGCTGCTCGAGCCGGGTGATAATGTTCAGGCCGGAGGGGGTCAGCTTTTCCCGCGTGGATTCCCGCACCTCCTCCTTGACCCGGGCGAGGAACTTGCCGATCATCTCGCCATAGGCGTGCTGCTCGGAGTGAAGGACGCGATAGAATTCGCCCGGGGTCCCCAGCAGGTCCCCGACGGCGCAGCCCATGGACCGCTTCAGGACGCCGTTGGTCGTTTCACGCATGCGCGGCAGGATCTTGAAGATGGCGTCCATTTCGCCGAGGCGGGCCAGCGCTTCGCTGGAGGCGGAGATGACCTTTTCCGAGCGGCTGGCGTAGAGAAGGTCGAGCAGCGTTTGGACGGCCCGCTTGTCCCCGATCATGCCCAGGGTGCGAGCCGACTCCGCCTGGATGGCGGGATCCTCGTCGTTCAACTTCCGTATCAGGGCGGAGACGGTCCGGGGGTCTTTCGACTTGCGCAGCGCCTTGGCAATTTCGGGGGCCATGACGGTATCGGTGTCTTCAAGCTTGGCCAGGAGCCCCTCGATGGCCTCCGGGCTGCCGATCCGGCCCAGGGCCCTGGCCGCCTCCTCGCGCACGTCGGCGTCAGGGTCGTCCAGCTGGCTGATCAGGTCGGAAACGGCGATGGCTGTTCTCGAATCCCCGAGCTCCCGGATCGCCCGGGCTTTCCGGACCGGCTCCGGGGAGGATTGCAGGACGTGCAAGTTGAACATATTCGTGACCATGCGCATGGGGTTGCCCGTGACGAGCCCCATGATGACGTTGCGGAACGATACACCGCCGGTCGGATCCTGGAGGCGCAGGTGGAGCGGGACCAGAACCAGCCAGGTGATGCCGAGCTGGAGGACGATGAGTATATGGAAATAGCTGACGGGATCGCCCAGCGGCAGCGAGAACGGCGCGGGGTTCGCCAGGAAAAACTCGCGGTACGTGTCGGTGAGATAGCCGCCCAGGAACGAGCCCGAGGCGGCCATCACGCTGATGCCCCCCTGGTAGAGGGCGATGGCCAGGGTGCGGTGCTCCTCGGGGGCCTTGGAGGTGGCCAGCGTGGTGTGACAGGTGCCGATGAGGGCGCCGCAGATGCTGCACGGCACGTTTACCAGGATCAGGAGGAAAATGCTCTGGGGCATCGAGAACGTGCCGACAAAGGGCAGCCAGAACGTCAGATCGCCGTCCCTCATGAAAAACCAGACCAGGACCATGAACCCGAAGATGATCATGGCGACTGCGGAAAGGGTCCGGGGCCCGATCCGGTCCACCACCACCCGGGCGATGAAGGCGCCCAGGATGCCACCCACGCCGGCGGCAACGGTGGCGTAGGAAAGATGGCTGTAGGTGACGTGGTAGGCCTCCTTCATGAAAATGGAGCCGAAGGGGGCGGCGATGTAGATGGCGAAATTCCAAAGCCCCACGCACATCATGACCCGCATGAACTCCCGGTCCTTCAACGGGGCCAGCAGAGCGCTAAACGCGGGTTTTTCCATGTGGCGCTTCGGAACCGGCTCAAGGACGTGGTTGTGGACGAAGACGTCGGAGATGCCCGCGACCACGGCGATGACAAAGACGATGATGAACCCCATCAGTCCCATCAATGACAGGTCCGTGGGGAAGCGGTCCATGATCCAGCCGTAGACAAACACAGCCACCAGCATGGAGCCGTAGACGAAGGCGTTGCGCATGGCCCAGAAGCGGCCGCGCAGGTGGTCGGGCAGGAAATCCGACATCCAGCTCAGCCAGGGCGCGCTCCCCATGCTGGCGAACACGGAACTGATGCCCAGGGCGACGATGATCAGCACCGGCAGATGGGGAACCAGTCCGGGAAAGACCGTGCCGGCGAGCAGCAGCAGGATGGGAATGACGATCCAGAGCGCCCGGTGGATCAGGATATTCCAGAACCACATCGACTTGCGCTGGGGCAGCCGCTCGGTCATCAGGGCGCTGAAAACCTGGAAGGCCCCGGCCATGAGCGCCACGGTGGAGAGCAGCCCGACCAGCTTGCCGCTGGCGTGGAGGCGCTCCATGAGCATGGACAGCGGCATGCCGCCGGCCGTCGCAAAGATCATGGCCCCGACAATAGCGATATTGCTCAGGGACATGCCCGTTCGCAGATCGCGCTCGGTTATGACTTTGCCGGTTGTTGAGATCCGGGCGTCTTTAGGGCTCGACATGGAATGACGGGAAGACCGGGCGTCAGCGGATGACGCGGGCACCCTTGCCCTTCATGACGGCTTCCACTTCCTTCAAAGTGACCATGCTGGTGTCGCCGGGCGTGGTCATGGCCAAGGCTCCGTGCGCCGCCCCGTACTGGACCGCCTCCTCGGCTCCCTTGCCGGCGAGCAGCGCGTAGATGAGACCGGAGGCGAAGCTGTCGCCCCCGCCCACCCGGTCGTAGATCTCGAGGTTTTCCCGCATCACGGACTGGTGGAACTGGCCGTCCGCGTAGACGATCGCCGCCCAGTCGTTCAGCGTGGCGGTCTTGGCGTTCCGCAGCGTGGTGGCCACCACCTTGAAGTTGGGGAACATCTTGGTGGCCTCTCCGATCATCTTCTTGAAGTTGGACGGGTCGAGGTTCGAGATGTGGGCGTCCATGCCGGGAACCTCGAAGCCCAGGGCGGCCGTGAAGTCCTCCTCGTTGCCGATCATCACATCAACCAGAGGCGCGATGCGGCGGTTGACCTCCACGGCGCGGGCGGCGCCGCCCTGGGACTTCCAGAGCGAGGCGCGGAAATTGAGGTCGAACGAGACGATGGTCCCGCTCTCCTTGGCGGCCTGCATGGCCTCGATGGTGGCTTCGGCCGTGGTGGCGGAAAGGGCCGCGAAGATGCCGCCGCAATGGAGCCAGCGGACGCCTTCCTCCTTGAACAGCTTCTTCCAGTCGAAATCGCCGGGTTTGATCTGGGAGGCGGCGGAGTGTCCGCGGTCCGAGCAGCCGACCGCCGCCCGAAGGCCGAAACCCTTTTCGGTGAAGTTGAGGCCGACCCGCGACGCGCGGCCGATGCCGTCGAACGGAACCCACTTCACGTGGCTCAGGTCAACGCCGCCCTGGAGCATGAGATCCTCGAGCAGGTGACCCACATCGCTGTCCACGATGGCCGTGGCCACGGTCCCCGTGAGACCGAAGCAGCGGCGGAGCCCGCGGACGACGTTATATTCGCCCCCGCCCTCCCAGACGCGGAATTCACGGGCGGTGCGGATGCGGCCGTCGCCGGGATCCAGACGGAGCATCACTTCGCCAAGCGCGGCGGAATCCCACTTGCACTGGCTTTTCGGCTTGATTGTCAGGGCCATGTTATTTTCCTCCCCGGATCTGGGCGATCAGGGCCATGGTTTCGGAAATGCGGGCGGCCATGCCTTTGTAGTCGGCCGCCTTCAGAAGTTCCTTGGTGATCAGGTTGGAGCCCATGCCCACGCAGGCCACGCCGGCGCCGAACCATTCCTTGAGGGAGGCGGCCGTGGCCTCCACCCCGCCGGTCGGCATGATCGACGTCCAGGGGCAGGGCCCCAGCACGGACTTGACGAAGGTCGGGCCGCCGACGGATTCGCCGGGGAAGACCTTGACGATCTCGCAACCCAGCTCTTCGGCCTGGGAAATCTCCGAGGCGCTGCCGCAACCGGGCGCATAGGCGACCTTGCGACGGTTGCACGCCCGGGCCACGTCGGGGTTCAGGATCGGCCCCACCACGAAGGCGGCGCCGCAATTGATATAAAGGGACGCCGTCCCGGGATCGACCACGGAGCCCACACCCAGCACCAGTTGCGGATACGCCTTGGCGCAGTGCTTTTCGAGGGCCGAAAAGACTTCCCAGGCATGATCGCCGCGATTGGTGAATTCCAGGATGGGACAGCCGCCCTCGGCGCACGCGCCGGCAACCGCCTTGGCCACCTCGAGATCGGGGCTGTAAAAGACCGGCACCAGGCCGGTTTTCGTCATCGTCGTCAACACCTGAAGCCGCTTGAAACGCGCCATGGTCCTGTCTCCTTAAAGGGTCAGCGTGGAAATGTGCCCCAGGAGCAGCGCCTGGGCCTCGGCCACCTGCTTGTTTTTCAGCAAATCGACAACCTGGCGGTATATCGGTCCGCATTTGCAGGTGAATTTCTTCTTGGTCTTCTCCTGGAACAGTCGGAGATACTGGATGACCGTGGTGCCGAAAAAGGCCACGCCCGTGCTGCCGCAAACCAGGAGCAACTTGCGGATGAAATCGATCTCGCCGGTGGAGAGAACGCCTTCCGCATCGGCCTTCGAGGCCAATGTGCTCAATTCAGGAAATTCCGACGCCGGGATCGTGGTACCGGCCATGGACAGGGCGCCCGCGATCATGATCGACCACGTCCGCATGATCGTGGCCGGCTCCATGGACCCCAGCATCCAGTTGAACGTCACGATCTCGGAGAGCCGGTCGTTGTCCATCAGGCCCACGGTCAGTCCGCGCCGCGGAGCCGCCCGGATGATGCCGAGGTAGCCGAGCGATTTGGTCGCTTCGCGAACGACAACGCGGCTCACCCCGAACATCTCGGCAAACTGCTGCTCGGTCGGAAGCCGATCGCCCGTTTTCATCCCCTGGTCCAGAATGTAATCACGAATGCGCGAAGCCACCAATTCGCCCAACGTCTTTTTGGTCACCGCTAAAGACATATTATTACCCTTGCTAGTTGATATGAAAAAACGGACTTCATGATGGTGCTATAGTTAGTTTATTTCAAGTGTTTTCTAAATATAAATGCCGAAACGAGTTTCTACAATGTGCGCAAACCATTGCCTTAAAACTTGTTAAGCCTAAAATATCAACCTAGGCTTTCAAGAAAACCGGGCGGAAGGCGGGCGGCGAATACCTGAGCAGGCCCGTTTCCGGGGGTTGCGTTATAGATGGCATAGCGATTGTCGGTCGTCAGGTAAGGATGGGTATGGGTGCACTGGTTGCCGCCTCCGATCGCCATCGTCTCCTTCACAAGGATGCGGATCTTGCCGCTTACCAGGCTTCCGACGATCAGGGCGGGCGTCTGCAGATGGCCGTTCATGAAGAGGCCGGGCCCGTTGTGGGAATCCGCGATGAAGTAGCGGCCGCAGCGGGAAACGGAGACGTGATTGCAGAAATGCTCGGGAGCCTCGATGCAGACCGGTTTTTCATCTCCCGGCCGGGCCGTGAAGAGGTTCCCCCGCGGATACCGGGCGTCATGCTTCTGACGATACGAGTCGGGCCGGTCGCAGCCGACAGAGAAGAACACCTTGCCCGTGTCCGCGATGAAACATTCGTGGCCCGTGCAGGTGGCCGTGACGGGCGGCCCCACCGGCACCGGAGTCATGTTGCCTCCGTCGCTATCGATCACGAACAGCGTTGTGCCTGCCGCGCCGCCGGACCGGTTGATGCTGCCGTCCTCGTTGAGCCGCCAGCCGCGGTTGTTCTGCACCAGGATCTGCCGGCCATGGATGGGATTGTACTGAAGATGGGGGTTGGCGATTTCAGGATGCTCGAAGATGACGCTCCTGACCTTCTTGACCAGGTCGAGGTGGAAGATCTGGAAAACCGGCCCGCCCGGCCCCTTCAGCCGGGTGGTCATGCCCAGCACGTACCGCTGGTCCGGGGAGACGGAGCTCGCCGCGAGCGGGGCGGCCGGATCCTCCTCGGCATAGACCTCCTCCTGCTCGAGCGTTTCCAGGGAGAGCCGCACGAGTTTACGGTCCGGGGTCCAATAATAGAGCAGCCCGCTCCACGCGTTGTTGAAAACACCCCGGACGCCCCTCGCCTTCCGCACCGCCATGGTGATCCGCAGCGAATCCAGCTCGTGGACGAGCAGCGAACCTTCCTCGTCGAAACAGAAGTCCTGCGACCGGGCGATGATGATCCGCTTCCCGTCGGCGGAGCAATAGGGCTGCTCGCCATAGATGTTGTTGCTGATCGCGGCCGCGCTGGTCAGCTGGATGATGCGCGCCCCGCTGACCGGATCGTCATATAAATCGCAGGACTCATGGGCCCATTGAATCGGCATGGGAAAACTCCTTGTAAGCCGGCAGTATAAGAAGTCGCTCCGCGGAAGAAAAGCTTCAAAGCGGATTTGGCTGTGGGATGCATCTCAGTTTAGTCGGGATTATGCCAGCCTGTCGCGAAGCCAATTTGGAGTGCGGGGGCTTGACGCCGCTTTGACTTGCACCGACTGGACGCGACATCATACGGCTGAGCGCCGCGTCAAGCCGACACGATCAGGCGGACTATCGAGGCGCGCAGGGCAGCCGCATCGCAGAAAGCGGCGTCAAGCCGCCGCACTCCAAATTTGTCTATCCCGACGAATATGCAATGCGCCCTTGGCCATGTCCACGATCCGAAAAACCTTTTCGCGCCGCCCTCATTGCGCTATCGAGCCCCGAAAGAAGTCGCTCATGACCGCCCCTTCCCCACCAGCCGACTGGTGGAACGGCACGATCGAGGACTACGCCCGCTCGAACAGCCTGGCGATCACAGTTGACACGAATTGGCTGATGCGATAAATGACTATTGACTTTGCATCACGGTATTACTATATTTTTTAGTCCTATTTGAAAATAACCAAGGCGACAGGTGGACCCATGGAAGCGTATGCTGTAATCGAGACCGGCGGCAAGCAGTACATTGTCAAGAAGGGCGAGATCCTGAAGATCGAGAAGCTCGACGTCGAAAAGGGCGGCAAGGTTGAATTCAACCATGTCCTCGCCCTGCACGACGGCGCCAGCATCAAGATCGGGGCTCCCGAACTGGCTGGCGCGGTCGTCAAGGCCGACGTGGTCGACCAGATGCGGGATGACAAGGTCGTCTCCTTCAAGAAGCACCGCCGCAAGGGCTATTCGCGCAAAGTGGGTCACCGTCAGAGCCTGACCGTGGTCCGCATCGCCGAACTCGCGTAAACCAATCACAGGCAAGAGGGAGATTTACCCATGGCAACGGCAAGCGGAAGCGGAAGAAACGGACGCGACAGTCATTCCAAGCGACTGGGCATCAAGGGATTTGACGGCCAGCCCATCCGGGCCGGCGGCATCATCGTGCGCCAGCGCGGCACCAAGGTGCATCCCGGCGTCGGCACCAAGCGCGGCAAGGACGACACGATTTTCGCGGTCGTCGACGGCACGATCAAGTTCCAGGGCGTTCGCGTGACCGTTGTCGCGACCCCCCAGGCGTAAGCCTGTTCCACCCGGGCGGCGCCGGAATCCCCCTTGGGACCGGGCGCCGCCTTTTGCTTTTCAGGACCGGAGGTTCCGCCGATGAAGATTCATAAATTCGTGGATCGCGTGAAGATTTACGTCAAGGGCGGGGACGGCGGCAACGGCTGCACCAGCTTCCGGCGGGAAAAATACATCCCCCTCGGCGGCCCCGACGGCGGCGATGGCGGCCACGGCGGCAACGTCATCCTGAGGGCCGATCACGATTCGGATTCCCTTCTCAAGATCTACTACCAGCCCCACCAGAAAGCCGACCCCGGAATCCCCGGCAAAGGCGCCCAGATGTACGGGAAGTGCGGCGAAGACCGCATCGTGCCCGTTCCCTGCGGCACCGAGGTGTGGGATTTCGACACGGGCGTCATGGTCGCCGACCTTCTAAAGCCCGGCGACACCTTCCTGGCGGCCAAGGGAGGCCGCGGGGGACTGGGCAACATCCACTTCCAGACCAGCACCGACCGTGCGCCCAAGACGCACACCGACGGCACGCCCGGCGAGGAGAAAACCTACCGCCTCGAGCTCAAGCTGGCGGCCGACGCCGGCCTGGTGGGCTTTCCGAATGCGGGAAAATCCTCGATTCTCACCGCCATCAGCCACGCGCACCCCCGCATTGCCCCCTACCCCTTCACCACCATCAACCCCATCATCGGCACTGTCACCTACGAGGACTACGTCACGATCAAGGTCGCCGACGTGCCGGGCCTCGTGGAAGACGCCCACAAGGGCGTGGGCCTGGGCATCGATTTCCTGCGCCATATCGAGCGGGCGGGCATCCTCGTGCACGTGATCGACATGGCCGGCACCGAAGGCCGCGATCCGGTGGACGATTTCCGGAAGATCAAGAACGAGATCAAGCTCTACAAGGAAGCGCTGGTCGATCGCCCGTTCATGGTGGTGGCCAACAAGATGGACGAACCGAGCGCCATTGAAAACCTGAAGGCGTTCAAGCGCAAGACGCGCACCAAGCCCATTCCCGTCTCGTGCCTGACGGGCGAAGGCATTGCGGAATTCCTGGCGGCCCTGCGCGAGATGGTCGAGAAGAACCGGCCGAAAAAGCCCTTCGACCCTACTGCCTGAAGGCGATCACGGCGTCCAGCGAGTCGGCTCCCGCGAGCAGCATGGCCAGGCGGTCCACGCCCAGCGCCGCGCCGCCGCAGGCCGGCATCCCCTCCCGCAGCGCGTCCAGGAAATCCCGGTCCAGCGGATAGTCGGGTTTGCCCATTTTCCTGCGCACCTCGCCGCAGTCCCGGAAGCGGCGCTCCTGCTCGGCGGGATCGGTCAGCTCGGTATACGCGTTCGCCAGTTCAACCCCGCCGGCATACAACTCCCACCGCTCCGCCACGCGCGGATCCGCGGGGTCCAGTCGCGCCAAAGCCGCCGCGGCCGCCGGATAGCCCGTCAGGACGCAAGGCCGGTCGCGGGGCAGCGCCGGCTCGACAAGCCGCATCAGGTCCAGGTCGAAGCGGTCGGCATCGTAGGCTTCAACCGGATTCCAGCCGGCAAAGCGGGTGAACGCCTCGGCCACGGTAATCACCGCCCAGTCGTCCTCCACCCGCACGGGACCGCCCGCGGCGGGAATAATGCCGCGGCCGACCGTATCCCGAACCGCCCGTCGCACGAACGCCTGGACATCGGCCAGGATGGCGCGGCTGTCCTCCCCCGCCCGGTACCATTCCAGCATCGTGTATTCGGGCTCGTGGTGGCGGCCTTTTTCCCCCTGCCGGAAGCAGGGGCCAATCTGGAAAAGGCGGGGATAACCGGCGGCCACAAGCCGCTTCATGTGCAGTTCGGGCGAGGTGCGGAGCCAGGCGGAGCCGGAGGGCTCCGCGTCGATGTGAAGCTCCAGGGCCGGGGTCGGAACCCGGACGGGCGTCTCGACTTCGAGAAAATCCTGCTCGGAAAAATAGGCGCGGAGGGAGGCCAGGAGGCGGGCGCGGATTTCAAGGGCCGGCCGTTTCGCGGCCAGCGCCTTCCGTCCGCCCGCCTCGGGGGGGCGCTCCATTATTTCAACACGCGTTCCACGAAGGTGCCGGTGCGGGTATCGATCTTGATGATCTCATCCTGATTGACAAAGAGGGGCACCGCGATCTCGAACCCGCCCTCGATCTTGGCCGGCTTGAGGACGTTGGTGGCCGTGTTGCCGCGGGCGCCGGGCTCGGTCTCGATGACTTTCTTGATCACGAAATTCGGCAGGGTGATGTCGATCGGCTGGCCGCGGTGGAACAGGATCATGCACTCGATGTTGTCGGACAGGAAATACTGCCGGTCGCCCAGGATCTTGGCGGGCACGGGCACTTCCTCGAAATTCTCGTCCGTGAAGATGAACGTGTCGTCCATGGCGTACGAATAGGTGACGTTCTTCTCTTCGAGCTCGGGCTTGTCGATGACGTCGTTCGACCGGTAAGCCTTGAGCTGCGTGTCGCCCGAGACCATATGCTTGATGCGGCAGTTGTAGATGGCGGCGCCCTTGCCGGGCTTGTAAAAGCTGAATTCAGTGATGATATAGGGCTGGCCGTCGACCTCGACCTTCAGGCCTTTTCTCAGATCCGCTGCATTATACGGCATATTGTCCTCAGGTTTCTTTCTTTAAACGCGGCTAATAACATTACCGGAATCACCTTGCATAGTCAAGCGCGCATTGCGGGAAATGAGCCGCTCCGGTAATTGGCCTAAGCGGGCGTCAAACCGCCACGCTTCAAATCGGCATCCCCGACTTCCCTACCCGCCCCGGCACGAAACCCTTGACTTTTACCACCCCAAAAGAGAAGATTTTAGGGTTACGGGAAACCCCTTTTTGGACGCCTATGCCATCCGAAAAAACCTATGATATCAGCCGCTCCGTCGGGATCGTCGAATCCCGCCGGATGAAACTGGACATTCCGGCCGCCGGCTTCCGCCTCGAGAGCGGGGAAACGCTGCCCGAGGTGGAGGTCGCCTATGAGACCTACGGGGCGCTTTCCCCCGCCCGCGACAACGCCATCTACATCTGCCACGCCCTCAGCGGCGACGCCCACGCCGCCGGATTCCATAACGAAGCCGACATGCGCGCCGCCAAGCCCAAGCCGGGCTGGTGGGACCTGATGATCGGCCCCGGCAAGCCCATCGACACGAACCGCTTCTTCGTGGTCTGCTCCAACTTCCTGGGCGGCTGCAAGGGCACCACGGGCCCCCGCTCCCCCGACCCCCGCAGCGGCAAACCCTACGGCTCCCGCTTCCCCCGCATCACCGTGGGCGACATGGTCGAGGTCCAGTACCGCCTCCTCCAGGCCCTCGGCGTGCCCCGCCTGCTCGCCGTCCTCGGGGGGTCCATGGGCGGCATGCAGGTGCTGGAGTGGAGCATCCGCTTCCCCGACTACGTCGACCGCTGCATCTGCATCGCCTCGGCCGCCAAGCTCACCTCCCAGGCGCTCGCGTTCAATGTCGTCGGCCGCCGGACGATCATGGACGACCCGAACTGGCAGAGCGGCGATTACTACGACACCGACCGCACGCCCGCCAACGGTCTCGCCCACGCCCGGATGATCGCCCACATCACCTACATCTCCTCCTCCAGCCTCGAGGGCAAATTCGGGCGCGACAAGAAGCGGGACGCCCCGGCGGCGCGCTTCATCTCCCCGTTCCAGGTCGAAAGCTATCTCGCCTACCAGGGCGAGCAGTTCGTCAAGCGCTTCGACGCCAACTCCTACCTCCACATCACCGAGGCGCTGGACTCCTATGACCTGGCCGAACGCTACGGCAGCCTGACCGACGCCTTCAAGCGCGTCCGCTCGCGCTACATGATCGTGGCGCTCACCACCGACTGGCTCTACACGCCCGAGCAGTCCATGGAGATGGCCCAGGCCCTCCAGGCCGCCGGGCGCGACGTCAGCTTCTGCCTGCTCCAGGCCGAACAGGGGCACGACGCCTTCCTGCTCGACCTGCCCGAACTGTCGGACCTGATCGGCAACTATCTCCGGGCCGCGCCCGCCCACCTGCCCGGCGGCCGCCCGTCGCCCCTCCCCGAGGGGGACGATTTCCCCATGATCCGCCGCCTCGTCGAGCCCGGCGCCCGCATCCTCGACCTCGGCTGCGGCGACGGCGAACTCCTCGAAGCCCTCACCGCCTCGGGCGGCGTCCCGGGCCTCGGCATGGAAATCGACGTCCGCCACGCCATCGCCGCCGTCGGGCGCGGCGTCCCCGTATTCATCCACGACATCGACGATGGCCTCGCCATGCTGCCCGACCAGTCCTTCGACGTCGCCATCCTCAGCCGCACGCTCCAGGTCGTCCGCAAACCCGCCACCGTGCTGCGCGAGATGATGCGCGTCGCCCGCTTCGGCGTGGTCACCTTCCCCAATTTCGCCAACTGGAAACACCGGCTCCGGCTCGGCTTCGGCGGCCGCATGCCCAAGGGCGACTCGCTCCCCTTCGAATGGTACGACACCCCGAACATCCATCTCGCCACGCTCACGGACTTCCTGGACCTGTGCCGCTCGGAGCGCATCCGCTGCACGAAAGTCCATTGCGTCCCCAACGGCGCGCTCAGCCGGGCCTTCCTCGGCCTGGGCCTTCAAAACCTCGGCGCCGACGAAGTCGTCGTCATGCTGGAAAGGGAATAGCCCATGTCCAAACAGGAAACAGAAGATCTCGGCGCCATCGCCGATACGCTTTCCGCCTGCAACCGGTGCACGGCCCCCATCGGCCAGGGAAAAGGCTTCGGCCTGGCCGGCCGCCAGGCCGTCATCAAGGTCCTCGACGACCTCATCGCCGCCCTCTTCCCCGGCTGCCACGGCTATGATCCCGTTCCGGCCGAGCAGATCCGGGGCCTCGTGGAGGAGAAACTCCATGCCATCCGGGCCTCCCTCCGGCGCCAGATCGAGCTCGCCTTCCGCTACCAGTGCGAGTTCGAAAAATGCACCGACTGCGGCGATTGCGGCCGGAAGGCCGAGAAGGCCGTCCACGCCCTCATGATCTCGCTGCCGGACATCAAGGTCGTGCTCCAGGAAGACATCGTGGCCGCCTACGAGGGCGACCCCGCCGCCAAGTCGTTCATGGAGGTTGTCATGAGCTACCCGGGCGTGCTGACCACCATGACCCACCGCATCGCCCACGTGCTCTACCTCGAAGGCGTGCCGCTCATCCCGCGCATCATGTCGGAGCACGCTCACTCGCAGACCGGCATCGACATCCATCCCGGCGCCGAGATCGGGCCCGGCTTCTTCATCGATCACGGCACCGGCGTCGTCATCGGGGAAACCTGCGTCATCGGCCGCCGCGTCAAGCTCTACCAGGGCGTCACGCTGGGCGCGCTCAGTTTCCCGAAGGACGAGCACGGCAACCCCATCAAGGGCATCAAGCGCCACCCGAATGTCGAGGACGACGTCACCATCTACGCCGGGGCCACCATCCTGGGCGGCGCCACCGTCATCGGGGCCGGCTCGGAGATCGGCGGCAACGTCTGGCTCATCCACTCCGTGCCGCCCGGCGCGCGCGTTTACAACCAGCAGCCCCAGCCCCTCATCCGGGAACGCGGGGCGAAAAGGGATAAGACCCCGGGAACCCCAACGTGAACCTGCTCGTACTCCAGGGCCGACCGGCCCTCTCCGCCTTCCGCCTGGCGGCGCTCACCCGCGCCTTCCATGCCGCCGCCCCCTCCTTCGGAGCCGTCTCGATCGAGGCCGCGTTCGTCTACTGCCTCGACCTCGAGCAACCCCTTTCGCAGGACCTGCTCCAGAAGACCCGCGCCCTGCTCTTCGCCGACTCCGTCCTCGCCCCCGTCATGGCGGAAGGCTTCCTCGTCACGCCCCGCAAGGGAACCGTTTCGCCCTGGTCGTCCAAGGCCACCGACATCTTCCACAACTGCGGCCTCGCCGGCGTCCGACGGGTCGAGCGCGGCCTCCATTACCGCCTGGCCGACGCCGCGGGCCGCGTTCTCGGTCCGGAAGAGCTCGGCCCCCTGCTCGCCCTCCTCTACGACCGGATGACCGAGGGCGTCTACCTCGACGTCTCCGACCTCTTCCACCACCTCGAACCGCGCCCCCTGGTGACGGTGGACCTCGGCCAGGGCGGCCTCGAGGCCCTTCGCGCCGCCAACCGCGACATGGGGCTCGCCCTCAGCGAGGACGAGATCCAGTACCTGTTCGCCGCCTACACCCGCGAAAAGCGCAATCCCACCGACGTCGAGCTGATGATGTTCGGCCAGGTCAACTCCGAGCACTGCCGCCACAAGATCTTCAAGGCCGAATGGGTCATCGACGGCGAACCCCGCGAGATGAGCCTGTTCGACATGATCCGGCACACCCACAAGACCCATCCCGGCCGGACCCTCTCCGCCTACTCCGACAACGCCGCCGTGGTCGAAGGCCGGCCGGCCGACTGGTTCCGCTGCGACCGCACCGGCTCGCGGGTCTACGGCTACCAGCCCGCGCAGCTCGATTTCCTGATCAAGGTCGAAACCCACAACCATCCCACCGCCATCTCGCCCTGGCCCGGCGCCGCCACCGGGGTCGGCGGCGAAATCCGCGACGAGGGCGCCACCGGCACCGGCGGCAAGACCAAGGCGGGTCTGAGCGCCTTTTTCGTCTCCAACCTCCGCATCCCCGGCTTCCTCCAGCCGTGGGAAAAGGACCACGCGGCCTTCCCGGGCCGCCTCGCCACCCCCCTCCAGATCATGACCGACGGCCCCCTCGGCGGAGCCGGTTTCGGGAACGAATTCGGCCGGCCGCAGCTCACGGGCATCTTCCGGACCTTCGAAGACGTCTGCCTCGGCCGCTACCGCGGCTACCACAAGCCGATCATGGTCGCCGGCGGCCTCGGGTCCATCCTCCGCGCCCATGTCCACAAGAAGGAGTTCGGCAAGGGCGTCAGCATCATCCAGCTGGGCGGCCCCGCCCTGCGCATCGGCCTGGGGGGCGGCGCCGCCTCGTCCATGGACAGCGGCGCCAACGCGCTCGACCTCGACTTCAATTCCGTCCAGCGCGACAACGCCGAGATGCAGCGCCGCTGCCAGGAGGTGATCGACGCCTGCATCGCGCTGGCGGACGACAACCCCATCCTGAGCATCCACGACATCGGCGCGGGCGGCCTCTCCAACGGCTGCCCCGAACTGGTCGCCCCCGGCGGGGCCCTGTTCCAGCTGCGCGCCGTGCCCAACGAGGAGCGCTCCATGAGCCCCCTCGAGATCTGGTGCTGCGAGGCGCAGGAGCGCTATGTCCTCGCCATCGACGCCGCCTCGCTCGACACCTTCCTCGCCCTCTGCCGCCGCGAGCGCTGCCCCGCCCACGTCATCGGCGACACCACGGGCGACGGCCGCCTAGTCCTGCAGGATTCCCATTTTGGGAACAACCCGATCGACATGGACCTGGAGGTGCTTCTCGGCAAGCCCCCGCGCATGAAGCGCGAGGTCACCCGCCTGCGCGAGGCGCCCTCCCCCTTCGAGCCCGCCGGCGTCACCCTCCCCGACGCGGTCGCGCGGCTCCTGCGCCTGCCGGCCATCGCCGCCAAAACCTTCCTCATCACCATCGCCGACCGCTCCATCACCGGCCTGGTGGCGCGCGACCAGATGTGCGGCCCGCACCAGACGCCCGTCTCGGACGCCGCCGTCTCCCTCGCGTCCTACCACGGCTACGCCGGCGAGGCCATGGCCATGGGCGAGCGCACGCCCGTGGCGCTCCTGAACCCGGCCGCCTCCGGCCGCCTCGCCATCGGCGAGGCGCTCACCAACCTGGCCTCGGCGCCCGTCGAGAAACTCGGCGACGTGAAGCTTTCCGCCAACTGGATGTGCGCCTGCGGCGAACCCGGCGAGGACGCCGCGCTCTTCGACACCGTCCGCGCGGTCGGCCTGGAGCTGTGCCCCGCCCTCGGCATCGCCATCCCCGTCGGCAAGGACTCGCTCTCCATGCGGACGCTGTGGACGACGCCGCAGGGCGACAAGGTCAAGATGACCTCCCCGCTCAGCCTCGTCGTCACCGCCTTCGCCCCCGTGACCGACGCCCGGCTGACCGTGACCCCGGACCTGAAGCCCCGCTTCGATTCGACGCTGATCCTCATCGACCTGGGCCGCAAGCGCAACCGGCTGGGCGCCTCGTGCCTCGCCCAGGTCTACAACCAGCTCGGGCAGACGCCGCCCGATCTCGATTCGCCCGCCGACCTGGTCGCCTTCTTCGCCGCCACGCGCACCCTGATGCGGGAGTCCAAACTTCTTGCCTATCACGATCGCTCCGACGGCGGCCTGTTCGTCACCCTCGCCGAAATGGCCTTCGCCTCCGGCCTCGGGCTCGACGCCAGGCTGAAGCACGCGGGCGACGACCCCCTGGCCGTCCTCTTCGCGGAGGAACTGGGCGCGGTGATCCAGGTTGCGGACGCCGATCTTCCGCGCGTGACCGACGTCATCCGCGAGCACAAGCTCTGCGACTGCTGCATCCTGCTGGGCAAGCCGGTCGAGGAGCCCGTCCTGACCTTCCACTGGGGCACCCGCGTCCTCTACAAGGAAAACGTCTCGGCCCTTAAGAGCCTGTGGGCGGAAACGTCCATCCGCATGCAGGCGCGGCGCGACAATCCCGAAACCGCCCGCGAGGAATTCAACCTCATTGGCGCCGAAAAGGATCCCGGCCTGCAGGCCCGGCCGACCTTCGACCCGTCCGCCCCCTTCTCCATCACGGGCAAGGTCCGGCCCCGCATGGCCATCCTGCGCGAGCAGGGCGTGAACGGGCAGATCGAAATGGCCGCGGCTTTCGACAAAGCCGGCTTCGAGGCCGTGGACGTGCACATGACCGACCTGCTGGGCGAAGGCACGACGCTGACGGACTTCAACGGCCTCGTGGCCTGCGGGGGCTTCTCCTACGGCGACGTCCTGGGCGCCGGCTCGGGCTGGGCGTTCTCAGTCCTGTTCAACCCGCGCCTGAAGGACATGTTCGAGGCGTTCTTCAACCGGCCCGATTCATTCGCGCTGGGGGTCTGCAACGGCTGCCAGATGATCTCGCAGCTCCGGGAGATCATCCCCGGCGCGGGGGCCTGGCCAAGGTTCCTCCGGAACCGGAGCGAGCAGTTCGAGGCCCGGCTCGTGAACGTGGAGGTCCTGGAAAGTCCCTCCCTGTTCCTGAAGGGCATGGCCGGGTCCATCCTGCCCATTCCGGTGGCGCACGGCGAAGGGCGCGTCGTTTTCGACCGCCCCGAGGATCAGCTCTCGATCCGGGCCCGCGGCCTCGAATGCCTCCGGTTCGTGGATCATCACGGGAAGCCCACGGAGCAGTATCCGCTGAACCCCAACGGCTCGGCGGAAGGGCTGACGGGGCTGACGACGCCCGACGGGCGCGTCACCATCCTCATGCCCCACCCCGAGCGCGCGTTCCGAGCCATCCAGCTCTCCTACGCCCCGCCCGCCTTCCGCGGCATCGAGGAAGGCCCCTGGCTCCACTTCTTCCAGAATGCCAGGCGGTGGCTGTAACCGGCGCGGCAGGAAGACGGTAGGGTTTCACCCCATAGCACCGGGGACGACCTTGGCGCATCCTGATTGGGATAATCCGCAAGCAGGAAACCATGTGCGCAGCGAAAAAAAGAACCAACATGTCCGGCTGGTCAAGACGCTATCGGGCCGCCTTGCGCCGGCAGGTTGAAACGGATCCTGAATCCGATCTGAAGCCTGCCCTGCGGCGCCGACAACATAAATGACTCCATTCACTTGATTGGAAGTCAAGCCGATCGCGGACCCCGCGATCGGGCTCGCCCCCGCGTCCCCGTTGACACAGCCGCCGCCCGTCGAGGTGATCGCGGCACCCGACAGGATCGCGAAGCGTGAAGCGGTCTTGAGGTCTACCGGGTCAGGGCCCGCGGCCGCCGAAGGCGCGGCCGCCGCCCACCCGAGCGCCAGGAGGACCAATCCCGCGATAATCGGTTTTCCGATAGTCATGAAGACATCCTCCGGGCCCGGGAAAAGACGATGCAAGACATGGACTACTCCGCTTTGCGAATGCGTGACAACTCCATCACGCTTGCATCCTGAACGGCCAGGCAGCGGGCAGGTCCTGACTCCGGGTCATAACTCAGATAGACCGCGGTCATGCCGTTTTCCCGGCTGACAAACGAATAGCCGGCCAGCATGATCGCATTCGCCGGCTGAGACACATCCAGCACCCAGACGGGAGCATCGTTGAAGTCGATCAGGAAATACCGGACGTTGGCCGGATCCGTGACAAACGAGAGCCTCTGGTTCGCGCCGGCCTCGTCCAGATAGACAGTCCCCGGGCCATGAACGGGGGCGGCATTCGCCAAACGCATCCGGAGCGGACTCGACTCTACGGTCAGCGAGCACGGCAGCCCGCGCTCCGACTTCCTGGCGTAGAACAGGAGGCTGTCTCCGGGCTGAAGAGTCGCTCCGGCGGCATTGACATGCACGGCCACCGGCACGCCCTTGATGCGAACGCCCAGCTTTCCGGTTTCCAAAGCGGCCATCGGGAATCCGGCCGCGGCCAGCGACTCATACCGGAGCCGGTATACGCCACCTGTCGTTTCCGTGCGGAACCGCCCCATCGCGAGCGGATCTCCGCCGGGACTTGAGACGGAAGAGACCGAACGAACGGCGGGACCGTAAGAAACCGTCTTATAGTTAACCGACACCTCTTCGAGCCAGTAATACAAGGTCACCCCAGGCTTGGCGCCACGGTCCAGAAACGTGTAGTAAGCCCCGTCCGAAGAATCGGACCCGGAGATCAGACTGTCATTCACCTTGCGCCGGTTGCCGTTGGCGCTCCCCGCGCAGTACAGGTTAAAGCCCAGGTTATCTTATCGTATATGAAACCAGGGGGCATGTCCCCAAGATCCCATACGTTGCTCGTGCCCGCCCTGGGAGAGGGAGTTGAATATTTGTAATTGAACAACGGATCATAGCTTTCCCCGACCGTCACATTGGATACGACGCCATCCACGGAGGCATTGGACACGCTGATCGTGAATACCAGCAACTGTCCCGGCAGGGCCGGATTCAGGCTGGCGCTCTTCGTTATGAACGGCGGGACCAGGGGAAGCGCATCAACGCGGGTATCGGCATCGTCCGCCGTCGTCACATCTTCCAGACTCGCGATGCTGTCACCGTTGGCATAAACCGGCGTGCCGCGGACCGTGGCCACGTTAACCACGTTCGCCAGGATGCTCCCCTTGAATTCAGCGAAGGTTCCAATAGTGGCCGAGCTCCCGACCTGCCAGAAAATATTACCGGCGCGAGCCCCCCCTTCCAAAATGACCTTGATCCCGGAGCCGACGATCAGATCGGTTCCGATCTGGAAAATCCACACATCATCCGGCCCGCCGGCCAAGGTGACGTCCGCACCCGTCAGCAAGGCGGTGGTCGTGAATTTGTAGAGCCCTGGAACGAGGGTCAGCCCGCCGATATTCGCGTCGCCGGGGTTCAGGAATGAGCCGGCGGGCACAGGCACGCGGCCGGCCGCATCGTCGAAAGCTTCCGTTAAATCAATTTTCGCTTGGGTCAGGAGCCCCGAATCGACCACCGAACCGGCCGGCCCGCCGGGGTCGACCGTAAAGATGGTGCCGCTCACTTGCGCAGGATCGAGAACGAAGGAAGAACCAGTTATCGGGCTTGCCCCGACATCTCCGTCAATCGTCCCGCCTCCTGTGGAGGTGATTGCGGCGCCTGACAAGACAAGAAAACGGGCCGCTGAACCCAAATCGAGAGCGGCCGGGCCTGCCGCCAGGACCCGAACCGGAACCGCCAAGGCCAGAACAACCGCCAGAAGGGCGAGTCGTTTTCCGGTTCCAGTTGCGCGCGGGGTCGTCGATCTCGAGAGGAAAGTCGTAAAGAACGAACTCACGGTGGTATCCGCTCCGATTCAGTCCCAAAGGACCGAGGGCGAGAAACTGGATGACGCCTCCATCGTGGCCCAGGTCAAGATGGCGCTGGCGACCCAGCGCTCCACGAGCAGCCTGAAACCCAAGGTCGAAGCGCGAAATGGCGAAGTCACCCTGACCGGCATCGCCCAGAATGCGGCCGAGAAATCGCTCGTCACGAAGCGGGTCTCCGACGTTCATGGCGTCACCGCCGTGAAGAATGAGATGACGGTCGCCGAGCCCATGACGAAGTAACCCGGACATGTGCCGGCGGGCACGTCCTGTGCCCGCCGGCAATGGCCCCTGAAAGGGCTCCGAATGCGAACGACGAAAGAGAACGCCATGAAACGCAAATCCACCGGCGATACGAAAAAAATCCGTTTTGAAATGACAGCCGAGCCTGGAAGCCAGGTATTCGTCGCGGGATCGTTCAACAACTGGAGTCCCACGACACACCGTCTGACGAACAAACCCGACAGCATCAGGGACTATGAAACGGCCCTGCCCGTGCCAAAGGGGATGCACGGCTACAAGTTCATCGTCAACGGCGTGTGGACCATGGACCCGAATTGCCTGCATCGGATGCCGAACGGCCTCGGAACCCTGAACAGCGTGATCTACGTTTAACACGCCCCTCCTACCGTGAATGCCCCATACAAAGAATCCTCCCATCCTCCTAAACTGCCCGTGAATGGCGATTGCACCGGCGAAACACACAGGAGGCACGCAATGAACGGGATGCATGACAAAAGGGAGTCGGGGCGGTTTGGCGTGGCGCTGCTGGCCGTGGCTGTTGCATGCGGTTGCGGGGAAAAGACCGGGCCGCGCCTCGAAGATGCCCTGGCCGTGGCGCTGGCGCCCGAACATCCGCCACAAGTGTGGATGGTTAAACTGCCGGGATTGAACGACGGCGAACACGGAAAGCGCGAACTACGCCAGGCCATGGGCCGGAACAATTTCACCTCCTGGCTGCTGACCTGCCCGGCCGAAGCGTCCGCCCCCCTTTACTCGGGCGACTTCGAATGGCGTCTGACGCCCAACCCCCACCTCATGTCGTCCTACCTGTCGCATTACGACTCGCTTCTGTCGGCCGACAACATCTACGAACTCGTCTGGGAATACACGCCCGGCAATGCCGTCCGCGGGTCGTTCCAGGCCCGCACCCCTTACGGGTTGAGGGCGAAATTCCTCTTCGAGGGGAATACGAGTTCCGGCATCCTGCGAATCCACAAACTGGCCGTTGCAAAAAAATACTCCATCTATATGATGGATGCGTTTCCCATTGTCGCCCGCTGACGTCCGTTGCGGAAGGCACAATGGGCTGGCCTCCTGGGATGGGGTGTTCTATACTGGGCGCCTGTATTTCAAGGAGGCACGCACCATGGACAATCGAATCACCTTCGGGGCAACCGGCCTTTCCGTCTCCCCCCTCTGTTTCGGCACCTGGCAGCTTTCCCCCCGCTTCTGGGGGCCGCAGTCCAAAACCGAAGCGCTCGCGGCCATGCGGGTCGCCTACGACTCGGGAATCAATTTCTTCGACACGGCCGACGCCTACGGCGACGGGCATGCCGAGACAGTGCTTGGCGAATTCCTGGCAGCCATTCCGCGCGACCGGGCCATCGTGGCCACCAAGGTCTACAACCACTACAATCCCGACGCCAGCCGCTACCCCGACCTTTCCCCCGCGCACATCGTGGAGCGATGCGAAGCCTCGCTCCGCAGGCTGAAGACAGACTGCATCGACCTCTACCTGTGCCATTTCTTCGACCAGCTTACCCCCCTGGCCGAGGTCGCCGCCACCCTGGAGAAGTTGAAGAAAAGCGGTAAGATCCGGGCGTACGGCGCCAGCAACCACACGGTCGAGCAGCTCCGGGCCGCCCGCCGGTTCGGCGCGTTCGACGCCCTCCAGCCGGCCTACAGCCTGATCGAACCCGCCGTCGAGGCCGATCTCCTGCCTTATTGCCAGTCGGAAAACATCGGCGTCATGATCTATTCGCCCATGCACAAGGGACTGCTGACAGGGAAATATTTCGGAACGGAGACGTTTTCCGACTTCCGGGCCAACCACCAGGACTTCCAGGGGGACCGGTTCATCGCCATCGCCACCGCCGTGCAGAGCTTGCGCCCGCTGGCGGAAAAATACAACCTGACGATCTACCAGCTTGTCCTGACCGCCACGCTGATGCACCCCTCCATCCAGGTGGCCGTGCTCGGCATCAAGACCCCTGACCAGATCCGGGAAGCCGTCGGCGCCATGGGGAAGAGGCTTGACCGGCAGGATTACTTCGCCATCCGGACCGCCCTTTCGCTTGGGCAGACGCACCGGATCAAGGACGCGGGAGGCGCGGTGAAGTGAAGAAGGATCCGGAAATCATCCCGGAAGAGATGGTGGAAGTTCAGGATATGCGAGGCCGGCCTACCCGCGGCCCCGGCGCGCCTCCGCCTCCGCCCCCCCGCCCCCGCATCATCTTCAACAACAGGGGCTGCTTCCTGCAGTCCCTGAATTGCGGGTGCGGCTGCCTGCCCGTCCTCCTGATGCTGGCCGCGATCGTGTTCCTACTCTCGCGCTGCTGAGATCAGACGGTAAAGTAGACCATGGAGTTGAAGTCGGAGGCGTGAACGGGATCGGTCAGCCCCAACTCCTGCTTCACATCCTGAACGGCGTCGAAACCCTTGCCCCTCAGCCGCTTGCTGGCGGTGAAGCAGGGAACGCCCTTGTCCGCCAGCCACGTCAGCAGAACCGTGCTCTCCTCGCCCCACCCCGAGTCGTAGACGCGCTTGAGAATGTCGTGGGCGCTCACGTGCGTGCCGGGTTTGAGCCGGGGGAAAATGTCGCGGATATACCACCTCGCGAAGGGCGCCGCATGATCCGAGTCGATGAAAAGATAGTCGATCACCGGCGGCAGCTTGTCCACATTCTTGGTCACATCGCCCTGGCAGAAGGTCCACCGGCCCACGGCCAGCTCGGCGGGAACGACGCGGGTCGAGGTGTCGATCAGATCATAGGAGTACAGCCGGCCCTTGCCGTTATCCTTCAGCGCGTTGAGGATCCACATGGTGGACCAGCCGCTGGAGGGGGAAATCTCAACCACGGTCTCGGGCTTGAACTCCCGGAGGAACAGGTAGGTGATCTCGGCTTCCACGTCGCACAGCTGCGGGCTCAGGCCGAACGGCGTTCGCGCGGCCCGGAGCGCCTTCTGCCGGGAACGGACATCACGGAGGTCAGCCGCGTATTTGCGATAGAGATCCGTGACGAACGCGATCCGGTCGGCGGGCAGGTTCAGCCGCGCCCACAAATCCGGCTGTGCCAGCAGGACATGCGGCAGCTTGAGCGTGCGGAACAGGCCCGACAACTTGATCATGGTAAGCTCCCCACTCCTCGTTCGATTGGTGCCGGGGAAGGGAGTCGAACCCTTATGCCCTTGCGGGCGCCAGATTTTGAGTCTAGTGCGTCTGCCATTTCGCCACCCCGGCAATAAACTCCCAGTATCTTACAAACGGCGACCGGAATTCAATCAAAAACACGTAGCCCAGGCGCCGCGGCCCTTGCGGCGCAACCATCCCGCCAGGAGCGGCCGCAGGCAGGCCGGTTCGAGCCCGGACTGCTTCAGTCCGTTGAACGGAACCCAGTGAAAGGACAGGTGCCCCTCCTCCGACGTCGCCGCCCGGGCCGCCGACAACCCCGCGATGGCAACCTCGAAGACGAGGTTGATTTCCACATGCTGCTTCCCCTTCTGAAGAAAGGCATGCTCCACGCAGCCCAGGAAGCGCTTAACCCGGGCCCGCTTCCCCATCTCCTCGCGGATCTCCCGGCAAAGCGCCTTTTCCGCGCCTTCGCCAAACTCCACGTGCCCGCCCGGCAGGTAAAGAATGTCGGCCCCCGCCGTCTGGCAGAGCAACAGCTTCCCGCCGTTGACAAAAACACCCCGCGCCAGCAGTTCGATTTCAGCCATGGGTTTTCCCCTCCTCCTCCAGCACCTCGCCCGCCAGGAACAGCGAGCCCGCTATGCAGACCGCCCCGCCCTGCTCCAGCGCCCAGGCCCGCGCCTCCGCCCGCGCCGCCGCCAGATCGGAAACCGTCGCCACCAGCCCCATCTTACGCGCCTTAAGCGCCACCTGTTCCGGATCGGCGCTACGCGGCGTTTTCAGCCGCACCGCCCAGACCCGCCTGAGCCGCTTCGCCAGCGGCTTGAAAAACCCGGCCATATCCTTGTCGCCGCACATCCCGCAAATCAAGCCCACCGGCTTTTTCCCGGCCAGTTCCTTCAACGCGTCACCCAGAACGGCCGCGGCGGCCGGATTATGACCGCCGTCCAGGATCGTCACCGGTTCCGTCTCCAGGATCTGAAGCCGGCCCGGCCAGCGCGCCGCCTCCAGGCCGGCCGTCACCGCCTCTTTGGGCAACGGTCGCCCCATTTCCTCGAACGCCGTTTCCAGGGCCGCCACCGCCAGGGCCGCGTTCATCAGCTGATGCCGGCCCAGCAGGCTCAGCCGGACCACGCCGTAGGACTGGCTTTCCGACTCGATCCGCACCTTCTGTCCGTCAAGGTCCTGCTTCACCCGTTCCACCCGCACCGAGTCGAGCGCATTGACGCACCGGCTGCCTCGCTCGCGGGCCGTCCGGGCCACCACGGCCTCCGCCTCGGGATCGGGCTGCGCATAGACGACCGGGCGCCCTTTCTTGATGATGCCGCACTTCTCGCCCGCAATGGCCTGGATGGTGCTGCCCAGATACTCCATGTGCTCCAGGCTCACCGGCGCGATCACCGACGCCAGCGGCAGCACCACGTTGGTGGCGTCCAGCCGCCCGCCCATCCCGACCTCCACCACGCCCACCTGCACGCGGGCGCGCCGGAAATATTCGAACGCCAAAGCCGTGGTGAATTCGAAAAAGGTCGACTCCTTCCAGTCGCCGCCCGCCGCCGCTTCTTTTTCGGCGGCTTCCCCGATCTCCCAGAGCGCCAGGAGGTCCGCGTCCGAAACCGGCACGCCCCCGGTTTGGATCCGCTCGTTGAATCGTACCAGGTGCGGGGAGGTGTAGAGCCCGGTGCGAAAACCCGCCTGGCGGAAAACCGACTCCATCATGGCGCAAACGGACCCTTTTCCGTTGGTTCCGGCCACGTGAAGGGGCAGAAAGCTTCGCTCGGGGTTGCCCAGGGCCGCGAGGATGGACTCCTCCACCTCAAGCCCCAGCTTGATGCCGAACGTGCGTCTCGCATACAGCGCCTCCAGCCGATTCGCCAGCGCCTGATCCTCTTTCGCCGTTGTCACGACAGCCTCCGTTCACTGCTCCCTCGATCCGACATCGCAGCCGGTATAATGAGTCAAAGCCGCCAGAAGATGAAGCCGAAAATGGATGCGACTTGACCGGGTCGCCGCATGTCTGAAAAAACCGAACAGGACTCTGGCGGATTTGCCCGGATCATGTAGAATCACGGGAGACGGCACTCTAGCGCAGGGAGAACAGATGAAGGTGATTTTCTCATTCGATACCGAGGATTTTGTCACGCCCGAAGCCGCGGATGCCCAGAAGTGGTGGGCCCGGACGCTGTCAACACGGAATCTTCGCGGCTCGTTTCAGTGCGTGGCCGAGGTGATCCGGCGTCTGAAGGCACGGGGGCGGCAAGACGTGATCGAGGCGATCGCCCACCATGAAATCGGCTTTCACACCCAATACCACTCCATGCCTCCGGTTCATCCGATAGCCGTCGAGAATCTCACGCTGGCGGAAGCCGTGGCCTGGGTTATCCGGCGAGAAGCGGCAGGCGTTGCGGAACTGGCGCAAACCTTTAGCCGCATGCCCGTCAGTTATTGCCCGCCCGGCGATTCCTGGACGCCGGCCACCCTGATCGCCATGGCCGCCATGGGAATCCGGCTTTTTGTCGGCAACCAGTTTCCCCGTCCGCACTGGTACTGTGGCCTTCTCGGCGTGAAGTATGACCTGTCGCTGGAGTCCTATTTTTCCGAAGACGGACGGGGGGAAGAACAATTCCATCAGGATTTCG
This sequence comes from Kiritimatiellia bacterium, assembly GCA_044346855.1. Classification (GTDB taxonomy): domain Bacteria; phylum Verrucomicrobiota; class Kiritimatiellia; order CAIKKV01; family CAIKKV01; genus CAIKKV01. The sequence continues at coordinate 46,905 of JBIIYJ010000004.1, forward strand.
CCGCCCTGGCTCAGGCGAGGGGCAAGGACGGACTGATCGTGCTCTACACGCATCCCACCCGGCTTGTGACGTCCCGCTTCTGGGATTACCCGCTGTACAAGGGGCGGGTGGTCGCCCTGGAAAACATGCCCCCCGCGCCGCTCGTTTCGCCGGCGGGCATCCTCCGCAACCAGGCGCGGGCGGAACGCCTGCTGGACTGGGTCGTCCGTTACCCAAGCGTTGAAACAACGGATTTTGCCAGCGTGTACGCCGCGTGCGCAGGGAGCCGACATGATTTACCCGCCTTGCTGCAGGCCGCAGGGTTGAAGCCGGGCCAGGAGGGCCTGCTGCCGCTTCGCGAGGAGGCAAGCGAACAGGAGATGGCCGGCTACCTTGAACGATTTGAATACCGTTGGCCGCCGTTTCCCGCGGATTTCACAGGCGCCGCCATCAGGCGTCAAATGCGTCAACTGGCTTGGACAATCAAACCGGCCTAACCCCTGGCCACGGTGGCCACCAGGACCCGCCAGGCGCCCGCCCGCTTCAGGGCGGAGGCCGCCTCCCCGACGGTGGCCCCGGTCGTCATCACGTCGTCCACCAGCAGGATGGTCTTGCCCCGCACCCAGGACGGCTCGGTCACCACGAACGCGCCCTTCACGTTTTCGATCCTGCCCGCCATGTGAAGCCGGGTTTGCGTGCCCGTATCCCGCACCCGCCGCATGCCGCGCAGCACGGGCCTGTCAAAGCGTTTCCCCAGTTCAGCGGCCAGGAGGCGCGACTGGTTGTAGGACCGCTCCCGTTCCCGCCGGTGAAACAGCGGAACAAAGGCGACCAGATCGACCAGCCCCGGATCGTAATGCGCTTCCACGCAGGCCGCCAGCAGGCGGCCCAGGTCAGCGGCCAGGTAGGTGCCCTCGGAATACTTGAACTGGTGCAGCAGGGCGCGGACCGGCCCGCGGTAGCGGACCGCCGAGCGCGCCAGGTCGTAGGCCGGCTCGCTGCGGACGCACAGGGAACAGGTGAACGACTTGGCCGCTTCGCCGTCGATCGGATCGCCGCACCGGGCGCAGAAGGGCTCGGTCACGGGCTGCACCGCGGCCTGGCAGTCGCCGCACACGTAGCCCTCCTGCCCGTCGGCGGCCGGCCCCCCGCAGCCCGCGCATTGGCGGGGAAAAACGACGTCCAGGGCGGTCCGCCACCAGCCCCGCAGAGCCGGCAGCGCCGTCATTTGACGTACTTGCCGATGATCGGGGCCAGGCGCCGCTTCACGTCGTCGGAGATGGCGTCGGGCGCGGTCATGATGGCGAACTTCAGCGACTCCCGGCAGGCGCAGGCCTTCCGCCGCTTTTCCATGGCCGGGCAGAGCCGGGCGAGAACCTTGCGGGCAAGCGCCACGTTGGCGTTCAGGTGGCCGATGATCATCTCCACCGAGACCGCCTCCTCCGTGGCGTGCCAGCAATCGTAGTCGGTCACAAGGGAAATGGCCTGGTAGCACAGCTCGGCCTCCCGGCAGAGCTTGGCCTCGGCCAGGCTGGTCATGCCGATGATGTCGAAGCCGCTCTCGCGGTAGGACAGCGACTCCGCCCGCGTCGAGAAGGCGGGCCCTTCCATGTTGACGTAGGTGCCGCGCTCGAGCAGCCGGCAGTCGCTCTTCTCCTCCTTCAGGAGCGACCACACCTCGCGGGCGATGACGTCCCTTAAAGAGGGACACGAGGGATCCCCGAACTGCACGTGCGCCACGATCCCCTTCCCGAAAAAGGTGTGCTCGTCGCGTGTCTTGGTCCGGTCGAAATACTGGTCCGGCAGCACCACGTCGCGCGGCCGCAGCTCCTCGCGCAGGCTCCCCACCGCGCTGACGGAGACGACGGCGTCCACGCCAAGCGTCTTGAAGGCGTAGATGTTGGCGCGGTGCGGGATCTCGGAGGGCAGGAGCCGGTGGCCGCGGGCGTGGCGGGGGAGGAAATAGAGCTCATGCCCTTCCAGCGTGCCGCAGACGAACGCATCGGAGGGGGCTCCGAACGGGGTCGCGATGGCGCGGGTGGTGACATCCTGAAGACCCGCCAGGTCGTACAATCCGCTTCCGCCGATGATACCGAGCTTGATCATGTTGTCCTCCCATTCACAGTCAGGTTGTCCTCGAGAACTCCGGGATGGTTCGTCCGTTGCCTTATTTGCGGGTCATGGCTTCCACGGCGGCGCGGCTACGCTTGACGGCGCACAGGGAGCCGCACATGGTGCAGACATCCGGGTCGTGCGGGGCCGACGAATCGCGGTACCGCTGGGCCTTCTCGGGATCAAGCGCCTGCTTGATCATTCCCTTCCAGTTGAGGCTGCCGCGGGCCGCGCTCATCCGGTTGTCCCACTCGATCGCCCCCGGCAGCCCCTTGGCCACGTCGCCGGCATGCGCGGCGATGCGCGACGCCATGATGCCTTCGCGCACGTCGTCCAAATCCGGCAGGCGCAGATGCTCCGCGGGCGTCACGTAGCAGAGGAAATCGGCGCCGGCCATGGCGGCCACGGCTCCGCCGATCGCCGAGGTGATGTGATCGTAGCCCGGGGCCACGTCGGTGACCAGGGGGCCGAGCACGTAAAGCGGGGCGCCATGGGTCAGCTTCTTGGCCAGCTGGATGTTGGCGGCCACCTCATTGAGCGGAATATGCCCCGGCCCCTCGATCATCACCTGCACGCCCGCCTTCCAGGCCCGCAAGGTCAATTCGCCCAGCAGGATCAACTCCTGGAGCTGGGACGAATCGGTCGCGTCGTGCAGGCAACCCGGCCGAAGCCCGTCGCCCAGGCTCAGCGTGATGTCGTGCCGGAGGCACAGCTCCAGCAACCGGTCGAAATGCTCGAAGAACGGGTTTTCCCGGTCGTTCGCCTGCATCCAGGACAGCAGCAGCGCCCCGCCCCGGCTGACCACGTGCGTCAGGCGCCCCCCGACCGCCAGGCGGTCGAAACAAACCCGGGTCAGGCCGGCATGGATGGTCATGAAATCGACGCCGTCCTCGGCGTGGGCCTCGACCGTGGCGAAAAGCTGGTCCACCGTCAGCTTTTCGAATTCGCAACCGAACAGGTGCGGGGCGTCGTATACCGGAACGCTGCCGAGAACAAGCGGACACTCCCGGGCCAATTTGGTCCTGAATTTGCGCGAAATGGGGCTCAGGCTCAGGTCCATCAGGGCATCGGCCCCGTGCTTGACGGACAGGTCGGCCTTGGCCAGTTCCGTCTCCCAGTTGATGCAGTCCCCGGAGACGCCGAGGTTG
>JBIIYJ010000099.1:0-16563 GCA_044346855.1 Kiritimatiellia bacterium
ATGGGGCTCAGGCTCAGGTCCATCAGGGCATCGGCCCCGTGCTTGACGGACAGGTCGGCCTTGGCCAGTTCCGTCTCCCAGTTGATGCAGTCCCCGGAGACGCCGAGGTTGACGTTGATCTTGGTGCGCAACCCGGCGCCGATTCCCTGCGAGTCCCGGTGGCCTCGGCCACGGTTGGCCGGAATCACCGTGCGGCCGGCGGCCATCTCCGCCATCAGCCGATCGATCGCCACGCCTTCCCTCTTGGCCACATGCTTCATTTCAGGGGTCGGAGTCCCTTTCCGGGCCGCCTGCATTTGCGTCAGTCTCGATTCCATGGTTCCCCTTGTTCTGTTCACGCCGGCCATCATACCGGAGGGGGCATCCTCCTTCCAGTCAAAAGGAAGAACGCGGCGACGCAGGGACCGGGGCGGGGCGCATTGCAGTTTCGTCGGGATCGACATGTCTTTAATTTGGAGTCGGCCGTCCCCGGCCGTAAGCGACTTTGCGTGGCAGCCCTCCTGCAGGCCTCCAGAGAAGACTTTCCATGGTGGAACACGGCGAACGGAAGACACGGTTCCAACAACCGTGAGTTGCTCCCTTCGGGCATAATCGCGATGCAAAGCTGCTTAGTGGCACGGGTCTCCTGACCCGTGGCCCCCTTCACCGCGCGGCCCTTATCCCGCCCACCGGAGGCACGGGTTTTCAATGGTCTCGCATCCCGCACGGGTCAGGAGACCCGTGCCCACTTCCTTTTGTAGTCCTTCCCAGCCACCAGTTATGGTCGTTCTTTGCGGGGCCGCCCCGCCCTTCTTCTCTTCTCTTAACCGTGCTCCACCGTGTCGGCCGTTCGCCGTGTTCCACCGTGGTAATCTTCTCTTCCGGGGGCGCGCGGTTGGCACCCTTCTTCTCTAATCCCGATTAAACAGCAATGCGCCCGGGGCGACAACGCCTATTATTCCGCTGACAAAATTTCGCCGGATGGTTACAGTAGTCAATTATTTCAAAGGAACAAACCGCCATGCCGATCAAAGCCCGCCCCGCTCAATCGCCAGACTGGGAAAACCCCGCCGTCACGCATCGCCTGCGCCTGCCCCCGCGCGCCGCCTTCATCCCCTGCGCCTCGCTCGACGAGGCCGCGCTGGGCGACCGGGCCTCTTCCTCGCGCCTGCTGCTGCTCAACGGCAACTGGTCCTTCCACCTCGCCCCCTCCCCCGCCGAAACGCCCGCTGACTTCCAGTCGCCCGGTTTTGACGCGGCCAACTGGGAGACGATTCCCGTTCCCTGCAGCTGGCAGATGAAAGGCCACGGCCGGCCCCACTACACCAACGTGATCTATCCCTTTCCAGTCGACCCGCCCCACGTCCCGACCGAAAACCCAACCGGCTGCTACCGGCGAACCTTTGAGTTGCCCGACGCCTGGAAAGGCATGAATCTCGTCCTGCGCTTCGACGGCGTCGATTCCTATTTCGAAACCTGGGTCAACGGCCGTTTCGCGGGCTCCGGCAAAGGCAGCCGCCTTCCGTCCGAATTCGACATCACCGCCTTCGCCAAGCCCGGCGTCAACACCGTGGCCGTGCGCGTCCTGCAATGGTCGGACGCCTCCTACCTCGAAGACCAGGACATGTGGTGGCTGAGCGGCATTTTCCGGGACGTCACGATCCTCGCCCGGCCGACGGTCCAGATAGCCGACTTGACCGTGGAGACCGAGCTCGACAACACCTGCCGGGACGCCCGCATCACGCTCAACGCCTCCCTTTCGAATTCCGAGAGCAAGTCCGCCCCGGTCTCGGTCGTCGCCGACCTCCGCGATCCCTCCGGAAATCCGCTCGGCCGGGCCGAGGCCGACTGCAAACTGCCCGCCGCCAAAGGGCGCCTTCTCCCGCTTCACTGGTCCGTCCCCGGGGCGCAGCTCTGGACCGCGGAAACGCCCTTCCTCTACACCGTCCTCGTCTCCCTCCTCGACGCCAAGGGGCGGGTCCTCGAGTCGGTCCTGCAGACGATCGGCATCCGCAAGGTTGAAATCGACGGGCCCGTCTTCAAAGTCAACGGAAACCCGATCAAGCTCAAGGGCGTGAACCGCCACGAGCACCATGCCGAACTAGGGCGGGCCATGCCCCTCGAGGCCATGATCCACGATGTGACGCTCATGAAGCGTCATAACATCAACGCCGTGCGCACCTCGCACTACCCGGACGACCCCCGCTGGTACGACCTGTGCGACCGTTACGGGCTCTACATCGTCGACGAATGCGACCTGGAAACCCACGGCTTCGGCTACGAGATCGCCCTGCAGCCCTCCAAGGTCCCGTCCTGGGAAGCCGCCTACACCGACCGGATGGAGCGGATGGTCTCGCGAGACCGCAACCACCCCTGCGTGATCATGTGGTCGCTGGGCAACGAGTCCGGGTTCGGCTGCAACCACGAGGCCATGGCAAGGACCGCCCGCTCGCTCGACTCGTCCCGCCCCATCCATTACGAGGGGGACGGCCAGTGCGTGGTCGCCGACGTCTTCAGCACCATGTACGCCCACTCGAACGACATCGCCAAAATCGGCGCCGGCGAATCCTGGGGGACCCGGTGGTCGGCTGAAAAATTCGGGAACAAGCCCTTCTTCCTGTGCGAGTATGCGCACGCCATGGGCAATGGCCCCGGGAACCTGGTCGATTACTGGAACGCGATCTACGCCCACCCCCGCCTCATGGGCGGCTGCATCTGGGAGTGGCTGGACCACGGCATCCTGACCAAGACGGAGGATGGGCGGGACTACTTCGCCTACGGCGGCGATTTCGGCGATGCGCCGAACGACGGCAACTTCGTCATGGACGGGCTCTGCTTCCCCGACCGGACGCCGACCCCGGGCCTGACCGAATACAAGGCCGTGCTGAGCCCAATCACGGCGCAGCCCGTCCAGCCCCTGGACGGCCGCGTTCTGCTCACCAACCGGCTCGACTTCCGTTCGGCCGACTGGCTCAACCTCAGCTGGTCCCTGATGGCGGATGACGAGATCCTCCAGTCGGGGTCCCTGCCCGTTCCCCCCATTCCCCCGCACGGCGCCCGTGAGATCGCCCTGCCCTTCCGCAAGCCGGCGTCCCTGAAACCCGGGGCGGCCTGTTACGCCACGCTCCGCTTCACCCAGGCGGAAGACACGCTGTGGGCCCCTGCCGGTCATGAAGTGGGCGCGGCCCAGTTCGAAGTTCCGTTCAAGGCGCCGCCCTGCCTCGCCCGCCCGGCCGCCGGCATGCCGCCCCTGCGCGTGACCGAAAAGACCGGCGTCCTGACCGCGGAGGGAGTCGGTTTTTGCCTTTCGTTCGACACGATCCGCGCCCGAATCGCCTCGTGGTCCAACAACGGCCTGGAACTGGTCCAGGCGGGTCCCCGGCTTGACCTCTGGCGGGCGCCCCTGGACAACGACAAGGGCTGGTCAGGCGTCAGTCAAGCCTGGACCACCGGGTACCTGAACCAGCTCCAGCACCGGACTGTCGGCGTCAGTTGCCGTCTACTCCAGAAAGATCGGATCCTCGAAATCGAGGCGAAGGTGCGGGTCGCACCGCCCGTTCACCGGCATGCCTTCGACTGCATTTACACCTACACCCTCTTCGGATCGGGCGACCTGCTGCTGTCGATCAAGGGTACGCCCTTCATCCATCCGCTCGACACGCAGGAAAAGCCGAACCAGTGGCCGGAGAAGCTGCCGCGGCTGGGACTGTGCATGACCCTGCCGGGGGGGCTTGAGCGGGTGACCTGGTACGGCCGCGGCCCTGGCGAATCCTACGCCGACAGCAAGGAAGCCTCGCTTGTCGGAGTCTGGCACGCCTCCGTGGATGAACTGATGACCTCCTACATGAAGCCCCAGGAAAACGGCAACCGGATGGACACCCGGTGGGCGGCGTTCACGGACTCGCGCGGCCTCGGGTTAATCGCGATGGGGCGGCCGCTGATGAATTTCAGCGCTCATCATTACACGGCCGACGATTTCGCGAACGCCCGGCATCCCTACGAGCTGAAGCGGCGCGCCGACATCACCGTGCACCTGGACCAGCGCCAGCGCGGCCTCGGAAGCGCCAGTTGCGGCCCCCAGCCGCTGGCCCGGGACGAGATCAAGCCGGACGCCTTCGACTTCAGCGTGCGCCTGCGCCCGTTTTCCAAGGACCAGGGGCCGGCCATGAGCCTGTGGCGGGAGGAGCCGGTTTAGCGGCCTGCTGCCTGCCGCCCTTGCGAAAGGCGGCCCTCAGGTTTCCTCCCGGGCCACCTCAAGCAGCGCCAGGATGTTTTCGGGCGGCACATCCTCCTGCAGTTCCTGGGCCGGGGCGAACACGAAACCGCCCCCCGCCCCCATCAGGGCCCGAACCTGGCGGGCCTCCCGGCGCACCTCGTCGGGCGTTCCGTAGGGGAGCGTCTTCTGGGTGCTGATTCCGCCCCAGAACGCGATCCGTGCGCCGAAGCGGCTCTTGAGCGTGGCCAGGTCCATGCATTCGGGCTGTACCGGGTTGATCACGTCCACCCCCATCTCGACCAGCGACGACATGATCTTTTCAATGTTGCCGCAGGAATGGACCCACACATCCTTGCCGGCGGCATGAATCAGATCATATTCCCGCTGCTCGCCGGGGCGGATGAGATCCTCCCAAACCGGGGGCGACATGATCAGGTCGCGCTGAGTTCCCCAATCGCTCCCAAGGAGAACGCCGTCGATTTCAGGAGCGGAAAGGAAGTTTTCGAGCATGACCATGTTCCGGTCGATGATCCGCCCCAGGAAGGCCCGGGAGAAATCCGGCTCCCCGCCCAAGTCGGCCAGGAAATTCTCCAGCCCCCGGGCGAAGTATGCCTTCTCGAAATGGGAACCGTAGACCATGGCCAGGATATATTTGTCGGTGTGGTCCCTCAGCATCCTGACCTGCTCGAAAAAGGCGGGGTAGCTGCCGGTCCCCGAAACGGGCGCCGAGAAGGCCGAGGAAGGCGCATCCGGTTTGCGCCAGTCGGCTGGCGTGTCCCGCCATGACCACCAGGGAGGGAAAACCTGGATCACGTCGTTGTCGAGGGTTTCGAGCGGGCTTTTACCGCAGGTCGCCTTCCGGAGTCGGTCGGCGCCCCCGGGCGTCAGGGCAATGCAGTATGGGGGACGGGAGGTTTCCCGGTGGGCGATGGCGGCCTTGACCCGTTCACGGCTGGACAGGGATGATGCGCTCATCCGTGAATCCTACACAGCCCCGGACTCACTGACAATTCTTTACAGCCGGAGCGGGATAAGAGAGAATAGTGGTTTATGGGCAAGGAGAAACCATGGGCCTGTTAACCGACATTCCCTTCCGGATCGACCGGAACGAGCTTTTGAAGCGGCTGCACCTCGAGAACGGCGACGAGATGGCGGCCGACCTGCTGGAACTGGCCGGACGGGCCGAGTCGGCGGCGCGGCCCAAGGCGATCTACGATTGCGTGGCGATCGAGCTCAAGGATGCCGCCGGCATCGTGGCTGGAGGGGTCCGATTCAACAGCCACGCCATGGCGGCAAACCTCAGGGAAACGGACCGCATATATCCCTATGTCTGCACCTGCGGCGCCGAACTGGACACGCTGGCCGTGGCGGATGACGGGGGCTTCGGGCAATTCTGCCTGGACGTGATCAAGGAGATGGCCTTGCGCCGCTCGATGGAGGCCCTGCATGCCCGCCTTCTGGATGAATTCAAGCTGGAGAAAAAGGCCAGCATGAACCCGGGCAGCGGCGACCGCAGACTGTGGCCGCTTGAGGAGCAAGGTGTTCTCTTCGGACTGCTTGGGAATGTGACGGAATCGATCGGGGTGATCCTGACCGAGAGTTGGCTCATGATGCCGAACAAATCCGTCTCCGGATTCTATTTCAAGACGGATAAAACCTATCATAACTGCCAACTGTGCCAGCGGCAGCCGTGCCCCAACCGCCGGGCGCCCTTCGATCCCATCCTGTGGGAATCAAACATGGCCGGTTCCGCCACCGCCTCCTGTTCCTGACGCCCCCTTTTGGGGCGTCCCTTTTCTTTCTTGAGTTTATTCTGACAGAAGTCTAGGATTTGTCACTTTGAGAGGAAGCTTGCGGGGGCAAGCACTAATCGATGTAGTTCCCATACAGGTTGGGGACGGTCCAAAGGAGTACGATATGCGCGGTAAAGTTACATCACTTCATCTGGCGGGCGTCATGGTGGCGGCGGCACTGGCCGGAACCACGACGGCCCGGGGGGCCGGCTTCGCCCTTTACGAGATGAGCGCCCGGGGCAACGCTCTGGGTGGAACGCTGGTCGGGATCACCGGCGATGCGTCGGCAGCCTATTTCAACCCCGCCAACATGACGGCGAACGCCGGCGTGCAAATGATGGCAGGCGCCTCCGCGATCGGCCCCAAGACCGACGTCAAAACCACGGTGCCCACGCCCATGGGTCCCGCCCAACTGACTAGCGAAAGCAAGACCCGCTGGTGGACCCCGCCCCACGCCTATGCCACCATGCAGGCCAGCGAGAAGGCCTGGATCGGCCTCGCCATCTATTCCCCCTTCGGGCTTGGCAGCGTGTTCGACTCCGACTGGCCTGGCCGCTACAACTCCTACCGCGCCATCATCGAGACCGTGGACGTTAACCCGAACGTGGCGTACAAGGTCGACGAGAAGCTCTCCGTCGCCGTCGGCCTCCAGATCATGACATTCGACCTCGAGCTCAAGCGGAAACTGCCGAACGCGGTGGTCCCCGGCGGGCCCGATATGGACTTCGAGCTCAAGGGCGATTCGGTCGGCTACGGCGGGAACGCCGCCATCTCTTACCAGGTCAACGAGAAACTGGGCCTCGGCCTGGTCTACCGTTCCGAAGTCGACCAGAGCGTCGAGGGCGACGCGAACCTGACGGTCATGGGCCGCAAGATGGGGACCCCCGGCGAAGGCGACCTGACGCTTCCGGCCGCGACGACTTTCGGTGCGAATTACAAGGTCGACAAGCTCACGCTCGGCCTCGCCGTCACCTACACGGAATGGAGCTCCTATGACGAGCTGCGCATCAAGTTCGACGACCCCACCATGCTGGGGCGGTCCGAATCCGTCTCCGAAAAGGACTGGAACAACGTGTGGCGTTACGCCGCCGGAGCCGAATACGCGCTGAACGCGAACTTCGACCTGCGCTGCAGCTATGTCTACGACGAGGATCCGATCCCGACCAAGACGGCGGATTACCTCGTGCCGTCCAATGACCGCCACCTCATCGGGGCGGGCGTGGGCTGGCATCGTAATCGCACTACCATCGACCTGGGCTACACCTACCTCATGATCACGGACCGCGATGACGTCCCCGGCCGCATGGCGGATGGCGTCTTCCCCTCGTCGTTCGAAGACGGCTACGCCCACATCGTGGCCGCCTCCGTTTCGACCCGGTTCTAAATCTCCGGTCTGATACGCCAAAAGGCCCGCTCGAAAGAGCGGGCCTTTTTTTTCGCAAGTCGTGGCAGTGGAATCAGCGGCGCATGTCGCGGGCGGCCTCGCGATCGGCGGTCTTCTTCCTCAGCACATCGCGTTTGTCCGGGCTCTGGCGGCCCTTGCACAGGCCGATCTCAACCTTGACGAGGCCTTTTGAATAGAAGGCCGAAAGCGGCACAACGGCCATGCCCTTCTGGGAAACCTTGCCGGCCAGGTATTCCAACTCGCGCCTGTGGAGCAGCAGGCGCCTGGGGCGGTCGGGTTCATGATTGAACTGGTTTCCGAATTCGTAGGGTGCGATGCGGACATCGCAAAGGAAGGCGCCATCGGGTTCAAAACGCACAAAACCGCCCGCGAGGCTCAGATGGCCCGCGCGGACGGCTTTGGCTTCGGTCCCGGTCAGGGCTATTCCCGCCTCCAGGCGCTCGGTCACCTCGTAATCGTGGAAAGCCTTGCGGTTATCGGCGATACGCCGGGTGCCCGCTTTGGAGGGGTTGCCCATTCGCTCGACTATTCCTCGCTGGCGGCGGCGGCGTAATCGATCTCCGCCGTCAGCTTGCCTTCGATGATCTCGCGCAGCGCGATATCGACCTTCTCCTCATCGCGGCTTTTCGGCCGGACATACGGAGGCATTCCGGAGTTCAGCTGCCGGACGCGCTTTGCCACGATATTGATCAGCAGCGGCACATTCGGCATCCGCTGCTTGGCGCTTTTCACGAGTTCTGGATTCAAGGTATTCCTCCGGCGTTAAAAAAAGGACGGGGTACTAATATAAGTACCCCGTCCACAAATGTCAATCCCCTTGCGGGGGATTTAATTTAGTACATGTCCCCGCCGCCCATGCCGCCCATGCCGCCGCCCATGCCGCCGGCAGGAGGTCCGGACTTCTTGTCGTCGTCCGGAATCTCGGTGATGAGGCATTCGGTGGTCAGCAGGAGCCCGGCGATGCTCGCCGCGTTCTGCATGGCCGTCCGGGTGACCTTGGCCGGATCCAGGACGCCGGCCTTGATCAGGTCGGTGTACTGGCGGGTGGCCACGTTGTACCCGAAGGTCGAGCTCTTGGACTTCTTGACCTCCTGGACGACGATCGAACCTTCCATGCCCGCGTTCATGACGAGCTGCCGCAGGGGCGCTTCGACGCTCTCGCGGATGATCTGGACGCCGATCTTCTCGTCGCCTTCGAGCTGGAGATCGTCGAGCGCGGACTGACAGCGCAGCAGAGCCACGCCGCCGCCGGCCACCACGCCTTCTTCCACCGCCGCACGGGTCGCGTGCAGGGCGTCTTCGACGCGGGCCTTCTTCTCCTTCATCTCGGTCTCGGTCGCCGCGCCGACGTTGATGACGGCAACGCCGCCGGCGAGCTTCGCCAGGCGTTCCTGGAGCTTCTCGCGGTCATAATCGGAGGTGGTTTCCTCGATCTGGCGCTTGATCTGCTGGACGCGGCCCTGAATGGCGGCCGTGGAGCCGGCGCCCTCGACGATCGTGGTGTTTTCCTTGTCCACCGTGATGCGTTTCGCGCGGCCCAGGTCGGAAACCTGGACGTTCTCGAGCTTGATGCCGAGATCCTCGGTCAGGCACTTGCCGCCCGTCAGGATCGCGATATCCTCCAGCATCGCCTTGCGGCGGTCGCCGAAGCCCGGCGCCTTCACCGCGCAGCACTGCAGGGTGCCGCGGAGCTTGTTCACGACCAGGGTCGCCAGGGCTTCGCCCTCGACTTCCTCGGCAATGATCAGCAGGGGCTTGCCCATCTTGGCAACGTTCTGCAGCAGGGGCAGCAGATCCTGGAGGCTCGAGATCTTCTTCTCGTTGATCAGGACCAGGCAGTCCTCGAGGACGGCTTCCATGGTCTCGGCGTTGGTCGACATGTAGGGCGAAAGATAGCCCTTGTCGAACTGCATGCCTTCCACCACGTCGCAGGTCGTCTCGATCGTCTTGGCTTCCTCAACCGTGATCGTGCCGTCCTTGCCAACCTTGTCCATGGCCGAGGCGATGATCTCGCCGATCTGCGCATCGCCGTTGGCCGAAATGGTGGCAACCTGGGCGATCTCGGTGTGATCCTTGACCTTCTTGGACTGCTTGGAGAGGGCTTCCGTGATGCGGACCACGGCCTTGTCGATGCCGCGCTTGAGCGCCATCGGATCGGCGCCGGCGGTGACGTTCTTCAGGCCCTGGCGATAAATCGCCTCGGCGAGAAGGGTGGCGGTCGTCGTGCCGTCGCCGGCCGCGTCGCTGGTCTTGCTGGCCACTTCGCGGACGAGCTGGGCGCCCATGTTTTCGAAGGGACACGGAAGATCGATCTCTTTCGCGACCGAAACGCCGTCCTTGGTGATCGTGGGGGAACCGAACTTCTTGTCCAGAACCACGTTGCGCCCGCACGGGCCAAGCGTGGCCTTCACGGCCCGGCTCAGCTTCTCGACGCCGCGCAGGATCGCCTGGCGCGCCTCGGTGTCATACCTCAGTTGCTTACCCTTATCTCCCATAACATCGACTCCTTTGCTAATTACAATTCAACCAAACGGATCCACCAAACTTATTCCAGCACGCCCAGGATGTCTTCCTCGCGGATGATCACATAATCCTGGTCGTCCAGCTTGATTTCGGTCCCGCCGTACTTGGGCATCAGAACCCGATCGCCGGCCTTGACGTTGAACGGGAGCAGTTTCCCGTCATCGTCACGCTTGCCGGTGCCGACCGCGATCACCTTGCCCTCCTGGGGCTTTTCCTTGGCCGTGTCGGGAATGATGATCCCGCCCTTCGACATCTCCGCATCCTTCTTCGGCTGAACCAGTACCCGATCACCCAACGGCTTCACCTTCATCACGCGACCTCCTTGTTTCTCATTTAAGGGTCTTTTCTCGTCAGACGCACCCCCCGGCGCGCCCGTTATTTCCGCTTGTCGTCCTTGATCTCGAAATCAGCGTCAATCACCTGATCCTTGCCGTCCCCGCCCTTGGCCCCGCCGCCGGAACTGGCGCCGCCCTCGGCCCCGCCGCCCGCCGCGCCCTGGGCCCCCGCGCCGCCGTCACCGCCGGGTTGCTGCGCCTTGGCGCTGGCATAGAGCTCCTCGGACACGGCATGCATCTCGGTGTTCAGGGCTTCCATCCCCGCCTTGACGGCGTCCGAGTCCTTGTCTTTCAGGGTCTCGCGCAGTTTCGCCATGGCGGCTTCCACCTTGGCCTTCTTGTCCGCCGCCACCTTGTCGCCATGCTCCTTGAGCAATTTTTCGGTCTGGTACAGCAGATTCTCTCCCATGTTGAGAGTCTCAACCCGCTCCCGCACCTTCTTGTCCTCGTCCGCATGGGCTTCAGCGTCCTTGACCATCTGGTCGACTTCGTGCTCGTTCAATCCGCTCGAGGCCTGAATGGTGATGTTCTGCTCGCGGCCAGTCCCGAGATCCTTGGCCGAAACCTTCAGGATGCCGTTGGCGTCGATGTCAAACGTCACCTCGATCTGGGGCATGCCCCGGGGCGACGGCGGAATGCCGTCGAGCATGAACTTGCCGATCGGCTTGTTGGCCGAGGCCATCTTGCGCTCGCCCTGGAGCACATGGATCTCCACCGACGACTGGTTGTCCGCCGCGGTGCTGAATATTTCCTTCTTCCGGGTCGGGATCGTCGTGTTGCGCTCGATCAGAACCGTGAACACGCCGCCCAGGGTCTCGATTCCCAGCGACAGGGGCGTCACGTCCAGCAGCAGCACGTCCTTGACCTCGCCCTTCAGCACACCGCCCTGGATCGCGGCTCCCACGGCCACCACTTCGTCCGGATTCACGCCCTTGTGGGGCTCCTTCCCGAAGAGCTGGCGCGCTTTCTCCTGCACCTTGGGCATGCGGGTCATCCCCCCCACCAGCACCACCTCGTCCACCTGCTTGAGGCTGGAATCGCGCATGCAGGACTGGACCGGGTTGACGGTCCGTTCGACCAGCGCGTCCACGAGCTGCTCCAGCTTGGAACGGCTCAGCGTCACATTCATGTGCTTGGGCCCGCTGGCGTCCGCCGTGATGAACGGCAGGTTGATGTCGGTGCTCTGCGCGGTCGACAGCTCGCACTTCGCCTTTTCCGACGCTTCCTTGAGCCGCTGCAACGCCATCGTGTCCTTGGACAGGTCAACGCCCTGATCGCGCTTGAACTCCTCGATCAGCCAGCCCATGATGGCATGGTCGAAATCGTCGCCGCCCAGATGGGTGTCGCCGTTCGTCGCCTTCACCTCGAATACGCCGTCCCCGATGTCCAGCACGGAAATGTCGAATGTGCCGCCGCCCAGGTCATAGACAGCCACGCGTTCGTCCTTCTTCTTGTTCAGTCCGTACGCGAGCGAGGCCGCCGTCGGCTCGTTGATGATGCGAAGCACCTCGAGCCCGGCGATGCGGCCCGCATCCTTCGTGGCCTGGCGCTGGCTGTCGTTGAAATAAGCAGGCACGGTCACGATGGCCTGGGTGATCGTCTCGCCCAGGAACGCCTCCGCGTCCGTCTTCATCTTCTGAAGGATCATGGCTGAAATCTCGGGCGGGGAATAGGTCTTGTCTCCCACCTTCACATGGGCATCGCCATTGGCCGCCTTCACTACCTCGTACGGGACCAGCGAAATCTCACGCGTCACTTCATCGAACTTGCGCCCCATGAAACGCTTGATCGAATAAACCGTCTGCTTCGGGTTCGTAATGGCCTGCCGCTTGGCAGCCTGCCCAACCAGACGCTCGCCGCTCTTGGTGAACCCCACCACGGAAGGCGTCGTGCGCATCCCTTCGGCGTTCGCGATAACCGTCGGCTCTCCGCCTTCCATGACGGCCATGCACGAATTCGTCGTGCCCAAATCTATTCCAAGCACCTTGCCCATATTTATATCCTCCCATGGCCGTCACCGGCAAAACAGGTATGTTCGGCAAATATATAGAAGCAATAGCCATGCCAAGATGCGGCGGTTTAAGTTGATAGTCTTAAGTCGCTATCAACCAGATATTTACACGTGTCGTAAAAAAATCAACCCGGAGGGTCTGTCACAGAAGTGAGCCAGGTTGGCGCAGTGTGACAGGCGCCCGTCCGGGTTGTCCCAGTCAATTAGCCCTTGAACTGGGGACCGTTGGCCATGAGGTGGCGTTCGGCCTCGACGTTCCAGAGGTTGCCATGCTTCTGGCAGATGGCCCCGAGCTGAGAGAACAGCGGGTTCGGGCTCGCGGCCAGATCCTGGATGGCGATCAGCGGGAAATCCAGGTGCGTGTATATCAACTTCTTGCCGCCCGGAATCTCGTTCAGGCGCAGGGTTGTGTCCTTCGCCGCCGTGATGCCGCCGATGTGCGTGATCATCGCCGCAGGATTGATCTTGCCGGCAGACATGAGCTCCAGCGACTCGCGCATGTCGTCGGTGTTCCCGCCCGAGGTGCCCACGATATGCGTCTCGGCATAATGCACGTTGTAGAAGTTGAACTTGGCGCTGAACTTGGGGTCTGTGGGGCCCGCGAAGAAATTCAGGCAGCCGTTGCGCCCGAGAATGGCGTCGGCCTGCTCCACCACCGGGGCCACCGGGGCGAACACGAAAAGGTCGTCGAACCCGTCGCCGCCCGCGAGGGCCTTCAGCGCCGCCACGGGATCGGCTTCGGTCTTCGTGTTCTTGTAGACCAGCGTGACGCCGCGCGACTTCGCGTGCTCGACCGTCATCAGCTCGGCCGCGCGCGCCAGGCGGGCGTCATCGATGTCCGTCACCACCAGCAGCTTGGGCTGGCGGGGCCCGTTGACCAGGTAATCGATGCAGCCCATGCCCATGGGCCCGGCCCCGGCCAGGATGGCGCAGGTGCCGCCCTTGACGATGCCCATCTCGTGGACGTAGCTGCCGTACTTGGTGTGATACTGGGCGTGGGCGGCGCCCACGATGCAGGACATGGGCTCGCTGAGGGACGCCTTGAAGAAGCCTTCGCCGCGGTACGGCAGCAGGCAGTTCATTTCCATGACGCACGACGGGATCAGCACGTGGGTGGCGTTGCCGCCGATCCAGCGGAACGAATAGCCGGGAGCCTCGAGCGAGCCCTTGTACGCCAGGGCCGGCTGGATGCTGAACAGGTCGCCCGCCTTGAACTGCTTCGCCCACTTCGCGCCCACCTTCACCAGGCGGCCGGCGAACTCGTGGCCGATGATCGTGGGGTTGACCGCCACGTCCTTGGGCACACGCTTGTGGTCGGGCCCCTGCATGGCCGCCTTGTGGCAGGACATGCAGATCGAGTTGGTGATCACTTCCGCGAGGATCTCGTCGTCCTTCATCTCGGGAAGGTCGAACGTCTCAAGCCGGAGGTCTTTTTTTCCGAAAATACGCAGCGCCGTCGTCTTCATCGTGCTCTCCCTCTCGTTTCCGTTTTAAATCACCGCGCCGGAGCCCGCGCTCAGCGCATGGTCGTTACAGCAAAGTCCCCTGCCCCGCCGGCGGCTTCGCGCCGAACCGGGCATAACACCCCTCCGTGGCCACCCGGCCCTGCGGGGTCCGCTTCAGCAGCCCCTGCTGGATCAGGAACGGCTCGTAGACTTCCTCGATCGTGTCCGGCTCCTCGCCCACCGAAACCGCCAGCGAATGCAGGCCCACCGGCCCCCCGTTGAAGCGGAACAGGACCGTCTCGAGGATTTTCTTGTCCATCTCGTCCAGCCCCTGCTCATCGATGTCGAGCAGCTTGAGCGCCTGGTCCGCCACCGGACGGGTGATCCTTCCATCGGCCTTGATCTGGGCAAAATCGCGCACGCGCCGCAGCAGGTTGTTCGCGATGCGGGGCGTGCCCCGCGCGCGGCGCGCGATCTCCAGCCCCCCCTCGGCATCGAGGTCCACGTCAAGAATGCGGGCCGAGCGCTCCACGATGCACTGCAGCTCCGCGGCCGGATAATAGTCCAGCCGGCAGGTCAGGCCGAATCGGGAGCGCAGCGGGGAGGAGATCAGCCCGCTCCGGGTCGTGGCGCCCACGAGCGTGAAGGGCGGCAGGTTGAGCCGCACCGACCGGGCGTTGGCCCCCTGGTCGATCATGATGTCGATCACGAAATCCTCCATGGCCGCATAGAGGTACTCCTCCACGCTCTTCTGCATCCGGTGGATCTCGTCGATGAACAGCACGTCCCCCTTCTGCAGGCTGGTCAGCAGGCCGGCCAGGTCGGCGGGCTTGTCGATCACCGGGCCCTGGGTGACCTTGAGCGACGCCCCCATGGCGTCCGCGAGAATGTTGGCCAGCGTCGTCTTGCCGAGGCCGGGCGGGCCGGACAGCAGCACATGCTCCAGCACGTCGCCGCGCTTGCGGGCCGCATCCACGAACAGTTCCAGGCGCTCGCGGATCTTGCCCTGCCCGACAAAATCGGCAAAGCGCCCGGGGCGGAGGCGGATGTCGAGATCGCCTTCGGGCTTGCGCAGTTCGTCCGTGATCTCCCGGTCCTTCATCCGGCCAGCGCCTTTCGTATGACGGTTTCGACGTCGAGCTCCG
The DNA here is from genome assembly GCA_044346855.1 of Kiritimatiellia bacterium. Classification (GTDB taxonomy): domain Bacteria; phylum Verrucomicrobiota; class Kiritimatiellia; order CAIKKV01; family CAIKKV01; genus CAIKKV01. The sequence continues at coordinate 14,853 of JBIIYJ010000099.1, forward strand.
TGATATCCGTCCCGGCCAACGCCTTGCGGATCAGCGCCTCCGCCTCTCCGCGCTTGTAGCCCAGCGCCACGAGCGCCAGCACCGCGTCGCGGGCCTTGACGGCGGAGGGATCCAGGGGCGCGGCCGCGGCCGCCTCGGCAGCCTCGGCGGGGGTGAACTTGTCCTTCAGGTCCAGGATGATCCGCTCGGCGGTCTTCTTTCCGATGCCCTGGATGCCGCTGAGGCGCTTCACGTCGCCGGCCAGGACGGCCGCCTTGAAATCGCGGGTCGCCAACCCGCTCAGCGCGCTCAGCGCCGTCTTGGGGCCGATCCCGGTCACCCCGAGCAGGAGCGCGAAGAGTCGGCGCTCCTCGGCCGCCATGAAGCCGAACAGGAGGTGATCGTCCTCGCGCACGCAGTCGTAGACATGGATGCGCAGGCGCTGGCCCTCGGCCGGAAGCCGGTCATAGCTGCTGAGGGGAATCAGCACCTCATAGCCGACGCCGCCCGCCAGGATCACGACCCGCGTCGGCTCCTTCTGGTCCAGCGTGCCTTCCAGGAATACGATCATGCGCTCCTCATATCGGTTCCGCCGCCAGGGCCGCGTGGCCCTGGTTCCGCTGCAGGTGGCACAGGGCCAGCGCCAGTGCGTCGCCCGCGTCCTCCTGCGGCTCCTCGGCCAGCCCCAGCCGCTTCATCAGCATCCGCCTGACCTGATCCTTCTCCGCCCCCCCGAAGCCGGCCACGGCCTGCTTCACGCTGCGGGGCGGATACTCGAAAATAGGAACGCCCGCCGCCGCGCAGGCCGCGATGACAACGCCCCGCGCCTCCCCGAGAACCAGCGTGGTCTTCAGGTTGCGGCTGAAAAAAACGCCCTCCAGGGCGGCCGCGCCGGGCGAGGTGCGCCGGAGAATGTCCGTGATGCCCGCATACAGGCCGGCCAGGCAGACGGAATGGCTCAGGCGGGCGGCGAAGGGAATGGTGCCGAATTCGACGGCGGCCAGCACGTTTCCCCGCGCCTCCACAACGCCCACGCCCGTGGACCTGAGCGAGGTGTCCACCCCGAGAACCCGAAGGGGTTCGACCGCCATGGATCCCTCTTCCGGGGGCCGCAGCCCCTTATTCCTTCTCCAGCTCCGCCATGACGGCGTCGGAGACGTCCATGTTGTGATAGACGGCCTGGACGTCGTCGTGCTCCTCGAGCGCCTCGACAAAGTTCATGACCGACTTGGCGACCGACTTGTCGCCCACCGGCACGTAGGCGTCGGGAATCATGCGCACTTCCGACTGCTCAAGCTTGTAGCCGTCCTTTTCCAGGGCTTCCTGGACGGCCGGCAGGGCCTTCGGGTCAGTCAGAACCTCGAAATTCTCGCCGTCCGGCTGCAGGTCGTCCGCACCCGCGCCCAGGACCACGTCCATCAGCTTGGCCTCGTCGACGCCGGCGCCGATGATGAAGATCTGGCCGCGCCGCTTGAAGTTGCGCGAAACCGAGCCCTGGGAGGCGAAGTCGCTCCCGTGCCGGGTGAAGGTGTGGCGGATTTCGGAGGCCGCCCGGTTCTTGTTGTCGGTCAAAACCTTGACGATGAGTCCCACGCCGCCCGCGGCGTACCCCTCGTAAATGATCTCTTCCATCGTCACGCCGCCCAACTCGCCCGTGCCCTTCTTGATGGCGCGGTCGATGTTGTCGTTGGGCATGGAAACCGACTTGCAGCGCGCGATCAAAGCGCGCAGC
>JBIIYJ010000353.1:0-5202 GCA_044346855.1 Kiritimatiellia bacterium
CCCGATCGAAGACATCGGGGAGGGTCACCGATTGGTCGTCCACGGTCAAGCGCTTATTGGCGTAGTCAACTTGAACCGTGCAACCATTGCTGAAATCGGTCCGATAGCAGTCGTTGCCGAGGTTGGCGTGCTCGCGGATGAACGCGAGCTGGTTGCGGCCGAGCTGGCCGAGCAGGATGTCGCACTTGGCTTTGTAGGCTGGCAGCAGGCGGTCGTCCCACTGGATGGCGAACATCTGGCCGCCCGGCTCCGGGTTGGGGCCCGAGAAGTCCGAGCGGGGCGCGGCGCCGGTCTCGGCGGCCTCCAGCAACGAGGCGCTCGCCGGGCTGGGGTGATCGTTTTTCGTATGGACGAGCATGCCGTGGAACATGAACTGCCACAGGGGGATCCATTCGTCCACCAGCCCCTGCACCGGCGTGGCCGACTTGAGGCCGGCGTACACATTGCGCAGGGGGACGTCGGCGATATAGTCCGCGTGGCGGGCGATGTGGCCGAAGGCGCATTCAGTGCCGCAGGCGCCGAAGACCGCGCGCCCCTGCTCCATGATCCAGGCCAGCCCCTCGGCGTGCCGGCGGCGCGGGCCGCCGTTCCGGGGATCGTAGTCGATTTCCAGAGGGGGGCTCATGGCGTCGAGGTAGTAGAGGCCCGCCACGCCCAGCTCCTTCAGGCGCAGCATGTCCCGCCGCGCCCGCTCCTCGCCCAGCTTGCGGGGATTGGTGGCGTAGATGATGCCGCCCCCCCAGATGCCGCGGGGCACCGGATCGCCCCAGAGCATGCGGATGACGCCGCGGTTGTCCGGTCGCACGGTGTCGGCGTAGTTGTCGTGCACCTGCACCACATAGCCCAGTTCGCGGCCTGTCCGGAGGAGCGACTTGAACCCCTCCTCCCCGCCCAGCCGCGGGTCGATCGGGAAGCGGATGGGATAGCGGCCGTCGTGGCCGTCGATGTTCCAGCCGACGAGCTGAACGTAGACCTTCTCGATGCCGGCGGCCTTGAGCTGGCGGAGTTGGGCCTCGGTTTCGGCGAAGGTCTGGAAGCGGTGGTAGTCGCCGTCGCCATACTCGCGGTTGAGCTCCTTCATGCCATGGAACGTCTTCATCACCAGCGCCTGGGCGGCGTAGCGGACCTCCGGGGAGCGGGCGCACTTCTCCTCCAGCGTGCTCATGCGCCAGGTTTCGCGCGCGAACCGGTTCAAGCGCCGGCCGACGCCGGAGTAATTGGCCGAAGGTGCGTCGAGCAGCACATAGCGGAGCACGCGGTCGATCGGGTCGACCGGATCCGGCCAGAAGTAACGGTAACGGCACGAGAACCCGGAGATGGCGCGGCCATCGTCGGCGATCTCGATCTCGTACTGCGTGTCGCAGTCGCCGGCCTCCGCGATGACGGCCACGCCGTGGCGTCCCTCGGTGAACTGGGCGCAGGCGGGCAGCAGGGGCAGATCCTCCCAGCGGCACTGCTGGCCGTAGATCAGGAACTGGTCCTTCATCGGCGGACGGGGCCGCCCCACGCGGATCAGCGCGCCGGAACGGACCGGGGCGAGGACCGTGTCCCCGCCCGTGGCCGTGAGCAGGCCGGCGAGGGGCCGCACGCCGAAGAGCCGGAAGAACTCCTGGCGGTGCTCGCGAACAGACGACCAGGGCACCGTCACGGTGAACTCGGCGCCCGCGAGCTCGACGACGAGGTCAAACTCGAAACGAGCCCATTCGGCCCTAAACCCGAATACGGCGCGGGTGGCGGACGCTTGCTCCGCGCGGGTGACCTTCAGATCCTTGACCGTCTCAATGCGCTGGATGGGACTCCACAGCATGTCGGCCTCGCACAGGCCGCCTGCCAGCCTCAAGTCGGTGCGGCGGCAGCGCAGTTCCGCCCGGCAGGCGCCGGCGGCGGCATCGGGCAGACTGAAGCTGAGTTCGCAATCCGCGTTGGTCAGTGTGATACGCGTGGGAAGAGCACTCATTCGTGTGTCCTTTTGGCGGTTCAATAGATTCCTTCAGCAGGCAGTATTTGCGCAAGGTCATGGCGCGTCAAGGCCGATTGGCACGTCCGCGCGGAATGGCGAGGCTGGCAGGCCGTTGCCGCCGGTCAAATTGCAGACCGGGTTGCCGCCCCAGGCGTAACGCACGGCCCTGGGTTCGGGCACCTGAGCGCATTCGACCAGCACGGACTCAGCCGCGATGACGGCTTCCGCCCAAACAAATTTGCCGTCCGCGCCCGCGAGCGCGAAGCCCTTCACCGGGCCGCCGTCGCGGGTCGTCAAGCCGTCCGCGGCGTGCTTGAAGCGGATGCGCACCCGGCGGCCGTCGCACGTGACGTGCTCCGGCAGGGGCGATCGCCCCGCGACCGGCTTCGCATAGGTTTGATCCAGCGCCGCGAGGGCCAGGCGCCGGCCCGCATCCCACTTGTTCTTCGGATGGATGTCGCTGGCTTCGCCGATGTCGATGGCGACCGCCATGCCGGTGTTGGTGACCGCGAGGGTTTCCCGTTGCGACTCCCGCAGGACCGCCCACGCGCTGTCGGCGTTCGGGTCGTCCGAAGGCGCCTTGAAGTTGGGCAGCTGCACGAAATAGAACGGGAAGTCGCCCTGTCCCCAGTGGCGGCGCCAATCCTGGATCAGGGCGGGAAGGACCTTGCGGTAGGCGAAGGCCGTGGGGTCGTAGGCGTTCGCCTCGCCCTGATACCAGATGGCGCCGCGGATGGCATAGGGCGTGAGCGGCGCGATCATGGCATTGTAAAGCGATGTCGGCAGGCGGGTGGAGAGGCCGGTCCGGGTGAGTTGCGCCGGAGCGTACTTCCATTCGCCGGCCAGCGCGATCGACTGGTCCGGGGCCTCGGCCAGGACGAGGCGCAGGGCCTTCTGGTCGCCCACGATCCCGCCCCAGCCGAATTTCGTCGTGCGCACGGCGACGCTGGCCTTGCCGGCCTTGACCCGTTCGGCGGGCACCTCGTAGGACCGGGCCTGCAAGGTGTGCCGGGTGGTGCGACCGATCTCCTGCCCGTCAAAGTAGGTGGTCTCAAAGTCGTCGACGGTCAACTCGACGCGGAGGCGCTGGCCCGCCCAGGCGGCCGGAATGTCGACCGATCGACGCGCCCAGAGCACGCCGTTGTACTCGACCGGATAGAGCGCATAGTCCCAGTACAACGGGAGCGTGATGGATTTCCAGGAACGATCGTCGAAGTCGGGTTTCATCCAGGTGCTGTCGTCGGCCTGCATCTCCCGGGGCGCCTTCGCGGCCAGGGGAGCGTCGCGGTCCAGCGTGACCCGTGCCGGCTGCAGGGCCGGTTCGCTCTGCAGCCCGTCATGGCTGATCCAGGCTTCGGCGGCGGTTCCGCCGGAGGCGCTGAGGATGATGCCCACCGGCACGTCCAGTTGCCGGTGCAATTCGCGGGCGAAGAAGAAGGCGACGGCGGAAAACGCGCTGACCGTGCGGGGCGAGCAGGTCTGCCAGCTTCCCGCGGTGTCGTTCCGGGGCGCGAGGTCGGCGCCGGGGGCCGCGTTGAACGCGCGGATGCGCGGCCAATCCGCGCCGGCGATCTCGTCCGGCCGGCCGATGGCGGCCATTTTCATTTCCATATTCGACTGGCCGGCGGCAATCCAGACTTCGCCGACCAGGATGTTGGTGAGCGCCACCACGTTCGTGCCGGTGACGGTCATCCCATACGGGCCGCCCGCGGTGAGGGGCGCAAGGCGGACCTTCCATTGCCCCTGCGCATCGGCCTGGCCTGTGGCGTTCTGGCCGGCGAAGGCGACGGTGATCGCCTCGCCGGGCGTGGCCGAGCCCCAGATCCGGACCGGCACGCCTTGCTGGAGGACCATGCCGTCCGCGATCAGCGCCGGCAGGCGGACGTCGGCCTGCGCAGGCGCGGCGGCCCACGGGGCGGCAGCCGTGAGCAAGGCGAGCGTCCACGCGAACCACCCGGACGCGCCCCCCCCCGATGCTGGCCTCCTCGACAGATTCGGCAGGCTGATATCCATGATCCCCACTTTTCCTTCTTCGTCAACTTTGTCGTCAACTTCGTCGTCCACTTCGTCGTAAACTTTGTCGTAAACTTCGTCGACATCTTTGTCGTAAACTTCGTCGTTACCTCTTCACTTGTCCGCCCCTGCCCCGCATTCCCACAGCCACCGGATCTCGTCCTTGTTCAGCGGCACATTGAGGAGCATGAGTTCGTCGTAGATGAACGTGTCCTCGCCGCGGCCGAGTGCGATCAGCCGGAAGCCGCCGGCCTGATCCCCGGCGATCGCGTTCTTCAGGGAAGCCCGCGCGGGCTGGGCGCCGTCCACGGAGAACTCCACGCCGTTGCGGTCCCAACTGACGATGAAAAGGTGCCACTCGCCCGGCTTCCAGGGGGCCATGCTGCCCCCCACCGCGTTAACGCTGTTACCGCCATGCGCGAGATGCGCGTAGAGCGCCTCCCTGTTCACGGGGTTGCCCATGCGGCCGAACATGACCCTGTAACCGCCGGCCGCCGCGTCGAGGATGACCGGCCACAAATAGGAGCCGGCATGGTTCAGCACGACCGGTTTCAGCCACAGGGCGATGGAACCGGACGCCCGAAGGACCGCGCTGGTGCATGGGTACGACACCTGGCAATCCCGGTTGCTGGTGACCACCAGAGCCTGCCCGAAAACACCGGGTTCGAACACAAGGGCCTTGCTCCGCAAAGCCTCGACCCACCCGGCGTTTCCCTGCGGCGCGGGGTTGCCCGGCGTGATCTCCGCCAGCGCGTGGCCATCGAAACTGACATACAGCACGATCGACCGGGCGAACCGCGCCAGCGAGGGGTTGTCGCGACCGGGCGGAAGCGGGGAGGAAATTGGGGCCGACAGGGCGACCGGCGGAAGGAAGAGCGCGAGGAGGAGAAGACCGACAAAGTTCACGACAAAGTTTACGACAAAGTGGGGATGACTTTCACTTTGTCGTAGACTTCGTCGATCCGCACTCATTTCCCTTGTGCCATTCTTACCAAAAGTCGTTGTCATGATGCGACGAAGCTTTTCGACAATGTTAACGACAAAGTGAACGACAAAGTGGGGATGACATTCACTTTGTCGTAAACTTTGTCGTAGACTTCGTCGATCCGTACTCATTTCCCTTGTGCCATTCTTACCAAAAGTCGTTGTCATGATGCGACGAAGCTTTTCGACAATGTTAACGACAAAGTTCACGACAAAGTGGGGATGACATTCACTTTGTCGTAGAC
>JBIIYJ010000100.1:0-16551 GCA_044346855.1 Kiritimatiellia bacterium
CCGCAGGAGGAGATCGAGGTCAAGGTGCCGATGGTCAAGGCCGGCCCCCTGTTGCGGATCAAGCCCTGGGGGCTGGCCTTCAATCCGTACGTCGGGTACGCCTGGGAGCGGATCGACACGCTCCATGGCGACGTTGACAATGATTCGTATCTCTATGGGCTGTCCGTGGACTGGCGCTGGCGCATGGTGGGGCTGAACCTGAAGTATTACTACCAGGACAGCCGGGAACTGGCGGAAGACTTCAACAACGTCCACGCCCGCCTGACGACCGGATTCACCCGTCGCTGGGGGTTGGCGCTCCGGTTCGACTACATGGAGCACGCCACCACGGACGACACGTCCATTCTCATCGGCCCGGTTTTCGTGTTCTGAACGGCCGCCAGCGGCCCGGGTTCGCGCACCTCCGGTGATCGCGAACGGGCCGGGATCACCACGACAAAGCCTCAACGGGGACGACGGTCATCACGCTGTGCTTCTTTTCGGATGTGTAAATCACATACAGGTTGCCGTCGTGCTCGATCGCGCACGGGTAGGACCATTGCGGGCCTGCCTGAAGGGCCCCTTCAGGGCCGTGCCTCAGCTTCCACATGGCGGCCAGATCCCGTCCGCCCGGACGGCCGACTGCCAGCGTCAGCAGATTGCGCTCCGCCCCGCCCGGGTCGGGCCGGTTCCAGAGCAGGTACCGCTGCCCCGTTGACAACGTGCCGGCATACAGCTTGCTTGCCTCGGCCGGAAGCGTATGCCGGAAGGGGCCTTTCCAGCTTTGGCCGTAATCCGGGCTCGTGAAGACGAAGCCGCCGCGGACCACGGCGGTGATGTCAGGCCCGTCGATCCAGAGCGTGCTCTCGGGAAAGGGCTCGCGGGGCAGGGGGTTCGCCTCACCCGCCATCGGGACGGTCGTCCAGGGGGCCGTGACGTCGGCCCCCGCGGAAAGAGCCACGGCCGGCGTTTCGGGTTTGGCGCCCGCTTGCCGGGCCATTCTCCCGGCCATGATGAAGCGGCCGTCCGCCATTTTCAGCGGGGCGCAGTTGGGCAGGAACGGGCCTGCGATAAATCCCCGGCTTTCCCATTGTCCCGAAATTCGATCTAATACGAACGCCTCGCAGCGGGTCACCTGATCCGCCCCGGTCATGTTGCTCACGAAGGCGAAGAGGGTTCCCGCCTGGGAAAGAAGGACGACCGGGACGTACAGCACTCCGCGGCCTTTCCCGTCGGAGGCGATAACCTCGGCCCCCGACCAGGATCGGCCGCCATCGCGGGAGCGCCGACCGCGGATGCAGGAGGATTCCGCCATCTCCCAGGCCGGACAGTTGTACCAGGCCGCGAAGAGCGTATCCCCGTGCCAGGCCACGGCGTTGTCGTGCAGGAATCCGAACGCCGCATCCGCGCGGTGAACCATGACGTCAACCGCGCCACGGGGGCGGGTCAAGGCTTCGACGGGCGGTATAGGCGTCCGGGGGTCCCACAACGCATAGTTCGGCAGGTTTGTCATCTGATGGTTCCCCGCATGACTCGACTCAAGGGGGGATGATACAACGTTTCCTCCCGCTGTCACTTCGGAAAACCCCGACTTGCCCGGACTTGCCGCTTGACACCGTGTTTTCCGAACGGCTAACGTTTCGCGCATGAGCACACCTAGCAAGCCCGTGGTCCTGGCGGTCGCCGCGCATCCCGACGACATCGAGTTCATGATGGCCGGCACGCTCCTGCTGCTGAAGCAGGCCGGAGCCGAGATCCACATGTGGAACCTGGCGAACGGCCACTGCGGCACGGTCCGGCATTCCAAGGAAGAGATCATCCGCCTGCGCGGGGAGGAGGCCCGGGCCTCCGCGGCCCTTGCCGGGGCCGTCTGCCACGCGCCGCTCTTCGACGACCTCGCCATCTTCTACGACGGCCCCTCGCTGGCCCGCGTGGCCGCCGTGGTGCGGGAAATCCGCCCCGTGATCGTGCTCACCCAGTCGCCCCAGGACTACATGGAGGATCACCAGAACACCACCCGCCTGACCGTCACCGCCGTGTTTGCGAAGTCGATGCGCAACTTCGAGACCGCTCCGGCGCGGCCTTGCTGGGATGCCCCCGCGGCCCTCTACCACGTACTGCCGCACGGGCTGCGCGACGGACTCGGCAAGCCGATCGCCTGCGACGCCTTCATCGACACGGCGTCCGTGCTGGCAACCAAACGCGCCATGCTGGCCTGTCACAAGTCCCAGAAAGAATGGCTGGATGTCAGCCAGGGCATGGACGCCTACCTGCATGAGATGGAAAAGATGAGCGAGGAGGTCGGCCGACTCTCCGGCCGCTTCGCGCACGCCGAGGGCTGGCGGCTGCACAGCCCGCTGGGCTTCGGCCCGGCCGGCTTCAATCCCCTGCGGGATCTGCTGAAGGCGGCTTATCTGGCCTTTTGACCGGTCGCGAGCGCGTCAAAGCGACTTCAAAGGAATGATGGACTAATATCATGTCGCCCATGACCGTTGAAACATCCCTGCCTGGAGCGCCTGCGATCGGCCGCTGGAGCAGCCTGCTTCTGCTGTTTCTGACGGTGCTGGGGCTTTATGGGCGCACGCTGTTCTTCGATTTCACCTATCTCGACGAACGGTCGCTGGTGCTCGACCGCCAGGCCTACCTGGCCCAGCCCTCGACCCTGTGGAAAGCGTTCGGCGACCCCTATCTCAAAGGCAGCCCGTACTATCGCCCCGTGATCACGGCGTCCTTCGCGCTGGACGCGCTGTGGAGCGGCGTGAAGCCGTTCGGCTATCATCTCTCCAACCTGCTGATCCACCTCGCGGCCTGCCTGCTGGTGCTGGCGGTGCTGCGCGGCCTCTGCTGCGGAGAGGGTCCCTCCCTGCTCGGGGCCCTTGTCTTCGCCGTGCATCCGGCCGCGGTGGAGGGCGCGACCTGGATCCCGGGGCGCAACGACATGCTGTTCGCCGTTTTTGCGCTGGGCGCGTGGCTGGCCCTGATCAAGGAGCAGGAGCGATCTTCCCGGATCCGACGCTCGCTGCACCTGGCCTGTTTTCTCGGCGCCCTTTTCAGCAAGGAGGCGGCGGTCTGCCTGCCGCTTCTCTTCCTGGCCCAGCTCCGGCTGGGGGGGGAGGGGACGCGGACAGTCTGGCGCCCCTGGGCCTGGCTCGGCTGGGGCTGTTCGGTGGCCCTGTTCGCGGCGGTCCGGGTGGGCGTGATGGGGGCGACGTCCGGGTTCCTGGCCGATGGGGTGCTGACGGCCTTCCGCCGGCTGCCGATGCTGGTCGCGGGGCTGGGCAAGCTGTTTGTTCCGCTTTATTACGAGGTGATCGCCACCCCTTCCGACGTCCGCCTGTGGACCGGATTCGTGGCGGCGGCGGTGATCCTGGCCGCATTTGCCGCGCTCGGCGGGGGGCGAAGGGGACGGATCCTGCTTCTGGCGCTTGCGGCCATGCTGCTGCCCATGGCGGCCAATCTTCCCGGGGCGGATAAACTGGTCCTGGAAAGCCGGCTCTATCCCTCCGTGGCCGGGGCGGCTCTTTTCCTGGCCGAATGGCTCCGGCCGGTCCGGCTCGCCCGTCCGGCGGCGGTCGCCCTGGCCGCGGCCGCCGTGCTGGCGCTGGCTGGCCGGTCGTTCCTTTATCAGGGCGATTTCGCCAACGTGGCGGTCTTCACGGAAGCGGCCGTGCGGCAGTCGCCCCATTCCGCGCTGGCCCACCTGCAGCGGGGGCTGTTCCTGGAATATGCGCGGCAGGACCCCGCCGCGGGGCGGGCTGCCTACCGGCGCGCCCTGGAGGCGAATCCCGCCGAGCCCATGGCGCACAACAATCTGGGCTTCTCCCTCATGAACGCGGGTCAGTGGGCGGAGGCGGAGGGCCATTTTCGCAGCGAACTGGCACTGAACCCGGTGAATGCCAAGGCCCGCTACAACCTGGGGGTCACGCTTTTCGCCCTCAACCGGCGGGAGGAGGCGCAGGCGGAGTGGCTCCGGCTGCTTCGGCAGGAGCCGGACGATCTGGCCGCCATGGCCGCCCTGGTCAGGAGCTACTCTTCCGCGGGCAGGCCGGAGCTGGCTGACCGCTGGCGCCGGGAACTGGAGCGCCGCGGGATTCGCCTCGAGTGACTCCCGTTAGGCTCCCGTTAAAAAGGTAAAAAATGTTGTTGCCAGGTCCCCAAATTAGAGATAATCTTCAGCTGTATTTTGATTTTGTTGTTGGATGAGTGTCTGGTTCGAAGCGGGCGTAAGTCCGCAGGAACGGAACACAATGGGCAAGGCCAAGGACTGCAAGGGTTCTTCGGGTCGCCCCCGCGGCAAGCCAGCCGGGGAGGAGCAGGAGGCGAACGTCTGCCTGTTGCGCCTGATCAACCAGGCCTCCGGCACCGCCGACCTGGCCGAGGCCGCGCTTGATTTTTTCCGCGAACAGGCGCGGTGCCAGTCCGTGGGGATTCGCTTGGAAGAAGGCGGAGATTACCCGTTTTACGCCGCGCGGGGCTATCCGGCCGATTTTATCCGGGAGGAAAATTCCCTTCTCGAGCGGGGCGGGCCGGGGGCGTGTCCGGGCGGCAAGGGCAACCCCCGGCTCGCGTGTCTGTGCGGCTGCGTGTTGTGCGGACGCCCCGAAAGCTTGGCGCCGTCCAGCACGGCCGGGGGGAGCGTCCGGATCGATGACCTGGCCGCCTTTTCGGCCGCCGCTTGCGGGGCCTGCCAGCCGCCCCGGATCCGCTCCGCCTGCCGGCTTGCCGGCACCCGGTCGCTGGCGCTGATTCCCCTGCGCTCCGGCGAGAAAATACTGGGAATGCTCCATTTCGCCGATCCGGGCAAAGGCCTGTTCCCGGGCTCAAAAGTGGCCTTGTGGGAGCGGCTGGCGGGCCACCTGGCCACGGCTCTGGCCAAGACCCGGGCGGAGGAGGCGCACCTCCGCGCCGAGGAGAGCGTGCGGAAGAGTGAGGCGCGGCTGCGGATCCTGTTCGCGCAGGCGGCCGATGCGATCGTCCTGATCGATCCGGAGACGCTGGCCATCGTGGATTTCAACGACCGGGCGTGCCAGCAGCTCGGGTACACGCGGGCCGAGTTCGCGAAACTCGCCCTGCCGGACATCGAGGTGGTTGAGACGGCGGACGAAATCAGGCGGCACAGTCAGTGCGTGATCGCCGACGGAATTTCTGTTTTCGAGACAAGGCAACGCGCTAAAAACGGCGAGCTGCGGTGCGTCGAGGTCCGGACAAGCCCGGTCGGCATCGGCGACCAGAGGCTGATCCAGTCGTTCTGGATCGACATCACGGACCGCAAGCGGGAAGAGCTTGCGCTGGTCGAAGCGCTGGCCAAATCGCGGGAGCTGGAGACCATCATCAACCGCAGCCCCTCGATGGCCTTCCGCTGGAAAACCGAGCCCGGCTTTCCCGTCGTCTTCGTGTCCTCGAACGTTTCCCAGCTGGGCTACACGGCTGACGACTTCCTGAGCGGCCGGGTTTCCTGGATCTCCGCCACCCATCCCGAGGACGTGCCCCGGCTCGAGCGTGAGCTGGCCGAGCATGAAGCCGCCGGGCGCGATGTTTTCATGATGGAGTACCGGCTTTTCCATCGGGACGGCCGGGTTCGCGCGATGTCCGACTACACCCATGCCCTGCGCTGGCCAGACGGCCGGATCGCGTTCTACGAAAGCGTGATCACCGACGTGACCGAGCGCAAGCAGGCGGAAGAAGTGCTCCGTCAGACGGCCCGCGACCTGGCGCGTTCCAACAAGGATCTGGAGCAGTTCGCTTATGTCGTCAGCCACGACCTCCAGGAGCCGCTGCGGATGGTGACGAGTTTTCTCAGCCTGCTGCAGGAAAAGTGCCGGGGGCGGCTGGATGAAGCGGCGGAGGAATGCATCCGCTACTCGGCGGACGGGGCTGGCCGCATGGCCGAGCTGATCCGGGATCTCCTGGCCTATTCACGGGTGAGCGTCAAGGGGATCGAGCCCAAGCCGGTGGCCCTGGCCGCCGTGATGGAGCACGTCAAGGTCATGCTGCGCAACAGCATTGACGAGGTCAACGCCGCGATATCGTCCGACCCGCTGCCGGTCGTGCACGCCGATCCGGGGCAGGTCGGGCAGCTGCTGCAGAACCTGGTTGGGAACGCCCTCAAGTTCCGCCGGAAGAACAGGCGTCCCAAGGTTCATGTGGGGGCGCGGCGGGAGGGGGCGGAGTGGGTGTTGTCCGTGACGGACAACGGCATCGGAATCGAGCCGCAGTATGCGGGGAAACTGTTCCAGCTCTTTCAGCGGCTGCACACCCGGCAGGAGTATCCGGGCACCGGGATCGGGCTCGCCATCTGCCAGAAAATCGTCGAGCGCCACGGCGGCCGGATCTGGGTGGAGTCGGAGCCCGACAAGGGCTCGGTGTTCTGGTTCACCCTTCCCGCCGGCAAGGACGCGAGTTAGTCCTGGCGCTCTCTTCATCGAAACTGCCAGCGACGCGAAGCCCTAATCCAGTTCCTCAAGGAAGCCTTCCGGGATGCGGGCGAAGAAGATATGCGGGATGCCCGTGACGTCGCTGTTCCAGCCGATAGACTTGCCGTCGCCCAGGAAAAACGGGTGCGGATGCGTATACTGGGGGGCGCCGAAGGTCGAGCCGGTGTTGCAGAAAAGACGATGGCGTCCGGTTCGGATCGAGCCCAGGTAGATGCAGGCGGACCGGTTGCAGTCGGAAACCCAGTAGTTGCCGCCGGGATCGGTGTGGATGTGCGTGAAGCCGGGCCCTTCGCCGACGATCCGGTAAGCCTCGTCCTCCGCGCCGAGTGTCACGATTCGGTCCTGGATCCAGGGGTGGGCCGGTGTCCTGCGCCGGTGGAGCGTGGTGATCACCGTGCCTGTCGTGCCCACCCAGGTCTGATGGCCCTGCACCCGCTCGAGGGGCGACGAGCCCACACGGAGCTTGACGTGGTTCGTTCCGTCCTGGTCCACGATGTGGAGGCTGGCGCCGTTATCGCCCACGAGCCGCGTCCAGTTGCCCAGGGCGTCGAACTCCATGCCGTCGTTCACCTGGAACATGATCCGGCAGTCCGCGTTGCGGCTGAACTGGCCGTGGCTGCAGGGCGCGTCCGGATTAGTGAAAACGGGGACAAAAGCGCCTGTTTCCGCGTCCAGCACGCCCAGGGAGAACCGCCTGGCGGGCACGTCGCACTCCCGGAAGATGAAGCGCAGCCCCGTCCGGGCCATGGAGAGGCCGAAGGTCCAGGAGCGCCGGTCTGGCGGGACGGGGCACAGGTCCTCCCGCTCGAAGGAGTCCGGGCACATGCGGCGGAGCAGGCCGCCGGCCAGGTAGTAGATGGATGTCCCGTCCGGGGAGAAGATCGGGGCGGCCTTCGCCTCGTTTTGGTCCGTGATCCGGCGGATCCGGCGGGTCGCGGTGTCGGCAATCCAGTAGCTCAGGGCTTGCGTCCCCAACTCCGTGCGCTGGAAGATGAACCGGCGGCCGTCCGGGCTGCTGACCGGCGACTCCGGGTAGATGTTGCTGTTGACGGCGGGGTACGAGGTCAGACGGTAAACCGGGATCTCGGTGTCGGGATCGTTGAAGTCCTGGCGGAGCGGCACTTCCCCGTCGCCGATCTGGTTGCTTTCGTCGGTCCACTGGAGGCTGGCTGGTTTCATGGGCGGTCCGATCGTTCCATCATTCAGGCAGGCGGATCCGGTAACGCAGGCAATCCGCCGTGAAATCCCCGGGTTTCGTCATGGCCGTGAAATTCATGATTTTGGGCTGCTCGGGCAGGGTCATAATCAGGTCGCCGCTGCCCCGCTCCTCGTAGAAGCCCCAGTTCGTGTAGCGCACCTGTTCGGGGAGGCCCGGCGGGCGGTCCTGGATGGCGTGCACCCTGTCCCGGATTACGCAGCGCCGCTCCGGATCGAATTCGGCCAGGCAGAGCGGGTAGCGCGGCATCTGGCCGGGCACCGGGCCGGGGAGGATGTTGGCCAGCCAGTACCATTTTCCCGTGCGCGAGGAGTGGAAGAAAGAGGAGAGCGAGGCGGGGGTCCAGACGGTTCCGCCGTCGTCGTAACGAAGCGGCTCGGGCGCGCTCCAGGTGTCCCCCCCGTCGGTCGAGTAGGTCGAGTAGCGGGTGGAGGGAATGCCGAGCGCCTCGCTGCCCTGGCAGCGCATGACGTTGAACAGCCGCTCGCCGCCCAGCGCCGCGGGAGCCGGCTCGCAGCAGCCCACGGGCGACTGCGCGGGATCGAGCACGATCGGCGCACCCAGCCGCCAGGCCAGGTCGGTGCCCGCGCTGTTCCAGCGCCCCCGCAGGTAGGTCACGCCATGGCACCCCGGGCGGCCGGGGGTCCGGACATCGACGCCGCCCAGGGGGGCGTGGGTGAGCGTCAGCCCGAAGAGGAGGCTGCCGTCGCCCAGCCAGACCGGCGCGGAAAGGTCCGTGGAGGCGCCGCTGCAGCCGACGATCAGGTCGGGGCCCCAGTGGGTTTCATCGTAGCCGGGGCGCTCGTCCACAACGGGCTTGGGCGCGGTCCAGGTGCGGCCGCCGTCGAAGGAGAGCTCGTACCAGGGGCGATAGGTGCATTTGCGCAGGTTGCCCACGGCGAACATTTCCTGTGCCGGGTCCACGTCGTAGGTGCAGTGGAGGCTGACCAGGGCGTTGCGGCCCTCATCCAGGGCATGCAGCGAGACGTTGCGGCGCCGGCCCTTCAATTCGGCGGGCTGTTCGGCGGGTTCGTCGGGCGCGGCGGTCCAGGTGCGGCCGTTGTCGGGCGAGAAGCGCCGGAACATGCGGGGGTGGTAGTAGACGCGCCGGCCCTTTTCGTCGAAGTGAAGCGCCTCGTGTTTGACCGACTCCACCAGCGAGCGGCCCCGGGCCGACACATAGCAGGGGTTCTGGGCGTAGACGGCAATGCCCGGAGGCGCCTCCAGGTATAGTTCCCGTGCAACCTGAATCGAGGATGGGGGCATCGGAATTCCTTGTTAAATCAGACCCGCCCCCAGCGCCAGGCCGAGGAGCAGGAGCATGACGCCCACCAGCACCTGGATGGAGCGCATGGTGACTTTCTTCACCAGCCGGGAGCCGGCGAACGACCCTGCGAAGGCGGCGAGCGAACCGGCGACGATCAGCCCCCAGGCGCTCCGTCCCTCGTGGGAAAAAGAGCCGGAGGCGAAGGTGGCGCCGTAGACCGCCAGGCGGGTGACGTCCACCACCACGGCGGAAACCACCATGGTGCCGATGAACGCCTCCTTGCCGAGACCCGCCCGGATCAGGAACGCCGTGCGCAAGGCGCCCTGGTGCCCGGAGAGTCCGCCGAAGAAGCCGGAGAGCGCGCCGCCCAGCGGGATCAGTTTCGGGTTGAACGCCAGCTTTTCAAACCGGGGGTTCAGCTCGAGCGAGGCGAAGCCGATGACCAGTCCGGCGATCACCAGCTTGGCCGGGGTGATCTGGCGCAACGAACCGGCGAAGGCGTATTCGAAAACCGGCGGGGCGGCGGAGACGAATTCCAGGAGCAGCGCGCCTCCGATGGCGGCCAGCGCGGCGGGGAGGGCGAATTTAAGCACGATGCCGGGATCGGCCTTCCGGCCCACCAGGACCACCTTGAACAGATTGTTCGCAAGGTGCACAACGGCCGTGGCCGCCACGGCCACCGGAAGAGGGAAAAAGAGCGCGAACGCCGGCATCAGAAGGGTGCCAAGGCCGAAACCTGAAAAGAGCGTCAGCCCCGCCACGAGCATGGCAACCAGGCAAATCACCGCATAAGCCATCGTTCCCTCCCGTTTGCCTCTTTATCGACAATGGGAAGCCCAATGTCAAGTCCGGTAAGGAGGCCGGCGAGGGGGCTCGCGCTCAGGAAAGCTGACGCCGGCATTCAGGTTTCACCTGATGGCAACGTTCCCTGTGCTGATGTTTAATAAAGGCATGGCAAGACTGGGAGCCATGAACAGGGGCGAGGCAGAAACGGGATATGGATCTGCCCGCCCCTTTTGCTTCGGAAGGGAGGCGGCCGTGAAACTGGTGCTGACGATCCTGCTGATCCCGCTTCTGGCGGCGGCCGAAGAGCGGTCCCTTGACGCCGTCTTCACGCTGGCCATGAGGGACATCCCCGCCGAAGCCCGCTCCATCCAGGTCTGGATCCCGATGCCGCGCGACGATGACCGGCAGGTGCTGGCCGAGTACCTGGTCCAGGGCGGCCTGCCCGCGACCGTGCGGGAGGTGGCCGGCGGCAACCGGCTGCTGCATGTGGATTTTTCAGAAGGCAACGGGAGCGACTCCCTCTCCGTCCTTTTCCGGGTTGAGCGGTGGGGTCAACCCCGCGCCCGGCCGGCTTCGGCCGCGGCGTCGGGTTTCCGGCCCTATCTGGCCCGGCTGATGCCGCCCGACCGGCGGATCATGGAGCCGGAGTTGTCGGAACGGGCCGGTCTGGAGCAGGTCCGGTCCGTGTTTGCGCGCCTGGCCGGCCCGGAAGGCGCGGAACTGGTCCGGACGCTTTCGGACTCCGATCGCGCCCATGCCCTGCATGCGCGCTTTGTGGCCGAGCTGCGTGAGCTCGGTCTGGCGGCGCGCCTGGTTTCCGGGCTTGTGCTGCCGGAGCGGGGAATATCCTGGACGTTCGCCGGTCCCCGGTTCTGGGCCGAGTACAGCCAGTCGCCGGGCGATTGGGTGCTGGTCGACCTGCTCGCAGGTGAAATGGGGGACCCGGCGGGGGAGCGCATTGTCCTGGCGGCGGAGCCGGCGGACCCGCCGCCCGCGGAATTCGGCGAGCCGTCGGAAATCTGGGGGAAACCGCTGGTGGTTATCGACGGAATCGTCCATGATGATGTGGAAGCGGCCTGGTCCGGTCGTGACGCGAGGCGTGACCCGGTGAGGCTGGTGCTTATTAATAGGACCGCTTACGGGAGAATAAACTGACATGAATCCGCAAGCCGGTGTCGCCCAGGAGCGCCAGGCCAACCGCCTCGCCCGCGAGAAAAGCCCGTATCTCCTCCAGCATGCCACCAACCCCGTGGACTGGTATCCCTGGGGGGAGGCGGCCTTCGCCAGGGCCCGCAAGGAGAACAGGCCCGTTTTCCTCTCGGTCGGCTATGCGACCTGCCACTGGTGTCATGTGATGGAGCGGGAATCGTTCGAGGACCCGGAGGTGGCGGAGCTGTTGAACCGCGAGTTCGTTTCCGTCAAGGTCGACCGCGAGGAGCGGCCCGACGTGGATTCGGTTTACATGGCCTATGTGCAGGCGGCGACCGGCTCCGGGGGCTGGCCCATGACGGTCATTCTCACGCCCTCGCTGAAGCCCATCTACGGGGGCACCTATTTCCCTCCCGATGACCGCGGCGGCCGGCCCGGCTTGAAGACGCTGCTGAGGCGCATTGCCGAGGCCTGGCGGGCGGACGCGGGCCGGCTCGAGACGGCAGGGCAGGAGGCGATGGACCAGTTGCAGGCCGCGGTGGGGCGGGTCCAGGGCGGCATTCCTACGGGTGAGAAGGCGCCCGAGGCGGCCTTTGAGCAGATCCGGGCGTCGTATGATCCCGTTCACGGCGGCTTCGGGGGTGCGCCCAAGTTCCCCCGGCCGGCGACGCTGCACTTTCTGCTGCGCCATGCGGTCCTCACGGGAAACCGCGAGGCGCTGGCCATGGCTGTGCACACGCTCCGCCGGATGGCGGACGGCGGCATCCACGACCGGATCGGTGGCGGGTTCCACCGGTACGCCGTGGATGAGCGGTGGCGCCTGCCGCACTTCGAGAAAATGCTTTACGACCAGGCGCAGCTCGCGTTGGTCTACCTGGACGCCTTTCTAGCCACCCGCGACCCCGCCCTGGGCTCCGTGGCGCGCGACACGCTCAATTATGTCCGGCGGGACATGACGGGCCCCGAGGGGCAGTTCTATTCGGCCGAGGACGCCGACAGTCTCGAATTCAAGGACAGCGAGAACCTGGAGGAGGGGGCGTTTTACGTCTGGGAGGCGGCCGAGATCAAGGCCGTGCTGGGGGAGCATGCCGGCCCCGTTTTCAGCCGGTATTACGGCGTGAAACGGGACGGGAACCTGGGTTCCCCGGGCGGCGCGGGGATGTCCGGCAAGAACATGCTCCATGTGACCGAGTCGCTGGACGACCTTGGCAAAGCTTTCAGTATCACGCCTGAGGAGGCGCGCCGGATGCTGGAGCAGGGGCGGCAGCGGCTGTTCCAGGCCCGGGCCGAGCGGCCCCGGCCGCGGCTGGATGACAAGGCGCTGGCGGCCTGGAACGGGCTGATGGTCTCGGCCTTCGCCCGGGCGCACCAGGTCTACGGGGATGCGGATTACCTGGACTCGGCCGAGCGGGCGATGCGTTTCATCCGCCACCGCCTTGAGCGCGAGCCGGCCCGGCTCTGGCGGCGCTTCCGGGCGGGGGAGGCGGCCATCGACGCATCGTGCCTTGATTACGCGTGCGTGATCCAGGGTGCGCTGGACCTGTACGAGGCGTCGTTTGATCATCGCCTCCTGGAGTGGGCCGTCCGGTTGCAGGACCGGCAGATCGAGCTGTTCGGGGACGAACCGGCGGGCGGCTTTTTCGACGCGGGGAACGATTCACGGCTGTTGCTCCGGCTCAAGGAGTCCTACGACGGGGCGGAGCCCTCTGCCAATTCGATTTCTGCCCTGAATCTGCTGCGGCTTCACCATGCGGCCCCTGAAAAGGGTTATGAGGCCCGGGTCGACGCCCTGTTCGCCGCATTCGGCCAGACGCTCCGGGACGCGCCCGACAGCGCTCCGCAGCTCATGGCCGCGCTGGCTTTGCGTCAGAGGGGGCTGAGCCAGGTGGTGATCGCCGGGAGGCAGCACGCGCCCGACGTGACGAACCTGCTGAAAGCCCTCCGGCACGCATTCAGGCCGGATGTGATGGTCTTCCTGGCGGAAGGCGGGGCGTCCCAGGCCGACATGGCCGGGCGCATGCCCTTCCTCCGCGACATGGTTCCCCTCGAGGGGAAGGCCGCGGCGTACGTGTGCCGGAATTTCACCTGCCAGAAGCCCGTGACGGACGCATCCTCTATGATCGAGCAGCTTGTCAACCCCCGTTAAATAAATAATTGTTTGCATTACAGCAAATTATAGCCAATAATAGAAATTATAGTTTTTATTAAAGGTGATGTCTATGTATCAGTCTGATTTCAAATTGCAAAGCCTTGGGTTGCGATTGCGAGATGAACGAATCAGGCGAAACGAAACCCAGGCGATATTTGCCGCCAGGATTGGCATTAGCGTGCCGACCCTCCGCAAGATGGAGGCGGGGGACTCTACTGTGTTAATCGGGTTCTGGTCTGCAGCGCTTGAGGTTCTTGACCGGGCCGGGGATTGGGATGCCATTCTGGCCAGGGCGGAGGACCTGTTCGCCAAATTCGATCAGATGAAGGCGCCTTCCCGCCGGCGGGCATCGAGGAGGAGGTCGCCTTGATGTACCGCGCCAGGGTTTGGGAGCGATCAAGCAACATTCATCAGGCTGTTGGAGAAATGGTTTGCGAAATCGCCGAAAACGGGCAAGCAAGAGGTGCCTTCCGGTATGAACCGGGCTATTTGAAGAGGCCTGACGCCTTTGCGCTGGATCCGGTTTCGTTGCCCCTGAAGGCCGATACGTTTCCGATTGAGCACCCGGGCGTCTTCGGAGTCTTCGAAGACAGCCTGCCCGATGACTGGGGGCGCAAACTCCTTGTTCGCAAACACCGCATTCCCCTGCAAGGGCAGAACCTGCCAAATCTTCTTCTTCGTCTTGGCAACTCCGGATTGGGCGCCCTATCGTACACGGATCAGTCAAAACCCGGACCCCCCTCGGCCGACATCTCAATTCTTCTTCTGTCGACGCTTGTTGAAGAAGCCGCCCGGTTCGAGCGGGGGGAGGCGTCGGAGGCGGGACTTTCGCTTCTTTTCAGCGCGGGAAGTTCCCCTGGCGGCGCCCGGCCAAAAGTTGTGGTCTGGGATGAAGAGCATGCCGTTCACTATCTGGCCAAGTTCGCCAGCGTGAAGGATCAGGAGGATGTTGTGAAGATCGAGGCCGCCAGCCTGAATCTGGCGGCGAAGGCGGGCCTTACCGTTCCGGCTTCCCGGCTACTCCCGTGCGAGGGCAAATCCGTGCTTCTGGTCCAGCGGTTCGATGTGATTCCGGGCGGGCGCCGGCACATGATCAGTTTTCATAGCCTGCTGAAAGCCCGAGGTTACTATCAGCACCGCTATCAGGACTTGCTGGCCGTCGTCCGGAAATACAGCCGCGATCCACAGGACGATGCCGAACGGCTTTACCGCCAGATGGTCTTCAACGCAGTCCTGGGCAATACGGATGATCACCTTAAGAATTTTTGGATGGTTCATGACAGCGAGCGGGGGTGGCGGCTTTCGCCCGCCTTTGACCTTGTTCCCGATCTGGGGAGGCGAAGGGAACACGTCCTGGCCTTTGAGTTCGGATCGTATTATCCCGGCCGGGAAACGCTGGAAAATTTGGGGCGAGCGTGGGGTGTCAGTCGCGCGAAGAGCGTGGTTGAGCAGGTTTTCGAGGCCACAGCAAGATGGAAGGAGGAGTTTTCGGCTTGCGGTGTGCCTGAAAACGATATCCTCCGGTTCAAGGAAATTGACGATCATCTGCAGGGCAGCTGATTCGTATGGAAATCGGAATTAGCACGAGGGTTGCTGATCGCTCAGGGAATCCGTCGACTCATTCAGGTTTCTTCCGATGGTTCCGTTCCGGCCGCTTTACTTAGAATAAACTCGCGGCTGGCTGAGGAGAGGGCCAAGGGCGGGTGAAATCAGTCGGCTGAAATCAGTTGTGCCTAGCATCCTGAATAGTGTATGTTCCCGTCAGTGTAAAAAAGGAGACGGGAAATGCAGAACGCCGTGTTTGGAAAGTGGATGTGGCGGCTTGCCTTGGCACCTCTCGTGGGCGCAGCAATGATGATGGCAGGCTGCGAAAGCGAAGATACGGACAGCGAGGAGAGCCCCACCCGGCTGGTGATCGAGCGGGAACTGATCAACTATTCGGACACCGATACGGCGACCTGGGAAACGACGCTGAGCCAGGCCATGCTGACGGTCAAGATCGATGATTTCTTCGAGGGCGACACGTCACTCGTTATCTATGACGGGGCCGGAAAGCGCATCTTCGCGGGCGCCCTGAACACGTCGGACAGCGTCTACTTCAACGGGAACGACCTGTTCTTCCAGCAGTTGACCCAGCGGGGTACGCCCGGCCGGTGGACCATCGTGGCGGATTATGACGATTTCACGGGTGACATTGACATCACGTTGCAGTAAAGTTCGGCTACTAGTCAAAGTGAAGGAGCAGACACAATGAAGATGGGTAAAGTGCTTGCGTTGGGTGTGGCGGCCCTGGCTGCCACGGGAATCAGCGGCCTGGCGGCGGAGCCGCAGGGCTGGAAGTTTGAAGTGACGCCTTACGCCTGGCTCGCCGGGCTTGAGGGTGACGTCACGGTTCATGACAAGAAAGCGGACTTCGACAAGTCCGCCACTGATTTGCTTGACGCCCTGGAATTGGGCGGATCGCTGCTGACCGTGATCCAGTACGATCGGTTCCTCTTCTGGGGCGAGGTTGATTATTTCGCCCTGAGCACGGACGAACTGGACGTGGAGGACCGGCCCGAGGGCGGCAGCCTCGACTCCGACATGTTGCTCGGGGTGGCGGCCGTTGGCTACCAGATCGACGGCTGGGCCGAAGGCCAGACGTTCGACATCCTGGTCGGCGCGCGGACCATGCACCTCGAGTTGGACCTGGACCTGTATGAAAAAGGCTCGTTCAGCAAGAGCAAGGACGTCACGGATCCCGTGCTGGTCGTTCGTCCGAGCCTGCCCGTCCTGCCCTCGAAGATCAAGGGTCTCCGGTTCAACCCGACCGTGTCCGTCGGCGGCGGCGGGGATTCCGAGCTGGTCTATGAGCTGTTTCCCCAGTTCCAGTACCAGATTGCGGACCACGTTGCGGCTCGCATCGGTTACCGGACGCTCGGCTACAAGTTTGAGAATGGGGACAACGAGCTTGATTTCAATCTGGCCGGCCCGATTCTCGGCCTGGGCGTGACGTTCTAAAACAGCCACGGGAAAACTGAGCGGGGCGCCGTCGCCCCGCTTTTTCTTTCCAAGGCGTTCATGCAGGCCATGCCCGCTTGAACAGGACTCGGCAGATAGGTCAGGGGGACAACCGCGCGCAGCCGCTAACACGGGAGACAGTCGCGATGGATGCGGAACCGAAGTCGGCCAACGACCTTGCAATCGAGCGCACGGATCTTGCGATTGAGCGAACTGTCATGGCGGCCAGCCGGACGCTCATGGCCTGGGTCCGGACGGCCTTGTCCCTGATCAGCTTTGGGTTCACGATTTACAAATTCCTGCAGGGCGCCGTCAAGGTCGGCGAGATTGCCCTGGTCCGGGCCGAAGGCCCGCGAAGGCTCGGGCTCTTCCTGCTTGCCCTGGGCGTGCTGTCCGTCCTCTTTGGCTCCATCGAGTATGTCCAGACTATCAGGGGGTTGAACAAGCAGTCCTGCCATCAGTACAAAGCGTTCAACTTCTCCTTTTGGATGGGCATGCTGATCGGGTTGCTGGGGCTTTTCCTGTTTCTTTCCATCTTTTTGAAGAAGGAAGTTTTTTAACGGCGCTTCCG
>JBIIYJ010000354.1:0-5195 GCA_044346855.1 Kiritimatiellia bacterium
GTTTCGCGTCCATCGCGTAGAGGGCGGCGGCGTGGCCCGCGTGGGAGGCGTTGGCACGTTCGGAGAGAATGGGCGACCAGAGCTTCAGCCGGAGGGTCCGGGCCTGGAAGTTGGTCCAGAGCGGTTCGTGGCGGGGGCGGTACAGGCCGGTGAACGGATCCGTCAGGCCGCGCCCCCTGGCAAACTCGTCGCGGATCACGTAGTCGACCGGAAAGCGGTCGATCAGGGTGATGCCCTCCTGCAGGTCGGCCACATGGCGCAAGGCAAGATGCCGCGCGAAAGACTCGTCAGCCGCGGCGGCAGCGGAATTTTCGACCGCGACCGAGCGGTCGGCCGGCGCGTGGAGGGCGTTCCAGCGGCGGGCCATGAGGCGGGGATCCGTCCAGCCGAACAGGCCTGCCACGCGGGTTGCATCGAGGTGGGTTTGGAACAGCGCGGTCAGCACCGCGAGCGCCGTGGCGCTTTTCAGGACCAGCCGGCCGGGGCGGAAGGCGGGCCACGGGGGAAGGGCGAGCGGGAGGGAGGCCAGGACGGCCAGGAAGGGCAGGTAGGTCATGAACTCCTGCTTGCGGATGAAGGGGGAGACGAACAGGTTAAGCGCGATGAGCGGCAGGGGCGCCAGGATCAGCAGGGGCCAGGCTTTCCTGAACCGCGGGAGTGTCGCCACGGCGGCCAGGCCGGCCGCGGCCAGGCAAAGGAAAAGAAGCCCGGCCTCCGAGGCGTGTTTTCCCAGCATCCGAAGGCGCCACAGCGCGATCGGGAGGGGCGACCGCGTGACGTTGCCGAGCGCCATGCTCAACTCGCCCTGCATGTCCCGGCCCTGCCGCGCCAGTGCGCCAAAGAACCGCGCCGGCTCGAGGACGCCCGGATTGGTCCACGCGAAGGCGGCGGCGAACAGGAGCAGGGAGACGCCCGCCAGGGCCCAGGTCTGGCCGGGCCCGCGCCGTTTCCGGCCGTTGTCCCGGCTGCAGACGGGAATGGCGAGCAGGGGGGCGAGCAGGATGATGAGCGGGAATTTCGTGCCGGCGGCGAATCCGGCGGCGAACGCGCCGGCCAGGATGAAAAAGGCGCGGCCGGTGAAGAGGGCGCGGGTCCAGAGCAGCAGCGTGAGGGAGAGGGCGAAGAGCATGGCCGTGTCGGTTTCTGCGTAATGGCAGTGTTCGACGTGCACGGGATTCAGGAGACAGAACGCGGCGGCCGCCAGGGCGGCGGGGCGGCTTCCCGTGATCTGGAGCGCCAGGAAGAAGACGCACAGGCCGGTCAGGAGGCCCAGCGCCGCGTTGAGGCGGCGAGCGAAGAGGATGTCGTCCCAGGGGACGGTCACGCGGTCGGCGGCGCCGGCCCGGTAGTCCCGCTCGGACTGGAAGCGGACCCAGGCGCGGGCGGCGGAGCGGACGGGGGCGGCCAGCCGGAAGAAGCCGCCGGGGTAAAGCCGGTCGGTTATCTCGCCCTTTTCCGAGAACTGGTTGAGCCAGCGCCCGATGGTCGGCTCGTCCGGGTGCTGGCTGGGCGCGGCGATGCCGGAAAGCCGGAGGTTCTGCCCGAGCAGGAGGAGCCCCACGAGGGCGGCTCCGTAGAGGTAGTGTTTCAGGTTCACGGCTTGACCCGGCGGGTGAGGGTGCGGACGCGCTGCTGGAGGGCGAGTTTCAGCTCCTTGGGGATCTGACGGAAAGCGCCGGGCTGGAAAAACTTGCGGAGGTAGCGGACGGTGTGGTCCAGCCAGAAGGCGGCGAGTTCCTCCCGCCGGGTCGGGGGGCGGGGCCGGGCGAAATCGCGGGCATAGCCGTGCCGGGTCAGACAGTCGCCGGCCACCGACTCGAACAGTTCGACCTGTCTCGGCGGGAAGGCGGTCTTGTAGACGCCGATCTTGCCGGCCGAGATCGCCTTCTTCAGCGAGGCGTGGTGGGCGTAGGCCAGCGAGCGTTCCCGTGTTCCGGTCTGGGGGAGGTCCTGGTCGAGGGGCGGGCAGAGGGCGTCGTCCTCCCCGATGAAGGCCATGATCCGCCGGCGGGCGGCGGGCGGGTCGCGAACCAGGTCCTCGAAGCGCAGTTCAAGGAACTGGTCGGGGGGGAGGCCTGCCCGGGCGGCCTCGGCGGCGGCCATGTAGGTTTTCCAGCGGCGGGCGATGGCGAGGATGCTGCAGGGGCCGATGGCGATGCGGGCGGTGGACTCGGCCACGTCCCGGCCATCGCGGACCAGGTGGATGATTTTCGCTTTCGGGAACACCGCCAGCAGCTCCGGAAGGCGCAGGCCGTGCTGCGGCGTCTTGTCGCCCCAGCGGGATTTGCCGTGGCGGGCCGCGTAAAGGGAGAAAAGGGCGTCGATGAGGCCGGCGGCGGAGGGGTCTGCCGCCTTTTCAGCCAGCTCGCGCGGGGATGCGGCGAGGTTCCAGTCGCGGATCCGCTCGTCGGCCAGCAGGTCCGCGGCCAGGCGCAGGAGCCGGCCGGGGTCGGACAGGTCGCCGTAGGTTCCGAGCAGCGGGCCGAACCGGTCGAAGAGGAAGCTCTCGGGCGGGATGGCGAGGGCGGGGTGCGAGTCGATCAGCACCTGGAGCAGGGTGGTGCCGGAGCGGGGGCAGCCGATGATGAAAAAGGGGGGCTTGGCGGGCATGGTCAGGCGTGTTGGTTGTGGGAGCCGAACATATGGGTCAGCCAGCGCCGGGCGGCGGTGTGGAAGAACGAGCGGCTGCCGGCGCGGCGGCAGGACTTGAAGGAGCGCTCCCGGAGCAGGCGGGGGACGGCGTCCGCGGCGTCGGCGGGGTCAAAGTCGGCTTCGAGGAGGCTGGCGTAGCTGCCCGCCAGGCGCTCTTCGCCCGGCATCGGGTAGGTGTCGGTGCCGGCGACGACGGGAACGCCCAGCCGGCGGGCGTGGTGGAAAAGGAGCGGATCGGGAAACAGGCCGGGGCGAATGGCGGTGTCGCAGAGCATCAGCCCGCTGCCGGCCGCCTTGTCGATGCCCTCCCGGATGAGGCGGCGGCGGGCGCCTTCCCATTTTCCGGGCGCCCAGGGCAGGACCGGGATGCCGCCGGCCGCGAGGACGCGGGAGAGGGCTTCGGGGAAGGGCAGGGCGTCGGGGATGTCCCGATCGCTGACCAGCGAGAGGATTTCGAGGCTTTCCGCGGTGGCGACCTGGCGGCCGGCGAAGAGCAGCAGCCGGTCGCCCTTGTCGGTCCTGATCTCCAGCGCCTGGGGTGAAATCGGGACGATCGAGAAGCCGCGCACCCGGAACAGGCCGCGGTGCCAGTCCTGGAAAATCTGGTAGCGCCGGCGTTCGGCCAGGAAGGCCGCCTTCAGCACCGGGTCCGAGTGGGGGGCGCGGGCGATGCGGTTGAGGTTGGCGAACAGCGCCGTGAGGAGCGATTCCATGGGATAGATTTTATAGACATGAAGATGAAAATCGGCCGCCAGACGGGTCATGTAGCTCCTTTACCGTTGCCAAGCGGGTACAGAATAGAAGAATGATAAGGGGAATGCAATGATAGTCTGGGGCCGCAAATCCTCGCCTAAGGCAGGAGACGACGTAGCGGGTTGAGTTGTTTCGGCGTTAAGGCGCGGCCGTTTTCGGGCTGATCCGCCTTCAGGCTGGAGGAGTCGGGACACGAGTCCACGCCTCCTCACCTTCAGGCGGCTGAGCCTCGAAACCGGTTCGCGCCTTTCCGCTGATCGAAACACCTCAACGACTTGCCTTCGCTCGCCCCGCCCGAAGCGGGCGCGGGCGGCTCGCGAAAGGTTCCCATCCCTATGCCCGCCAACAGGGTTCCCAACTCACTTTTCAGCTGTTTTACAGGCTTATTTGCGGGAACCAAACTCGCGCGCCGCCCAGCGTGCTCGGAGAGCCGCGGGCGCGCGATGGCAAGTCGGGTGCGGCGTTCCGTAGCCGGAATATGGCGAGACGATTTTCCGATGATGAGGGGCGACGACGGGGTGAGTCTGGCCTCGTGGCCGTGAGCCCCCAGTCGGAGCCCCTCAGCGCGGAAAAGCGTCCGCCAGATTACGGCCGGAACGCCGCACCCCCGCTGGTAACCCGAGACCCAACTCCGCGTCATTCGGATTTTTTTTTGGCCGCTTACCGGCCGGGTTGCGGCAGGGCGGCTTCAAGATCCGTGTAGAGGGACTGGACCGCGGCCAGGAACGCGGGGCGGGAATACGAGGCGCGGGCGAGGGCCCGGCCTTTCGTTCCCAGCCGGGAGCGCAATCCGGGATCGTCCGCCAGCCGGATCATGGCGGCCGCGAAGGGCTGGGGTTCAGGCGGGGCCAGCAGGGCGACCTCGGGGCCGAGCACCTGGGTGTGTGTGGGCAGGTCCGTGGCCAGGACGGGCTTCCCGGAATCCAGGTAGGAATAGATTTTCATGGGCGTGTTGGCGCCGGTGATCCGGGGGGAAACCAGGACGTGCGCCGAGGCGAAAAGGGAGGCCATTTCCGACAGGGGGCGCGGGCCGAGGAAGCGGACGGCGTCCGCGACTCCCAGGGTGGCGGCCCGGGCCGAGCAGGCGGCGATGTCGGGCTGCGAGCCGCCCGCGACCGCCAGGGTCAGGTCCGGCCGTTGAGTGCGGGCCAGCGCCAGGCTTTCGAGAAGGAGGCCGATTCCCTGGTAGGGTTCGAGGTTGCCCACGTAGAGGAAAACCGTGCCCGGCAGGGAGAAGGCGGGCGGCACGGAGGCGGGGTCCCGGTCGTCGGGAAGCAGCGAGATGTCGCGCACGAGCGCCACCCGTTTCGCGCCGGAGGCCTTCGCCAGGTCGGCCAGGGAATCGCACACCGCGGCGACGGCCGCGGAGCGCCGGATGACGGCGCCCTCGAGCCGTTTCAGGAGCGGCAGCAGGAAGCGGGCGCGCGGGGATTTTTCGACGATCTGGAGCGGCATGGAGGAGTCCATGTCGAACACGTAGGGTGTTCCGCGCAGCCAGCGGATCAGGAGGGCCATGAAGGCCGACTCCTCCACCGCGTGCACGAGGTCGTAGCGCGTGCGGAAGGCGAGGCGCAGCGCGCTGACCGTCATGACCGCGTCGCAGGCGAGCTTGGCGAAAGAGAAGCCCGGGCGGGCGCGGCGGATGCCGGGGATGCGGGGGATGCGGTGGAGGGTGACGCCGGGATAGGCGCGGTCCTCCCCGAGGTGCCAGGTGAGCAGGTCGACCCGGTCCCCCCGCGCCGACAGCGTCTGGAGCAGCAGGTCCACCGCGATGGGGGTTCCGCGGTCCG
>JBIIYJ010000355.1:0-5194 GCA_044346855.1 Kiritimatiellia bacterium
GGGTCGGACCAGTCCGCCGCCACCGCCCGCAGCCCGCCGCCGTCCACCTCGGCCCGGTGCCGCAGGACGCGGCCGGCCCGCCCGGCCGGCGCCGCGGCCGCTCCGGCGTCCTCCAGCCCGAGCGAGGCGGCCAGGCCGTCCGATGCCGGCCCCCGGGGCTCCTGCTCGAAGCGATCCTCCTTCAGCCGCAGTTCGACGTCCAACTCGCCGGAAAGCCCCTTTGTTTCGAGGCTCACCCCGAGGGCCGCGAGCAGGGCCGGCGGCGCCTTGTCCAACGCCCCGTAGAGCAGGACGCGCCCGCCGCGCCTGACGCGCCGCAGCAGGACTTCCAGATACGCGCACTCCCCGCGGGGCACGGGCGCCACGAAGACGGAGTCGGGCAGCAGGCCCGCCCGGTCCAGCGGCGCGACGAGGCCGCTGGCGCAGACGGTGCTCACCGGAAAGCCGGCGTTCAACGCCTGGCAGAAGAACCAGTCCTGGTGGAAAAGATGCCGGAGATCGCCCGGCTCGCGCTTGAGCACGGCGTCGTACTCGTCGAACGGATACACCCACACGAACGGGCCCGGCGCGTCAGCCCGCTCGTCCAGCGCCCGGAAAAGGTGCGGCGTCACCTCGCCGGCCTGGCCGGGCGGCAGCGCGCCGGTCTCCGTGTTGACGGTCAGGAGGCTCACGTCCGTGGGCGTATCCACCCCGCCCCGGGCGTTGAGCCGCGAGAGCGACAGCGGGACGTAAATGTCATACGGCTCGCGGTTGTAATAGTCGTACCACGCGTTGCTCGTGAACCAGGGGTCGTTCAGGTAGAACCGGAACGGCAGCCGGTCGGACGGCGTCCTGGCGAGGCGGGACAGGTAGGCCGCGATCTCCAGTCCCAGGGCCCGCGACCCCCACGGCGGATTGCACGGCGGCCGCGCGAGCCCGCCGAGGGCCATGATATCGGAATGGGAACAGCCGTCGGAGGCGAGGTCCATGCCCACGGTATAGTTGGTCCCGCGCACCTCGACGGCGGCGTCGGGGCAGGCGGCCCGCAAGTCGCGCCAGAAGCCGTTGGCCCGCAGCCGCTGCTCCTCCGCCCGCGCGGGGTCGAAGTCGCGCCCCCGGAACAGCTCGCCGCGGGGCCCCCAGGGATAGTGGGAGTAGCCGAACCCGTTCGAGAGCCAGAGGTAGTCCAGTCCCATCGCCCGGCGGAACGAGTCGAACTGCCGCCCGAGGAAGAACCCCAGGCCGGTCCCGGCGGGAATGCCGTCCGGGAACCCCCCGTACCGCCGCCCGTCCGCCTTGAGCGCCGCCTGGTGCGTGATGAACCGCATGGGCATGCAGGCCATCAGGTCGGGCGTCTGGATCTCGGGATGATCCCGGAACTTGAAGGCGCTCACGGCGAACTCCGGGCCCGGGTCGATCGTGCAGCCCACGCTCAGGGGCTTGCCCAGGACCTGCCGGGCCGCCAGCCGGAGGCCCCGGACGATCCGCCGCAGGTCGCGGTAGCGGAGGTCGGGCGGCCGCCGGACGTACGGCACGGCCCGGTTGATCCGGTAATGCCGGACGGCCGGATCGTAGGCGCCGGGCTCATCGTAGTTGCAGAACCCGATGTGGCGCGACCAGGCGAGCCGCTCGTCCAGGTCGCCGTGCCAGCCGAGGATGTCGCTTCCGTCCCCCACCCACAGCAGGACGGCCACCTCCTCCGCCCGCGCGGCCATCGCCGCCCAGGCCTCCATCACGGCCGCGGCCGCGGCGAGCACGGACGCCTGATCCGTTTTCAGGAACGGCTTCAGGCTCAGCTCCATGACGAAGCGGCCGAAGACCGGGCCCCCGGACGCCGGGCTTGGCCTCGACTGCGGCCGCCCGCCGGCCCGGCCGTCACAAAATGAAAAATGTTGCCTCATCAATGGTTTGATGCTATCACTTGAACCGTCCGTCAGGCAAGGGTCTTTTCCGGGCAGGTTCGACAGGAGGCGCAGCGCACGAGGATGACACGGCTTTCCCGAGCATGGCAGGGCCGGCTTCGGACGGCGTTCGCGGGAGCGGCGGCGCTCGCGCTGGCGGCGGCGTGCCCGGCCGCCACCAATCCCCCGGCGATGACGATCGGCCCGCCTGAAACGCTCTACGGCTCCATCACCGCGTTCAACATCGACATGTCCTGCCCCACCCTGCGGATCAACGACACGGAATTCCATGTCTGGACCGAAAACGGGGACTATTCGTTCAGGAAATACCGCGGCACCCTGGCCAACCCCTTCCAGACGCTGGTGTGGTCGGGCTACTCCGGCCGCTGGGATTTCACCGGGTTCCCGACCGGCTACTACCGGTACCGGCCCTGGCTGGCCAATGTCTACAAGTGCGCGGACGGGGGCCTGCTCGGCTTCGTCCATGTCGAAAAGGCCGACTGGAACGACCCGAACTGCAAATACAGCATCGGCCTGGCCTACTCCTCCGACGGGGGCGACCACTGGAAGTACTGCGGCGACATCCTCCGCAACCAGGGCGACGCGCTGCCCGGCCAGTTGAACATGGGCGGCTGCCCCCTGCTCGTCGTGGGGGACTATTTTTACGTCTACTTCAACGACTTCCCCTCCGCGGGGGGTCACGCGCACGCCGTGGCCCGCGCGCCGATCGCGGAGGTCGCGGCCGCGGCCAAAGACGGCGCCGTGACGCCCTGGAAGAAATACAACAACGGCAGCTGGGACCAGGACGGCTTCACCGGGGTCGGCTCCATGATCCTGCCCGCCCCCGACCACTACGACCTGCACAGCGACGCCGTCTACTGCGCCCCGCTCGGCAAATACCTCCTGACCGCCTGGGAGCAGGTCGGCTACACCTACCCCTCGGGCGATCCCGTGCTGGGCGCGAACCGGGGCGTTTACCTGTATACGTCCGACGACGGCGTCACCTGGGGCGACCGGCGGCATCTCTACACCCCGGCCGCCGGCGGCGAAACTCCCTACTCGTTTTTCGCCGGATCGGCGGACGCGACGGAGGACTGCCAGGTGGTTGGCAGCTCGTTCTATCTCTTCTTCCCGGACCGCATCAACAACACGTTTTTCCGCATCCCCTTCACCATCGGCGACGCCACCGGCGGCGGCGTTCCGGCGGCCCCCGTGTTCGCCCCGGCCGAAGGTGACTACCCCTGCGAACAGGCGATCACGATCCGCACCGCCACGGACGGGGCCGCCATTCGCTACACCCTCGACGGCAGCCAGCCCGGCCCTGCCAGCGGGCTCCTCTACACCGGCCCGGTTCACCTGGCCGCCACCGCCCTGCTCAAAGCCTGCGCCTACACGAACGGCCTCTCCGCCAGCGGCGTCTCCACCGGGTTCTACACCCTCCGGAACGCCCGGGTGGGCCTGCTGAACGGAAGCTTCGAGACGGGCACGAACGGATGGACGGTCGCCGCGACCAACGGCGGCGCGCCCGCCTGCGCCGTCGTGACCAACCAGGGCCGCTCCGCCGGCGCGGCCGCCCTCGCGTTCGGAAACGCCAACGCGGCGGGGAACGCCCGGCTTTCTCAGTCGCTCGCCACCCTTCCCGGAGCCGCCTATACGCTCCGGTTCGACTACGCCGCCTACGGCAACACGGGCCGGCCCCAGGTGCTGCGGACGGAGATCCTCGACGGCGGCACGGTCCTGACAAGCCTCGTGCTGACGGTCAGCGCCTCGGGCAACTTCGATCCCGCCGCCCTCACGCTGGTCGGCCGCACGCTGCCCTTCACCGCGGCCTCAGGAGCGACGACGATCCGGTTCACCGACCAGACCACGCTCGCCAACAGCGCCGCCTGCGACGGCATGCTGGACGGCATCGGCGTCAGCGGCGGCGGCACGGTCGCCGCGCCTGTGCTCGCCCCCGTTCCCGGGCCCTGCCCGCCGGGAACCCCCCTCGCGCTGGCCGCCAGCCCCGCGGACGCGCAGATCCGCTACACCCTGGACAACAGCCCGCCCACCGAAGCCTGCGGGATCGCCTACGCCGGCCCCTTCCCCCTGGCCGCGGCCGCCACGATCAGGGCCCAGGCCTTCAGGACGGGCATGACCGACAGCCCCGTGACCACCGGAACCTACACGCTGGCCGCCGCCCCGCCGGCGGCCGGGGGCTTCGCGAACGGAAGTTTCGAAAACGGGACCAACGGCTGGACCGTCGGGTCGCGGGACACGAACGCGGCGGCTTACACCGTGGCCGACGACCAGGGCCGCACCGCCGGGGCGCTGGCCCTCGCGCTCGGCAGCGATAACCGCGCGGGCAACGCCGTCTTCTCGCAAACCCTCGCCACCCTCTCGGGCGCGGTCTATTCGGTCCGATTCGACTACGGGGGCTACGGGCTTGCCGGCAAGCCGCAGGTGCTGCTGGTCACGGCCACGAACGCGGTCTCGGAGCTCGCGCGCCTCCAACTCACCGCATACGGGACGGGCAGCTACCTGCCTTCAAGCACGACCTTCCGCCGGCGCCTGCTGACCTTCCGGGCCGCTTCCGAAACCACCGTGCTCCGGTTCAGCGACCTGACGGCCCTGGCCGACAGCTTCAACTGCGACGGCATGCTGGACAGGATCGAAATCCGCGGCGGCGGCGCCATCATCCTCATCACACGCCTGGCGGCGGACGGCGGGGAGACGTGAGCCCAACCGCCGCCGCCCGCGAATGTACCTAAAAATGGAACGACAGGAGTTTCTGTGACGCCTTTATCTTTCCAAACGCTGGCGCTGGCGGTCGCCCTGGCGGCCGCGCCCCTGCCGGCCCGGGCCGCCCGGCCCGTCGCCCGCTGGGATGTCGTCCCGGACCAGGTTTTCGAGGACCGGTTCCAGCCGGGCGTCTGCGCCTTTCACCCGGACGGGGTGAAGGTGGAATTCCGGATCGGCGGGACCCTGGTCCACACGGCCTCGGAGCCCACTCTCAACCGCCAGTCGGGGGTCTGGGAGTTCTGGTTCCCGCTGGCCGCCTCCAACTACCCCGACGGCCGCGTGACCCTCGAGGCCCGGGCCATCCCGCTCGCGCCCGGCCAGCCGGCCAACGACCTGCCGCCCCTCTCCCTTTTCGCCAATAGCCGCGGAACGCTGAGCGTCGGCGTGACCAACTGGGCGGACGCCGCCAGGGGCGACGACGCCAACCCCGGCACCGCCGCCGCCCCGTTCCGCACCCTGGCCCGGGCCGTCCGAAGCACGCCGCCCGGCGGCACCGTCAACCTGCTGCCCGGCTCCTACTCCAGCCACCGCCT
>JBIIYJ010000101.1:0-16480 GCA_044346855.1 Kiritimatiellia bacterium
AACCGGTTCTTCGTCAGGTTGGCCCCGATGCTCATGACCCAGTTCTTAAACGCGAATTCCGCCCGGTACAGGTGGAGCTTTCTGTAGGCCTGAATGAAGGTCTCCTGCGTGATATCGGCGGCCTCATGCCAGTTTCCCGTCATGCGCCAGGCGAGGTTGAACACCGCATCCTGATTCCGGCGGATCAACGCGTCAAACGCTTCCGTTCGACCGGCGCGGCATTCTTCCACGGCTTGGGAGTCGAGTTCATTCATCCGTTACTAGACTATACACCGGCAGGAGGGCGGACGTCACATTGTTTGTGCGATGTGACGATTGGCGCACGGGCGGGGTATACAGGGATAGAGCATCCGGCAGTCGGATGCCGATCCAAGGCGAAAGCCTGAAAGGAGCTCCAGATGAAGGGTACACGGTTGTTTCTGGCGGCGATGGCGATGGTTCTGGTGTTGACCGGAGTGTCTTTCGGAGGGCAGGGGAAGGCGAAGCGGCAGGGCGGCTCGGCGGGCTCCGCGTCCACGACCGCCATCCGGAAACGGGACCGGCTGAAAGACGGTTCCTGCACGACGGCGGCCACGGCGGCCCAGCCCCTGAGCACCGCCACCAAGACGCGGGACCGGCTGCGCGACGGGAGTTGCACGGTCACGGCTCCGTAAGGTACGGCAGTCTCAGTTCAGGGCTGAAAGCCAAGGGCTTTCAGCCCTTTTTCATTGCGGGGATCCGGCTTTCAGAAAAGCAAAGAGAGCGCCGGCGCGACTGGCGAAACAGATGTCATTACGATTCCGGGTCGCATGAGCAGAAAGCCAAAAAAGGCTAGCACCGATTCAATCGTCATCTTATACTATAACAATAATGGAAACCTTCATTCAACAGGGAGATCTAAGAATGACGAGCACGGTACGCGGTTGGGTGGGCGGCGTGATTCTAGGCTTTATGCTGGCGCTTCCCTCTGCGGGGCCGGCCGCCACGCTGCAGTTCTGGCCGGATCAGTTTCGGTCGGATTTCACGCAGCTTAACAATGAGTCCGACAGCCCCTTGATCGTGCAGAGCCCCGCCACCCTGACGGCCTATCCAGAAGGGCTTCCGAAGCTTGGCTGGCTAGGATGGGTTCCGGTTTCGCTGCCGGTCGGCACCGTGATCAAGTCCGTTTCCTATTACCACGGCGGGGGGGGCGGGGGCTCCACGAGTTGCGGATTGTACCAGGTTAAAATGGGAGAATCCGAAACGAGTCTCGGCTATGCGTCGACCAACAGCATCTCGGCCGTCAAGGTTTTCCTGAAAATGAACCCTCCGCTTCCGGTCGTCCGCTCCGATTGCCGGTATTTCATCAGGCTTGACGCCTGGCCCCGAAGCAGCATTCGCGGCGTCAAACTCGTGTATTAAGCGGGCCTTGATTCCATTAATCCGCATTCCACTTCACCTGATCCAGATACGCCGCGCCAGACATTATCCTATTTGCTCCGACAAACACCCATCGCAAAGTGTGGTCTCCTTTTCCTAGCTGCAAAACCTCATGAGACCAATCATATCGGGGAGTCAATAGGCGACGGACCTTGCCATTCACAAGGATCAAACAGGCGCTCTCGCCGGTTCCCTTCAGCAACCAGTCAAATTCAAGGATGCCTGGACCGTCCAGATCCGTTTGGATCCAGGATATAGGCTCGCTCGAGGTTTCGCAGCTTACGGCCGCATCCTGTTCATCCCTGGTAACGAAAGGTTGGGCCACCCATGGCGCTTTTGCGGATGTAACCCAGGTCAAGTTGGGTTCATCTAAAGCCTCGGTCAATTTTTGCATTCGTTCGGCAACGGGTTCATCCGAAACGGGTCCGGATTTGACGTTCGAGACAATGCAAATTCTTGTACGGTTTGGAGCGCTTAATGCCGCGCCTATAGGGCTTTTAAGGATGATGAAGAAAACCTCATCCCCTTCCTGCTGCCCATCCGCGCGAATCGGTATTTTAACCGTCTTTTCTCCAGCGTCACCATCCCCCCATGTTAACGAGCCTATTTTCGGCATGAAATCAACCCAGGGTAGCGCTGTTTTTTGTTTTGTCAGATAGTTTACGGAGGCTATCCCATCCGATCCATTCAGTCTTTTTACGCGTATTTTAAGTTTTGAGCCCTCAACAACACGGCATGATGCCGCGGCAAGGCAAATGGTTCCGGGGCTAGCAGCGTGGGTGAAATGCGCAATCAATGTACGAGCACTTGTCAAAGTAAACGTATAATTGGGGGACGTGCTGGCGGCGGCTCCGTTTTCCATCCAGTTTACAAACGCAAAGCCGCTGTTGGGGGTTGCCCTTACGGTCCTGGTGCTTCCTGATTCATACGTTCCTCCTCCGCTTACGGAGCCGCCATCCCCAGGGACGGCGCTAAGCGAGATCGTGTATTTTGCCTCAGCTGCAACATCCTGGCTGGGCCACTCCAGGCGCACACCGTCCAAGCTGGAATCCGTTTCATTATTTCGGGACTCCACATATTCGCCCGTGTCTGCATCAATCATATCCACCCTGAATTGATAGATGCCTTTGCTGTAATTCGGCCACTCGCCGATCGTGATGCGCATGGGGACATACATGCCGTCATAGAACGGGGCGAAAAAAACATCCGTCACGCATTCCATCCTCCAGGGTATTGAGCCTTGGAGGCGGTAAGAAATCCTATAATAGCCGCGGAAGAGGTGAAAATTGTCAGAACTGTACGAGTCGAGGACAAGGATGCGCTTTTGGGCATACCCATCGCCGTCTTCATCCACAAACATGGATGGCGGATCCCGCGGCCATGCCGCATCCCACCAACAATCCCAAAGGGTACCCGGGCCACTGGCCATCACAACCCGCATGTTGACGCAGATTAGGCAACATATGAATGCCCATCGTTTAAAGTTCTTGTTCATAGTGACGTCCTATAAGTTGAAACAAAGACAGAATAGGACGGTCATCTGCGCCAATGAAATAGGGTTATACCCTCACGTACACGGATAGACATAAGAAAGAGGTGTTTTGTTAAATTCCATTTTTTCCCCG
Source organism: Kiritimatiellia bacterium (assembly GCA_044346855.1). Classification (GTDB taxonomy): domain Bacteria; phylum Verrucomicrobiota; class Kiritimatiellia; order CAIKKV01; family CAIKKV01; genus CAIKKV01. The sequence continues at coordinate 3,024 of JBIIYJ010000101.1, forward strand.
CATTTGACCCTTCCGGATTCGTCTGCTATTCTCAGATGAAAAGCGCGAACGTCATCATCGCGTCAACCGGACGAATCGGGAGCAGATATGATGGAAATGCTGTTGCGGCAGGTGAACATCGGGGAGTTGGCGTCGATTTTCGCGAAGGCCGAGGGGCTGAGCCCGGCGCCGCAGCTGCTGGACGCGGGCGCCGTTGCGCGGGCGCGGCGGGAGGCGAAGCGGAACGGGGTCTGGGCCGCGCTGGACAGCCTGGACGGGGCACAGGCGATCCCGGTTTTAAAGCGGTCCGATTTCCGGCGCTACCGGCGGACGGGCGACCGGGAGGTGGTTCAGGCGCGCACCACGGAGCGGAGGCAGGAGCTGAACCGCGCCGCCCTGGCGCTGTGGCTGGGGCATCCGGCGGCGAGCGTGGATTACCTGCAGGATCTGCTGTGGGCCTATTGCGAGGACAGCACCTGGGTCATGGCCGCGCACGAGGGCCGGGCGATCGACCTGGGGTCGGCCGCCCTGGGGGCGACGCTGGCGGAGATCGTGCACGTGCTGGGCGGCCGGCTGGAGGAGGAGGTCACCGCGCGGGTGGGGCGGGAAATTGAACGGCGCATCTTCGAGCCGTACCGCGATTACCGGAACACGGATTTCTGGAAGACCGTGCGGATGAACTGGAATCATGTGTGCAACGGGGAGGTGATCCGCGCGGCGCTGTACCGGATTGCCGACCCGGCGGTGCTGGCCAACCTCACGCACGGGCCGATCCAGAACATGACGTATGCGCTGGACGGGTTCGCCGATGACGGCGGCTGCGAGGAGGGGACCGGCTATTGGGGCTACGGCTTCGGGCATTACGTGAAGACGGCCTACGCGCTTTGGAGACGAACGGGCGGGGCGTTGGACCTGATGAAGGACGAGACCGGGAAGATCGAGCGGATCTGCCGGTATCCCCTGGCGGCGCACATCGCGGGGCCGTTGAGGGCGAGTTTCGCGGACTGCAGCCAGGGGTATATTGCGGCCGAGGTGGCGTTGATGGTTAATGCGTTTTATCCGATCCCGGAGCTGTACGGGCTGTGCGAGCCCGGGCCGGCGGGGCGGATCCAGGTCGGGGGAATGCACGAGCTGGCGCTCTATCGGGGAGAGCGGGCCGGGAAGGCCGGAGGCGGGAAGGATTACGTGCTGCCGGACCTGGGGATGGCGTCCATGCGGGGAGCGCCGGGGCCCGAGCAGCTGACGGCGCTTTGCCTGGCCGGAAATAACGGGGTGCCGCACAATCACAACGACATCGGCAGTTTCATGGTCTATAAGCGGGGGCGGCTGGCGTTGACGGATCCCGGCGGCCCGAAATACACGGCGAAGACGTTCGGCCCGAAGCGGTACGAGAGCCTGTTCTGCGGATCGCAGGGCCACTCGGTGCCGAGGATCAACGGGCGGGGCCAGGAGGCAGGGCACGACTACGCCGGAACCCTGGCGGTGGAGAACCTGAACGGAACGGGGGTCAAGCGCGCGGTGGTGGATATGACGCGGGCATACCCGGCGGGGACGGTGAAGGCCCTGGTGCGGACCTTTGAACTGACGGTTGAAACGAATGCGCTGGCGGTGGAGGACGCGTATGTGTTTGAGCGGATGCCGCGGTCGGTGGAAGAGGTGTTCGTCACCTACGAGCAGGCGCGCGTGAAGGGCGGCGCTGTCCGGATCGGACCTGAGCGGGGCGGGGTGACGCTGAAGGCAGAGGGGGCGGGCCGGTTCCGCGTGGAGCGGCTCGAAGAGGAGTCGAAAGAGGGACGGACCGGCGAGGTCGTGACGCGAATCGTGTTTACGCCGGCGCGATTGGCGCGGCGGATGGTGTTGCGATTCCGGGTCGCGTAGGACGATGAATGCGCGCCTGCCACTTCGGCTTCGCCCTCCGGGCTGAGTGTAGGGGCTCCGCTCGCCGGAGCCCGCCATGCACAGGTGAAAGAATTGCTTCTACGCAGACGCGCCGCCGAACTGGTCGGAGCGGGATTTGAAGAGGATGTTGAAGGTCGTCAGCGAGCCGTAGCAGCGGGTGATGTACTGCTGCATCTCGACTTTCTCGGCGTCGCTGAGCTGCTCGTGGCTGTTGATCTTCTGCTCGAGCACGCGCAGGTTGTTGCGGATCATGACGATCTTGTGGAAGAAAACCTCCAGCGGTACTTCCTTGCTTTGAACGGCGGGGTCGAAGGGCTGCAGGAGGAGCTTTCCGTTGTGCCAGCGCTGGCCGAGGAGTTCGATGAACTGATCGGGGGGTTCCAGGCCCAGTTCCTTCACCACGGCGCGGGCGGCCTGCTCGACCAGTTGCGCCAGGGGCGCGGTCAACCCGGTCACCAGCGCCTGCGGTTCGGCCGGCTCGAGACCGGCCGCTTCGGGCGCGACGGTCTTGAGCCCGTCGTTGAAAAGGATTTCCGCGGTGTGCTCGTTGATGGACTTGACGTTGCCCAGTCCATGTTCCGGATGCCGGACCGCCATGCCGATGTGGAGTGATTCCGCTTTCATGCCGCCAGTGTATCACACGCCGGGAATGTGTAAACCGTCGATTTGCCTTATTCCACGCCGTGGATGCCGGTGAGGGTGCAGTCGATGCCGCCGAGGAAAAGCTCGTAGCGGCCCGCGACCGGGATCATATACCACTCCTGGCCGGCGTCCGCGAGCGCGGTCAGGAAGGGTTCGTCGCGCACGGCGGCCACCTCCCGGAAGGGAAGGCAGCTCACGCTGAAGCCCTTGGCTGCGCCCTTTTCCTGGCCCGCGGGCAGGATGTCTCCGCGCAGCACCGCCACCTCGCGCCGGAGCAGGGGGGCCTGGAGGTTCGCCCGGCTCGTGTGCAGGCCGAACGACTTCACCCGGCCGTTCACGTTGAAGTTCAAGGCGACCACCGGCTGGTTCGTCGACTCCCCCGCCAGGTAGGCCTGGTGAAGGTTCCGCAGCACCTTACCGATTTCAAAGCTCTGGCGGGTGACCGATTCCAGGTCGGGCAGGTTCGTCACCACCTCCCCGGACACCAGGTCGTGTTTCAGGTAGTTCACCCGGTCCGGCGTGAAATCATAGGATTCGAGATACAGCAGGCGCCGGTTCCTGCCGAGCAGGGGCTTGATCAGTTCGTCGTTGAGCTTGACATAGCGCAGCATGGTCAGGTCCGGCAGGCTCAGCACGCACAGGGTCCGCTTGTTGAGCGCCAGCGGTTCGTCCGCCGTTTTTTTCTCCTTCGGATTGTACAGCAGGAAGTCGAGCTTGCAGGCGGGGACGGGAGCATCCGACTCGTTTCGCTTCCAGGTTCCCTCGGTCGCGGCAATGCGCAGCGCCGCCAGGCCCTTGAATTCCAGGCAGAGGAACGAATAGGTTCCCTCGTAATCCATCACCAGCGTGGGCTTCACGGCCTGGAACCGCCCGTCAAGGTCGGCGAGGGCCCCGGAAAACACGTTGGTTTCCGCGCCCGGGTTTTCCTGCGCACGGCCCGCGCTCGAACCCAGGAACACCGCCAGAAGGGCAAGTCCGGCAAGACGACCTAATCGCATAGCGCATTCCTTCGGGCAAAATGGTTTTCGAAAGGGGGCAGTCGGTTTCTCCGGCCGGGAAGGCGGAGTCCATCGGGCCTGAAATCTAACGGACGCGGCGGCGAAATACAAGCGTCCATCCTGATGTGCGCGTCTTAACGCGTGCGATCAGCTTGACTCGCAAGGCATCGAATGTCAACATGACGGCTTATCAAGCGTGAGTTCACGAGTTGACGCGACAAGAAACGAGGAATCGATGAACAGGTCATTCGGTTCGGTATGGGCGGCGATAGTCATGGCTACGGCGTTGGCGGCGGGTTCAGCACAGGCGGGCTGGCTGATGACGCATGGCAGCGCCACGCTGATCAGCGACGACGATTCCGAGGTGGAATTGAATTGGCGCGATGAAAACGGGCTTACCGTGATCGTAAAGCCGGACAAAGACGTAATCCTGGTCATCCCAATGCCTACTCCCGGCGAAACGGCCATGCAATTGACGAAGGTCAAGGTCTCTTTTTGGACCGGATTTTCAGTCGCTGTTCGAAAGATCAGAATATATGACGGATCCGAACTGGTTTCGGAAACGGTCGGGAACTGGTGGGGCAACCAGGCGCTTTCAATTAAAGTGAAACCCCGTGAATTTACGAACGGAATGGTTATGCGTTTGGAAGGGCATGCGAGTTTTCCCCCCGACTTCTGGTGGCGCAGGATTACCATTCGGAATGCAGGAGGGTTTTTCAAACCCGCGCCCTAAAGGCGTTTTATGGGATTTGGGGTGTTTACCGGAGGCAGCATGAATCGGTTTAAGAACTGGCGTTTTACTCTCCTGCAAGTGTTAACGGCGCTGTCGCTCCTGTTGCCCGTCTGCTCCCAGGCGGACTGGACTGTCATGGACAACGACACGGCCGGGTTCACCTCGGCGAACCTGACGTTGTATCCCGGCGCCTCTCCCTACGGGGGGTATAACGACACCCAGCGTCATTCCGGGCCGACGGCCACGACGAACACCTGGGCCAAATGGACGTTTACCGGCCTCCCCAACGGCGACTACGACGTGGCCGTCTGTCACCCCCGGTATGCCGAGCCTTCCGGGGCGAACTGGACGGGCTACAACCGCTTTCTCATCACCGGCGGAATGGACGGTTTCGCCTGGTCGACCAGCGTTCGGTTTCCGTATTACACCAACGAGCTGGTGATTGCGGACAGCACCGCCGTCCCGAAGCCGTTCGCCATCCTCAACAACGGCCCTTTCCGCGTGACGAACGGGACGCTTCAAGTGCGGCTCCTCTGGTACACCAACAACTCCTCCGTGGTGGCGGATGCGGTGGCCATACGGCCTTCCGCCCATCGCACCGTTTTCCACAGCGACGATGTGTCCGGGGCCGTGTCATACAATATGCCGGGCCTTTACACCGGGCTTGCCGGCTCGCTGGCAGGAACGAAACGCACAACGGATGGCACTGTTGACGCGACCAACCAGTATTTCCGGTGGGTCTTTGCCGGCGTGACGCCGGGAAAATACAAACTGTGGACGACCTGGGTGTCGGGCCCCAATCTCACCACGAACGCCGTTCATTCCATCTATTCCGGCGTCGGAGGCCCGCTGCTGGGGGCCCAGTCCATCAACCAGGAAGTGGCGCCCCTCAACCACACGCAGGACTGGGGCGTAGTCTGGCAGCAACTGACCAACGGGTCCGATGCCGCCGGAACCTACCGCGTGACCGGGACGGTATTTTCCGTGCAGGTGCAGGGGGTTGCCAATGCCGCGGGCTACGACTATACGGCGGCCGATGCGATTCGCGCCGAACTGGTCGAGTCGGCCCGCTCCAGGTCCGGCACGTTGCTGATGATCTTGTGAAAGCCTGAGTCCAACCCATGATCCACTATGAAGAGCCGCTGTTCCGGCCTCCGGCCGAGGCGGAGAGCCTGATTTTCCAGGTCGCGCGGGGCTGTCCCCACAACACGTGCCGGTTCTGCGCCATGTACAAGGGCGTGCGCCACCGGGTGCGGCCTGCCGACGAGGTGGCGAAGGAAATCGCGGCGGCGGGGGCCCTCTATCCCGCAGAGAGGCGGATTTTCCTGGCGGACGGCGATGTGATGGCCCTGCCGTTTCCGCGCCTGCGCGAGATGCTGGAGGTCCTGAACCGCCATTTCCCTTTTCTTTCGCGCGTGAACCTGTATGCCAACGGCCGCTCGATCGCTGCGAAGAGTGATGCCGAGCTGGCCGAGCTACGGCGGCTGAAGCTGAACACCCTGTATGTCGGCCTGGAGACGGGCGACGAGGCGCTCCTTCGGGCGGTCGACAAGCGCGACACGGCGGCCGGCATGGCGGAGGCGGTCGGGCGGGCGCAGGCGGCGGGGTTGAAGTGCTCGGTCATGGTGCTGCTGGGGCTGGGCGGAAAGGCGGGCTCGGCCCGGCATGCCGCGCAGACCGCCGCCGTGCTGAACCGGATGCAGCCGCGGCTGCTTTCGGCCCTCCGTTTCATCGACGTGCCCGGCACGACGATGTTCGACGGCTATGCGCCCATGAGCGAGCATGACGTGGTCGTTGAACTGATCGACCTGCTGACCGGGCTGGAACTTGAGAAGACGGTCTTCCGCGCCAACCACACCTCGAACCCGGTTCCGCTCGAAGGGCGGTTTCCGAAGGATCGCGAACGGCTCGTCGCCGGACTGCAAGCCTTGCTTCCGACCCTCGACCGTACCGGCCCCGGCCGTTTGCCCCTGATGCTGTGAGCCTTATTATTCGCTATTCGCTATCCGCTATTGTTTTTCCGGCCTCTAGCAGAAACAGGGAGCGTAGGGGGGTGGCGCGCATGACAGTGACTTTAACGCCGGGATCCGCCGGCCTCAAGATATCTTCCGCCTCTTCAACAACGTGTTTGTTCCTCATATCGCCAGGTGGCCGGATAGGCCCGGTCGAACCGCATGCGGCCGCAGTGGATGCCGAAGGCCGCGAACTGGGCGGGCGTGACGGGCGGGGCATCCTGGTCGACGCCCGGCCTGTACCGGAAGCACATCACCCGGTTGGCCACGGCTTGCGTCGCTCCGCCCGTGTGGGCGTAAAGATAGGCGAAGCAGGTGCTCCGGGGCGTCTTATCGTCGGCAAACGCGCCGAACGCCACGCTGTCGAAGATCACGCGCCTGTTGGCCACGGAAAAATCGCCGGGATTCACATCCCAGCAGTAGAGCGGGTCGCGCCGCTGCCCGTAGGGGGAATGCGTGAAGTCGCCCGAAAAGATCCGCACCACGCCGTCGGCGCAGCGGTAGGCGGTGACGGGGCCCTGGCGGTTCGGGTCCTGCACGACGACCGGCGCCGGCATGTCGCGGAACGGATCGGCGGTCCGGATCCAGGCGGTGTCGCCCCGGTCGCGCGCCGTGCCGCCGCTCCAGTCCGGCGGCCCCGCGTTCTTCCGGCGGGCGCGAATGCAGACCAGCCAGCCGTTTTCCAGGCCGACCAGGCTGCCCTCGCTGAAGGCGTGGCGGTCGGTGCCGGGCACGCCTGGTCCGGTTTCCACCCAGTCATACAATCCGGTCCCGGCGTTGAAACGGAATTTGAGCGCCGCCAGCCCCGCATCCCCCATATCGTTAATCACCGCCCACTCGGTGCAGTCAGCATTATACGGAACGGGCGGAACCAGGCTTTGGATCATGATCCGCGCTTCCGCGACCGAGCAGAAGGCCGGGCCGCATTCGAAGCCGGCCTGGCGCAGCGGCCGGGGCGGCCGGAGGATCTCGATGTCGTCGCGCGCGTCATTCAGGCGGAACTGGCACTCCATGACCGTGTGCGAGCGGTTGGCCAGCTGCGGGTCGTAGGCGACATTGCCGGTCAGGGGATCGAGTTCGCCGGACGCCTCGACGCACCAGTGAACGGCAAACACGTTGGCGTGGGGCGCGGGGCGCCCTCCGATCACCGCCCCGAGGGGGACCCCGAAGGCCATGGGGTGGCGCGAGCGGCGGACCACGCGGCGGCCGGTTCCGTCGGGGTCGAAGTCCTCCAGCGCGCGGTCGATCAACCCTTCCTTCAGCACCGGCCCGTCCAAGTCCCCGGCCCGCAGCTGGTAAACGATGCTATGATCGTCGTCATGGCCGCGGAGCGCGCGGGTGGCATACAGGACCAGCCATCGGTCCCGGCTCAGCGGGATGCCGCTGGGATGCGCCGGGAAAACCCCGTCCGCCTTGCGTTCCCCCGCAATCGTGCAATCCTCGATCAGCATCCGGCCCGGTTCGATGTCGGTTATCATCCTGTTCACATAGCCGAAACGCCGGGCTTTCGCAATACCTAAGAGACTCGAACCAGGCGGCCGCGAGCGTTTCCGCTGGACCCGCACAGGCCTTTAAGCCTATTTTAATGGCTTCATGGGGGATATGTGGACAACAAGCCTGACCAAGATTGCGGCCTTTCCATCCTGTGCCTTGACCCGGCTCTCGGCCTCTGGCAACTGGCGGCCGGAGGCTCGAACGGCTATCTGATCGTCCGCGGCGGGGAGAGCCTGCTGATCGACTGTCCCATGGCCGCCTTCCCTGACTCATTGCCCGCGCCCGGCCTGGTGCTGCACACCCAGGTCCAGGAGGAGCACTGCCGCGAGTGGGCCGCCGCGCCCGCGGCCGGCGTCCGGGTAGCCGCGTCCGCCCGCGAGGTGGCCGTGCTCGATCCCCGGTTTTTCGAGGCGGCCGCCACCCTGTGGCCCGATGATCGCGCCTGGGAGACGCTGGGCCGCGAGCCTTACGGGATCGCCGGCGCCTGCACGGAGCGCCCGCCCGCCAGGCCCCTGAACGTGACCGGAACGCTCGCGGACGGCGATCGCGTGACCTGGCGCGACGTCACCCTCCGGGTGCTCGCCCTGCCGGGGTCCGGAAGCCGCGCCCTCGGTTTTTTCTGGGAGCAGGCCGGCAGTCTCTTCAGCGGCGACCTGCTCTGCGCGGGCGGCAAGGTGGCAAACTACTACGACTACGAGCGCAACTACGGCGGCGATCCCGGCTACCGGGAGGCCGGCGAGTCGGCCCGGCGCGCGCTGGCGCTCAAGCCCGTCCGCCTGTTTCCGTCCACCGGCCCCGTCGTGGACGATCCCGCCGCGGCGCTCGGCGCCTTCCTGGGCTGGCTGGCGCGGCCGTTCCCATTTCAGGTACGCCGGGGCGGCGAGCCGTTCGCCACCCTGAACGTCCGCCCTCTCCGCTCGTTCGGCGCCTACAACGAGATCGCGCCCGGGCTGTTCCAGAACCAGTTTCCGGGCAACATCATTTTGTACGTGGACGGGCAGGGGCGGGGGGTGATGGTGGACCCGGGCAACTGCCAGTGGCCGTCGTGGGAGGAGAGCGTGCGGCTCATGCACGCGGATCTGGACCTGCTGGAGCGGGAGGCGGGGCTGAAGCGGATCGAGTGGGTCCTGATCACCCACGCGCACGGCGACCACATCCAGTACGCCCCGCTGGTCCGGCGTCGGTACGGCGCGCGCGTGGCGGCCACGCCGGACGTGGCCGACTGGATGGCGACCCCGGAGCGGTTCCCGTACCCCTGCATGCTTGACTGGTATAATTTCCCGATTACGTCGATGACGGCGGACGTGCGGCTCGACTATGGCCGGGTCATCGACTGGAACGGCGTTCCGCTGCGGGCCGAGCACACGCCCGGCCACTGTCCGGCCCATGCCGGCTGGAGCGTTCCCTGGAATGGTGAACGGACCTTCTGCGCGGGCGATGTCATTCAATACGGCCGGGGCCCGATCGGGTCCGCGCTGCCGTTCTGCTACAACGGCAACGCCCATCCGGAACTGGGGCCCGCCGTGACCTGGGCGCGGCTGGCGGAACTCAAGCCGGCGCTCGTCCTCGGGGGGCACGGCCATGCGTTCCGGGACCCGGACGGCTCCATCGTGCGGGATTTCGCCGAGGCGACCGCGTCGGCCGTGCCGGCGCTGGCGGAGCGGGTGTGGGACGGCGACCTTCGCCGCGCCACCACGCCGCCGGGATTTGAGTACAAACCAGGGAGGAGCGAGGCATGAACGAGGCATTCGGCGGATCGACGTTCCGGTTGCGGCGGCAGGTGTTCAAGCTTTTCGGGAGTGCGTTCCGGATCCACGGGCCGGACGGCGCGCTGCGGATCTACTCCAAGCAGAAAGCGTTCAAGCTCAAGGAGGACATCCGCCTTTACACGGACGAGGCGATGACCCACGAGATCCTCTCCATCCAGGCCCGCCAGGTGATCGATTTCTCCGCCTCCTACGACGTGTTCGATCCGGTCGAGAATGTCAAGGTCGGCGCCCTTCGCCGCAAGGGGCTCAAGTCGATCATCAAGGACGAGTGGATCATCCTGGATGCGCAGGACCGACCGATCGGGCTGATCGCGGAAGACAGCATGGCCCTGGCCCTCGTGCGGCGCTTCCTCACCAACCTGGTGCCCCAGACCTACGTCGCCACGATCGACGGGCAGCCGGCGGGGGTCTTCCGGCAGGCCTTCAATCCCTTCATCCTGACGCTGCACATCGAATTCGGGATGGATACCGCCAACCGACTCGACCGTCGCCTGGGCCTGGCCGCCGCCGTCCTCTTCGGCTCCATCGAAGGGCGACAGGATTAGAGAGCAGTGGTCAGTGATCGGTGATCAGTGATCGGTGTCGGACCGGTCGGACCAGTCGGACAACTGATCACTGATCACCGATCACTGATTACTGATTACTGATTACTGATCACTGCCCACTGGCCTTCAGCGTAATCAAGGTCACTTCCGGCCGGGCAAACAGGCGGAGTGGCGGCCCCCACGTGCCGGAGCCGTTGGACACGTACAGCCAGCGCCCGTTTTCGTGATAGAGCCCGAACCCCTTTTCGAAGAAAAGCCCCACCAGGATGTGGAACGGGAAGATCTGGCCGCCGTGGGTGTGCCCCGACAGCTGGAGGTTCGACCGGGCGGCGCCGATTTCGGTCACCACGGGCTTGTGCTTGAGCAGGATCGCGGCGCCCGGCGTGCCGGCGTGGGGCAGGGCCTTGTCCTCGTCCCAGAAACAGATGTCGCCTGCCGCCAGCCCGTGCAGGTCGTCCACGCCGCCGATGGAAAGGCCCGGCAGGGGCTCCACCCGTTCCGCCCGGAGGAGCTTGAATCCCGCCAGCTGGTAGGCGGCCAGGGAGTTCGACAGTCCCGCATAGTATTCGTGATTACCCAGCACCGCGTATTTGCCGAGCGGCGGCTTCAGGTCCGCGAGGGCCAGCAGCTCGTCCCGGATCTCGGCCGTCGTCGCATCCAGCAGGTCGCCTCCGCACAAAATGATATCGGGCTCGGTGGCCTTCAGCAGGGCCAGTGTCCGTTCGGCCGCGGCCTTGTTTCCATACGGGCTGAGGTGCAGGTCCGTGAAGAAGGCGATCTTGACCGTCCGCGGGACGGAGAGGCCCGGCAGGTCGAGGGGCCGGATCCGCAGCCGGCGCGCCTCGCCCGCGCTCCAGGAGAAGAGCAGGATGGTCATGCCGACCAGCACCCGGAGCTGAACGAGGGAGCCGATGGCGGGGGGGCGGCGGGCGCCCGGGATGAGCTTGATCAGGAGGTTCCAGGCGTCCATGGGCAGGCCGGCGCAGAAGGCCCAGAAGATGAAGGCCATCCAATAGAAGGAGAGCGCGATGAGGGGCCGGGCCAGGGGGATGCCGTGGCGGCGCAAGGCGTAGCCGGCGAACAGCGTGGACATGAGGGAGAGCAGCACAAGCAGGTACGGCAGCCGCAGGGCGGGGGCCAGAAGGGGGCTCAGCCGGAAAAAGAGCGCCAGATGCGGGATCAGGTAGATGGCGATCACGATCAGGAGGAATTGGCTCATGGGTCAACCTTAGCGGCTGGCGCCGGCTTTGGCCAGAATTTTTGTCTCCGCTTTTTCCCTTGCTGTGCATCGGGTTTCGCCGTCATGATGCGGGCATGCAGGACCGGCTCGAGCAACTGGAGGACGTGAAGCGGAGGACGGCGGCGCTGGCGGGGTTTCACCTGCATTGGCGTCCCCTGGCCATCGGGTCGCACCGGTTCGATGTGGCGGCCTGTTCGGGGGCGGACGTCCTTCTGGACGCGCTCATCGCGGCGGATCCCGCCCATCCGGCGGTGCGGGACGAGCGCCTGCCGTATTGGACCGAAATCTGGCCGGCCGCCGTCGTGGTGGCGGAGGCGGCTCTTGAGGCCGGAGCGGCCCTGGCCGGGAAGCGGGTGCTCGACCTGGGGTGCGGCCTGGGCGTGGCCGGCCTGGCGGCGGGGCGCGCCGGGGCTGAGGTGGTATTCTGCGACTACGATCCGCAGGCCGTCCGCTTCGCCGCCCTCAACTGGGCGGCCAACGTGGGGCCCAACCCCAAGGCCGTGGTCATGGACTGGCGCGCGCCCGCCTTCGAGTCCGCCTTCGACCTGATCCTCGCCGCCGACATCGTCTACGAAAAACGGTTTTTCGAACCCGTCGTGCGAGCGTTCGACCGCCTGTTGAAGCCGCGCGGCTCCGTCTGGCTGGCCGAACCCGACCGCCCGTTTTCATCCGACTTCTTCCCGGTTCTCGCCGGGGCCGGCTACGTCTTCGAGCGTCGGACGCGGCGCGTTCCCTTTCCCAATCCCGAAAAACCCACCGACGTCGGATTTTACACGATATCGAAAAAGGTTGATCGGGGATGAGGGAGGGTGTTTAATCGGACTTGTTCTGTTCATCAAGGAGAGTTTATGGCCGCCAAGAACGCGTTTGAGATCGCCAAGGAACTGTTTCACCGGTACGCCCGGTTGCTGGATCTGGACAAGACTTACGGGGGCGAGAGCCTGGGCGAGCGCCTGACCACACCCGACCGCTCGGTTGAGTTCCGCCTGACCCTCAAACTGGACGGTGGCGGCACCAAGGTCTGCCAGGGCTACCGCGTGCAGTTCAACGACGACCGCGGCCCGTACAAGGGCGGCATCCGCTTCCACCCGGTCGTTGATCTGGAGGAGGTCAAGGCCCTCGCCTTCTGGATGTATCTGAAAACGGCGGTCGTGGACATTCCCTTCGGGGGCGCCAAGGGGGGCGTGGCGATCGACTACCAGACGCTTACGCTGGCCGAGAAGGAGCGCCTGACCAAGAAATACGCCACGATCCTCATGGACGAGATCGGGGCCGAGCGCGACATCCCGGCGCCCGACGTGAACACCGGCGAGCGCGAAATGGCCTGGATCATGGACGTCTGGCGCATCATCCACGGCCGCTACGAGCGCGGCGTGGTGACGGGCAAGCCGATCGCCATCGGAGGGTCGCAGGGCCGGCGTTCCGCCACGGGGCGAGGCGTCGCCTTCTGCGTGGCCGAGGCGGCCCGCGACCTGGACATGGACCTGGCCCGCAGCACGGCGGCCGTGCAGGGCTTCGGCAACGTGGGCAGCAACACCGCGGTCTTCCTGCACGGCATGGGCGTGCGCGTGACGGCCGTCTCCGACGTCCACGGCGCCATTCGCAACAAAGCCGGGCTCGACGTGCCCGCACTCGTCACATTTGCGCTGAAGACCGGGAAGGTCGAAGGCTTTCCAGGCTCCGAGCCGATGGAGCGCGAGGACCTGTTCGGCGAGCCGGTGGACATCCTGGTGCCGGCGGCCCTCGAGAACGCCATCACGGCGAAGAACGCCGGCCGCATCAAGGCGCGGCTGGTGGCGGAAGGGGCCAACGGCCCCATGACGCCCGAGGCCATCGACATCCTGGCCGAAAAGAAGGTCACGATCATCCCCGACATCCTGTGCAACGCGGGCGGCGTGACGGTCAGCTATTTCGAGTGGGTGCAGAACCGGCAGGAATTCTACTGGTCCGCCGAAAAGGTGGACGAGGAGCTCAAGGCCGTCATGGTCCGCGCCTACCGCGCCGTGGCCGACGAAGCCCGGCGCAACAGCTGCAGCCTCCGCGAAGCCGCCTACCGCATCGCCATCACCCGCGTCGCCGACGCGGCGTTCAAGCGCGGGACGCAGTAAGCGCCTTCCGGGTCGTCAGAACTTTCACTTGCCTAAAC
>JBIIYJ010000356.1:0-5152 GCA_044346855.1 Kiritimatiellia bacterium
CGCGTTTTTCAACAGCGGCTTCTTCAGGTGGGCGGGATCGATGGCGACCTCGTAGGCGGCGTCGGTCGAATCGTGGTTCACCACCACGACCATCAGGGTGCCGTCCGCGTCCGTCCGCGGCAGGACCTCGAGGTTCATTGGCATGACGCCGTCCCGGGTGAGGGTCACCAGGCGCTGGACGCCCGCCTTGTTCGCCGCCCGCGTCAGAATCTGGACGTAGGGGCGGAATTTCTCGTAGTCGTCGGTGACGCCGGTGACGAAGGGATTGACCGGCTCGGTGGCGCGGGACAGGTCGAGGCGCGGGAAGAGGGCGTGGAGGCTGGCCCCGGGGCGGTCGCCGAGCCAGACCGTCCGCTCGGTTTCCACGCCGCAGACCTTGTCGCCGTACCAGGCGATCGGCTTGCCTTTCAGCACGTCGGCGGTGCAGATTTCTCCGTAGGAGGTCACGGGGGCGGCGTCCTGTTCACCGTACCGGATGGCGGGAGGCGCGCGCATGTCCAGCACGCTTTGCGGGATTCCGCCGCGCGCGGTGGCGGGCATCCCGGTCAGGGAGTTGTTGAGCTTGGACCACGCCTCCTCGTCCGCCACCCAGTTCCCGTTTTCGTTTTTCCACAGCCTGGATTCGTTCGTGTGCACGTTGTCGGCCTGGAACGGAGGCAGGGCGATGCGGGCGGCCCAGGCGCGCTCTTCCGCCGTCTGCGCCGACGGCTGGAACGGGCTCTTGTATTTGTGGGACAGCCTGACGCCGCAGACCGTTTCCAGGAAGTCGGTGCGCTTGCCGGCGCCGATGTCGAGCGAGAGGGAATCGACGTTGGCGCAGAGCGTGCCGCCGGCGGCGACGTAGTCGGCGAACTTCTGCCGCAGCGTCGGGGTGCTCCATTCGGACCCGATGACGTAGACCGCCTTGAAGGGCTTGAGGGCGTCGGGCTCGAGCTCGATTTCCTCCTCCGTGATGACGGCGAAGGGGATCTGCGCGGCGCCCAGGGCGACCGCGGTCCAGGCATAGTCGGATTTCGGATACTGGTACATGCCGTAGAAGTAGCCGGTATAATCGGGGATCAGCAGGGCCACCTCGGGCCGGACGGGAGACGACCGTGAGAGGAAGGTCGTGTAGTGGCGGCGCAGGAAATTGTGCCAGTAGGCGAGCTGCCGGCGCTGCCGGAGGGGGCCTTCCCCGGGGCCCCGGTATTCGTCCGCATAGAGCCAGTGGGTGATGCCGTCCACGGTGTGGCCCATCATCCGCGCCAGGGCGCGCTCGATGTCGCCGGGTCCGTCATAGAGGGCGCCGCACCCGTATTGCCGGGGGAAGAACCAGCTCCAGCCCATGATCAGGTTCTTGTTCGTGCGCGCCAGGTGGTCCGTCATGGCGTAGTTGACGCTCATGGCGGGATGTTCCGGCCAGCATTGCTCGACGTTGATGACGGCATTCTGGCGGTGGTTCCAGTAGACGCCGTAGCCCCAGAACGCGTCGATGCCCGGCCAGATCAGGAACGCCTGCGGGAAGGGGTAGCAATCCACCCGGAGATCAGTCTTCTTGCGGAGGATCCCCGTGTTGACCGGCTGTCCGGCAGCCAGCGCGTTCCTGTATTCGCGGGCGTAGGCCGCGGCGGCGAGGCGGGCCGACGCATCGGCGCTGGCGCGGCGGAAATACTCGAAGGTGAAATAGCGGTGGTAGTCCAACCACAGCTTGCAGGCGGCGGGCCGCGACCAGAGTTCGTCGACCGGCTGGGGGGAGGAGTGGAACCGCGGGCTGAGGACGGGCGGCCGGACCTCCCACCAGTAGCGCAGGTTTTCGCCGGTGAAGCCGTTGTAGGTGCGCCCGTCCTGGTTGGTGTCCTCGGCGGGGGAGTCGTCCCGGAACCAGACATCGCGCAGGAAGGCGATGTATTCGGCCATGCTTTCCGGGCGGTAATCGGGCGACGTGCGTTCGCGCATGCCGATCTCGTCCCAGCTGCAGGTGATGTAGACGTTGCCGACCTTGAACATGTCGGCTTCGCCGTGGTCGGCCGCATAGCGCTCCAGCTTCTCGATTCCGGCCAGGTAGTTGGCCCTGGCAAGGAAGCTGCCGCTGCCGTCGCCGCCGGCCTTTTTGCCGGGCTTGCCCTCGAAGGTCAGGTAGGGTTCGCTGTTCTGGGCCCAGAGGGTCTGGTCGATGTAGCCGAGCAACCCGTTTTTCTTGAGGAAGCGGCCGGAGAGGAGCCCCTGCTTGTAGGCGCAATTGTACCCCATGCGCCGCCACTCTTCCAGCACGGCCGTTTCGAGCGCCGCGTCGATCGGGCGGGGATCCTTGTCGGGGTTGTCGAGGGCGGCTCGGACGGCGGGATCCCCGCTTTTCAGGTCGAGCTTGCCCACGAACCCCCGGGCTTCGCTCCCGAAGGGTCCGGTATAGGGACAGATGGGCGGCTCGGGCAGGGCCTTCCAATCCTTGTAGAGCGCGATCCGCCACGGTTCCGCGGCGGGCGGCTTGGGGTCGGCGGCCCAGGCGGGCGCGGTCCAGAGCACGGCGAGGAGCGCCGACGCAAGCGAGTGTCGAGTCATGAGGGTGTTCCTTTTTTGATAAACGTCGTCATTGTACCACGATCAGCGTGCCGCCGGGTGTGGCGAGCCAGATGTCCCCTGCGCCGCTGACGTTTGAGGGTGCGGGGAGCCCATTCCAGTCGTTCGTGGCATAACGCCCCCCCTGGGTGTACGTGATGCCGTTGACGGTTAGTCCGCGCAGGGTCAGCCGGGTGCCTTCGGATCCGAGATTGAGCTTTTCGTTTGTCCCGATAACGGTTATTGAGCGGACAGCGGTGCTGGCCGTGATCGCCAGGACCGCCCGGTTCGTGACCAGGACCGCCGTGGCCGACAGGTTGTCCGGTTCCGCTTCCACCTGAGGCGGAAGGGGCGTAAGGGAGGAGGCCGTGTTGGTGCCGTTATCGAGGATGAGCCGGCCGCCCGGGATGGCGGGCGATTGCAGGTAGACTGTGCCGGCCGCGCCCCGTTTGTCGGCCGTGGCGCCGGCCGAACCGCCGAACGCACTGTTGGTTACCCCGGCGAAGGAGGTGCCGGCGGTGAGCACGATGGCGAGGCGCCCGCCGCCGCCGTCGCCGCCGACCGTGCTGGACAGCCGGCCGCCCTGGGCGCGGATATCGCCCGATCCGGCCAGGTTGGCGGTGGTCAGGAAAACCGATCCTCCGGAGGCCCCGCCGCCATACCGGCAGATTCCCCCGTTGGCGGAGATAGCCCCATTGACCGTGGTCGTTCCGGTGACGGTGAACTGGACGGCGCCGCCGGCGAGCGCCTCGCTATCCCCGGACGTGCCGCTGCCGATCCGGACCGGTGCGAGGACGGACCCATATGCCAGTCCGCCGGTGGGGCTTCCGCCCATGCCCCCGTAGCCGGCCCCGCCTGTTTTGCGGGGCCCCTGTCCGGGCCCTCGTAAGCCCGGGAACCCGCGTTCATTGACGTTGATACTTCCGCCGGGATCAATGGTCAAATTGCCGTCCACGGTCAGGTTGACCCTGTAGACTTCTGCCGTGGGGTGGGCGAAATGGCCGATGTTTCCGCCGGCCGCGACCGTGATGTCGCCGGTTACGACATGGGCGCCATTGACGAACAGTTCCCAGTTGGACACCGAGAGGCGGTTTTCCGTCAAGCGCAGGTTGCCCCCGCGCAGGGAGACGCCGGTATTGGTGAAGGGACCCGGCGAGACGACGTTCGTGCCAAGGTAAAGGGTGCTTCCGGCGATCACTTCCAGTTTTCCGCCTTTCCGGACCACGAGGTTGGATACGAGCCAGGACTGGCCCGTCGGGATCTCGGTGGCTCGGGTGGTGTCCCAGGAATTGTTGTCGATGATCAACGTGCCGTTTCCGGCGCCCTGGGACAGGCCCTGCAGGTAGACGGTTCCCGCGCCACCGGGCAGGCCCCCTGATTTGTCGCCTCCCGGCGCCCGGTTCGTCACCGACCCGAAATCATCCGACGCGGTCAGGTAGACCGCCACGCGGCCGCCGCCGCCGCCGCTTGCCGTGGTGCCGCCCTTGGCGCCGTCGGCGCGCACCTGCCCGTTACCGGTCAGCCAGCCGGTTGTGAGAAAGACCGATCCTCCGGCGCCGCCCCCGCCGTAGCCCCCCGCCGATCCATTTGCGGAAATGATGCCATGGACTGTGGTGGTTCCGGAAACGGTCAATCGGAGCGCTCCGCCGCCCTTGGAATCCTGGTCGCCTCTCGTGGCGCTGCCAAGGTTGGTAGGGGTCAGATAGGCCCCGTAGGTCGGTCCGCCCCCTGTATCGAGTGTGACGCCGTTGATGACGGCCGGTCCGCCGCGGCCGCCATAACTGGCGGCGCCCAGTTTCTGGCCGGCCTGGCCCGGCCCGTTCACTCCGGAGTAGCCCCGGGTGTCCGCGTGAATCTGGCCGCCGCTTTCGACCGTCAGGTTGCCGCCGACGGAGAGGTACAGGCGGTGCGTTTCGCCGGTGGTATTGGCCGCGTGGGTCAGGACCCCGGTGGGGCCGATCGACGCATGGGCGGTGACGATCAGCCGCCGCGCATCCAGGTCGCCCCGTTCGAGCGTCAGCGTTGAGGCGGATGTCGCGCCGATGCTCAAAGATGCTATCGTGACTGAGCCTCCGTTCAGCCCCAGGGTTGGGTGGCGGGTGAAGGGGGCGCCGTCGATGACGACGTCATCCCCGGAAGAGGGTGCGCCGGTTTCTCCCAGTGTGTTGGTCCAGTTGCCCGCGGTGGTCCAGTTGGTGCTCGACGCGCCGGTCCAGCAGACGGTCCCGCCCCGCACGATTCCCGGCGCAAGCAGAGCGATGCACACAAGGGCGATCAGACTGACGGTTTTCATACGAAGTATCCTTTCACGTGCAGGGGCGGCATTCCTCCAAGCGGGTTTTGAACAGGCGAAGACTGTCATCAAGGCCGCCCGGCCGGTTGCGGGAGATCCAGAGGCGGCGGTGTTCGGTGCAAATGGTTTCGAAGCTCCCGGCCAGTTCCCGGGTGAGCGGGGATTGGCCGGCCAGGAGGCGGCGGCCCATCCGGCAGGCGGCGAGGGCCATCCGGCCGTTGTTGGCGAATTCGGCGAGGATGAGGGCGGCATCGGGCCTGTTCATCCGCGCGCCGGCCAGGGCGGCGAGCGCGGTTTCGAGATGGTCTTCGGCGGCGGCGAGCG
>JBIIYJ010000102.1:0-16410 GCA_044346855.1 Kiritimatiellia bacterium
CCCCGGACGGCTGTTGCATGACTGTCATACGGAGGGCGGAGCTCTGCGACGCCGCATATGCAAGGATGACGCCACCTTCGCGAAATTCTCCAGCACCTTCTGCCCGTGAAGAAAGGGCGCCTCGTATTGCTCGGGATGGAACTGCACGCCGTACAGGGGCAACTCCCGGTGCTTCATGGCCTCGATGGCGCAGTGGCCGCTGCGGGCCAGGCAGTCGAAGCCGGGGGGCAGCGCCTTGACTTCACAATAATGGGAACAGCGCAGGATCATCCGCCCGGGCAGCCCCTCGAACAGGGGGTCGTCCCGGAGCTTCTCGATCTCGTAGAAGCCCGAGGCCATGAAATGGGCCGCCTTCTGAAGGCCGCCGGGATCGGTCCCCAGGGCCTGGCGCGGAAGGGGATCGCCCGGCTCCAGCTTCCGCATCGGGAGATCCTTCAGGCCCGGAACCGTCCGGATATCCTGGTTGAAACAATAGCCCGCGAGCTGGTGGCTGCCGCAGATGCACAGGACGGGCGGGGTCCCCGCCTTCATCACGGCCTCCATGCCGTAAAAATCGCGCACGTCCAGGTCTTCGAACCGCGGGCCGAAGCCCGACATGACCACCGCCCGGGGCTTCAGGTCCCGCACCAGCGCGGGCGTGAACTCCTGGTACGGCACGATCAGGCACCGCTCGCCCGCGGCCTGCTCGATACGCACCGCATACAGGGAATGCCGCTGGGGACCTTCGGCATAATACACACGACTGGGCATGACGGCGACATACAGATACATGCGAAAAATGTTAGCCTCTTCCCCGCCGAAATGCAAGTCAGCCGCAGTCGCCGCGGAGGTCGTAGTCGTCGCAAGTGGAGAGGAGGGTTCGGGGTTCAGGGGTAGAAGTGATCCGGTTCGTGATCGTGATCGTGATCGTCATCGTAATCGACCCCGTTGTTGCGTTGCCGCGTCGATTACGATTACGATCACGATCACGACAATAAAGCGGAAACGAACGTCGAACATCCAACATTAAACGTCGTCGTTCGGTGCCCGTTTTCAGTGATCCGTGTCGGTTCGTGATCGTGAGCCCCTGCCGAAACGCGAGTCTTGCGCCCTGTCAGCGTTTTCGGATATATTGTGCGGCTATGACTCCCGAAGACATTCTTGCGCAGCTCAAAGTGATCATGCCCCGCGCCAGCCAGGCCAAGGTGGACTGGTCCGCCATCCGCATGGACACCCCCATCAAGTCGCTGGGCTTCGACTCCCTCTCCGTGATGGACCTGGCCTACGACCTCTCCCAGCACTTCAACGTCGAGTTCGACCTGATGAACGCGGGCCCCATCGAGTCCGTGGGCGACGTCGTGACGCTCATCCACCGCCTCAAGACAGCCTGAACCGGGAGCCCCGTTGTCCTTCCTGACCCCCATCCGATTCCGGATCGAATACGGGTTCGTCCGCCTGCTGCTCGGAGTCGTCGACCTCCTCCCCCCCCGCCTCTGTGCCGTCCTCGCCGCCCTCCTGGGGGACGCCGTGTATCTCTTCGATTTCCCGCGCCGGCGGGTGGCGGTCGACAACATCCTGAAAGCGGGGCTGGCCGGGGGCACCACGGAGGCTCATCGGATCGCCCGCGCCTCCTTCCGGAGCTTTGCGCTGATGATGATCGAATCGATCAAGGCCCAACGCCTGCTGACCCCCGCCTCCCTGTCCGACCACATCGCCATCACGATGCCGCCCGCGACGCAGGCGCTGTTTGAGGATTCCTCGAAAGGGGTGCTGGCCGCCTGCGGGCATTTCGGCAACTGGGAGCTCATGGCCCGGCTGTTCAGCTTCCACCGCCCCGTGGTCGCCGTGGCACAGCCGGCCAAGAATCCGCTGGTCAACCGGCTGATGGAACGGCGCTCGCCGGATTCCCGCTTCCGGACCATTCCCAAGCACGACGACGACATGATGCGCCTGATCCAGACGCTCAAGGAGGGCTGCGCGCTGGCCATCATGATCGACCAGCACGCGATGAAAAAGCCGATGGTCGTGGACTTCCTCGGGCGGCCCGCCTGCTCGCACCGCAGCATCGCCCTGCTCCATCTCGTCACGCGCGTGCCGATCGTCTTCGCCTCCTGCCGCCGGACGGGGCCCATGCAATTCGCCGTCACCCTGTCCGAGCCGATGACCTTCCGCCCCACCGGCAACAAGGACAGGGATGTGCACGATATCCTGAAAACGTTGAACGAAAAACTGGAAGCGGCGATCCGCGAAGCGCCGGAGCAGTATATGTGGGGCCACCGCCGCTGGCGCACGCCGAATCCGAACGCGTTCCGGGTCGAACCTTGATTCGTGATCGTGATTGTGATCGATCAAGAATATGCACGGGCGTCTTGATTACGAAGGTAAGGCGATCGGGATTGGGAGTTTAGATTAAGATTAAGATTAAGATTAGGATTAGGATTAGGAGCAAGAGACGGACGGCAGACCCAGGAGTTCCTCCGCGAAATGGCAGGCGCTGCAGCGGCCGGGGAGAATTTCCCGCGACGGCGGAACCTTGATGGCGCACACGGGCTGGGCCCGGTGGCAGCGGGGATGGAACGGGCAGCCCGGGGGCACGTCGGTTGCCGACGGGACATCGCCCTTCAGCACAATCCGGCCCTTCTGCGCCAGGGCCGGATCCAGGTCGGCGTCCACATCCGGCACGGCCGAAAGCAACGCTTCCGTGTACGGATGGGCCGGCCGCTCGAACAGGTCGCCCGAGAGCCCGCTCTCCACCACGCGCCCCAGGTACATGACGACCACCCGGCGGCACATCGCGCGGACCACGGCCAGGTCGTGGGCGATGAACAGGTAGGCCAGCCCCATCTCCGCCTGCAGCCTGCGCATCAGGTTGACGATCTGGACCTGCACCGACACATCCAGGGCCGACACGGGCTCATCCGCGATGATCAGTGAGGGGCCGGTGGCCAGGGCGCGCGCGATGCCGATGCGCTGGCGCTGGCCGCCGCTGAACTCGTGCGGGTAGCGGCCCGCGAAGTCCTCCTGCAGCCCCACCAGCCGCAGCAGCTCGGCCGTGCGCGCGGCGCGGTCCGCCCGGCTTTTCATGCCGTGAATCGCCAGCACCTCGCCGATGGCCGTGCCGATGGACATGCGCGGGTTCAGCGAATCGTAGGGATCCTGGAACACCATCTGCACCTCGCGGCGGAAGCCGGCCAGGGCGCTCCCCTCCAGCCCGTCCACCGGGCGGCCGCGGAACCGGATGGAGCCCGCGGCGGGCTTCCACAGGCCGATGACGGCGCGGCCCAGGGTCGTCTTGCCCGACCCGCTCTCGCCCACCACGCCCAGGCTCTCGCCCTCTTCCACGACCAGGCTCACCTGCTCCACCGCGCGCAGGATCCGGCGGCTCCGCCCGTGGCGGGCCATGAAATGCACCGACAGGTTGTCGACTTCCAGGAGCGGCATCAGGGTGTCCTTCCCGTTCCGGCTGTTTCACTAACAGGTACAGACGCCGCGCTCGCCCAGGCGCCGGCGGGATCGCGCAGCCGGGGCACGGCGCGCAGCAGCCCCTTCGTGTAGGGGTGCTGCGGATTCGTCAGCACCTCCCGGGCGGGGCCTGATTCCACAATCTTGCCGGCGTTCATCACGTGGATGGTCTTCGCCATGCGGGCCACGAGCCCGAAGTTGTGGGTGATCAGCAGAATGCCCATCCCGAGGCGGCCCTGGAGTTCGGCCAGGAGCTCCAGGATCTGGGCCTGGATGGTGACGTCCAGGGCGGTGGTCGGCTCGTCGGCAACCAGCAGGCGGGGCCGGCAGGCCAGCGCCATGGCGATCATGACCCGCTGCTGCATGCCGCCGCTCATCTCGTGCGGGTAGGACTTGCACCGCCGCTCGGGGTCCGGCAGACCCACGAGCTGCATCAGCCGGACCGCCTCGCGGTCGGCGTCGGGCGCGGTCCGGTGGACCCGCACCGCCTCGGCGATCTGCCAGCCCACGGTGAACACCGGGTTCAGCGAGGTCGAGGGCTCCTGGAAAATATAGGCGATCCGCCCGCCGCGCAGCTTGCGCAGCGCTCCGGCGTCCATCGCGAGCACGTCCTCGCCCTGGAACGCGATACTCCCGCCGGCCACATAGCCCGCGCCGGGCAGCAGCCGGCCCAGCGCCAGCGCGGTCAGGGTCTTGCCCGAGCCGCTCTCCCCGACCACCGCCACGGTCTCCCCCTCCCGGATGGAGAGGCTGACCCCGTCGACGGCCTTCACGGGGCGTGCGGGGTCCGCGGTGCGGAAATAGACCTTCAGGTCCCGCACGTCCAGCAGCAGGGCTCCAGGCTCGCTCACGTGCCCGCCCCTTCCCCCTCGCCGGTCTTGCACTCGAATGGCTGGGCTTCCACGCCCTCGCCCTTCTTCACCAGCAGCTCGACCTTCTTCTCCACTTCGTTCAGCTTGCCGCTGCAGAAGCGGATCAGGGTCTGGCCCTCCTCGAACCGGGCCATCAGGTCGTCGAGACCCAGTGTCCCGTCCTCCATCTGCCCGACGATTTCCTCGAGCCGCTCGAGCGCCTGTTCAAAGGTCCGCTCCGCTTCCGATTCGCCTGTACCCTTATTGCGTGACATGCGGCATCACCTCCGATTGAAATTCCCCGTCCGCCACCCTCGTCCTGACAACACTGCCCGGCTCCACGCCTTTCACGGACTGCACGACCCGCCCCTGCCCGTCGAGCGTGACACTGTAGCCGCGCGTGAGGATCGCCAGGGGATTCAGGGCGCGCAGCTGGGACTCGCGGTGGCCCACGACCGCCCGCCGGGCCTCCAGGGTGGCCCGCGGCGCGCGCGCCAGCCGGGCGGCCAGCGCATCGAGCTGCTGCTCCGAGCCCCGCGCCCGGGCGGTCATGGCGCGCGCAAGGCCGGCCTCCCAGCGGGCCAGCCGTTCGCGCCCGTGGCGCACCACCTGGAGCGGCTCGCGGAAGCCATGGCTGCCGGCGGCGCCCGCGAGCCGGCGGCGGGCCTGTCCCACCGCCTCCCGGGCGCCCGCCTTCAGCGCCCCCGCCAGCGTCTCCAGCCGCGCGGCCCAGGCGCGCCGGCGCTCCAGCCCCAGGGCCAGCCGCCGCGCGAAGGCGCGCAGGCCGGCCTCGAGGTCGGCCTTCCGCCCGACCACCATCTCGGCGGCGGCGGAGGGCGTCGGCGCACGCACGTCGGCGGCGAAGTCGCAAATCGTGAAATCCGTCTCATGCCCCACGGCCGAGATCACCGGGATGGCCGACCGGGCCACGGCCCGCGCCACCGGCTCCTCGTTGAAGCACCAGAGGTCCTCGATGCTCCCGCCGCCCCGCCCCACGATCATCGCATCGAACCCGCCGATCGCGTTCAGCCGGTCGATCCAGAAGGCGATATCCTGGGCCGCGCCCTCCCCCTGCACGCGGGCGGGGGCGATGACGATGTGCAGGTTCGGGAACCGGCGGTCGAACACCTTCAGGATATCGCGGATGGCCGCGCCCGACGGCGAGGTCACCACCGCGATGTGCCTCGGCAGCATGGGCAGCGGCCGCTTGCGCCCGGCGTCGAAGAGCCCCTCCGCCTGCAGGCGGGCCTTGAGCGCCTCGAAGCGGCGGAGCAGGTCGCCCTTGGCGTCGCGCAGCTCGGCCTGCCGTACCGATAATTGGTACTGGCCGGCCTTCTCGAAAACGGTGACGGAGCCGGTCAGGCGCAGGGCCATGCCCTCCTCCGGCTTCACCTTGAGGCCCCGCATGGCCGTCTTCCACACGACCGCCTGGATCTGGGCGTTCTCGTCCTTCAGCGTGAAGTAGCAGTGGCCCGAGGCCGGGATGCGCAGGTTCGACACCTCGCCCTCCACGCGCACATCGGCGAAGGCGCTTTCGAGGGACAGCCGGACCAGGCGCGTCAGCTGGGTGACGGTCCGGACGGGCGGTTCCGCCCGGCGCGCGCTAGTCTCGAACAGGTCGTCCATGGGCTCTCCCTGGCGGCCGGGCCGCTACTTGGCCTGCTTCTCCCGGAACCGCTTGATGCTCTTGCAGCGGCCGGTCGCCTCGTCGGCCTCGATCAGCACGCCGTCGAGCTCCACGTCCCCGACGCCGACCTCGAACTTGGTGGGCATGCCGGTCGTGAAGGTCTTCAGGACGGCGTCCGCGGAGCGGCCGATGACGGAGTCCTTGGGGCCCGTCATGCCGAGGTCCGTGATGGCGCCCGTGCCGCCGGGCATGATCCGCTCGTCCGCCGTCTGCACGTGGGTGTGGGTGCCGCAGACGGCCGTGACGCGGCCGTCCAGGTAGCGGCTGATGGCGACCTTCTCCGAGGTCGCCTCCCCGTGCATGTCCACCAGGATGATCTTCCCGAGATTCGGCTCGCGGGCCAGGATGGCGTCCACCGTGCGGAAGGGGTCGTCGTAGGGGTTCATGAACACCCGCCCGACCAGCGCGATGACGGTCACCCGCGCGCCGTTCTTCTCGAAGGTGTGGAAGCCCTTGCCGGGCGCGCCGGGCGCGAAGTTGGCGGGCCGCACCACGGCGGGCAGCATCTTGATGTCGTTCACGAAATCCCGCTGGTCCCAGGCGTGATCGCCCAGCGTCAGCACGTCGGCCCCGGCGGAGAAGAGCTCCTCGGCCATGGCGCGGGTGATCCCCTTGCCGCCGGCCGCGTTCTCCGCGTTGGCCACCACCACGTCCACGGCCTTGTCGGCCCGCAGCCGGGTGACGGTGCGGGCGAAAACGGCCCGCCCCGGGTTGCCCACGATGTCGCCGACCATGAGGATCCGCATCACTTCGCGTACTCCACCGCGCGCGTCTCGCGCACGACCACGATCTTGATCTGGCCGGGGTACTGCAGCTCGCTCTCGATCTTCTTGCTGATGTTGCGGGCCATGACGAAGGAGGCGTTGTCGTCCACCTTCTCGGGCACGACGATGACGCGGATCTCGCGGCCCGCCTGGATGGCGTAGCTCTTCTCCACGCCGGCGAAGCCGTTGGCGATGGCCTCGAGCTTCTCCAGCCGCTTGATGTAGATCTCGGTCGTCTCGCAGCGGGCGCCGGGGCGCGAGCCGGAGATGGCGTCGGCCGCCGCCGTGAGGACGGCGTAAAGGCTTTCGGCCGGCACTTCCTCGTGGTGCGAGGCCACGCCGTTGACGACGACGGGCGGCTCGCCGTGGCGGCGGAGGAAGTCGCCGCCGATCACGGCATGCCCGCCCTCCACCTCGTGGTCCATGGCCTTGCCGATGTCGTGCAGCAGCCCGATGCGCTTGGCGAGGGTGGCGTCCAGGCCGAGGCAGGGCGCCATCAGCCCCATCAGCTGGGCGACCTCGAGGCTGTGCATGAGCACGTTCTGGGAGTAGCTGCTGCGGAACTTGAGGCGGCCGAGCATGCGCACCAGCTCGGGGTCGACGCCGGTCATGCCGCACTGGTAGGCGGCCTCCTCGCCGGCCTCGCGCATAATGCCGTCCATCTCCTCGCGGACCTTGTTGACCACCTCCTCGATGCGGGCGGGGTGGATGCGGCCATCGGAGATCAGCCGCTCGAGCGACTGGCGGGCGATCTCGCGGCGGACGGGATCGAAGGCGGAGACCACGACGGCCTCGGGGGTGTCGTCGATCAGCAGGTTGACGCCGGTGACGCTTTCCAGCGTCCGGATATTGCGGCCGTCGCGGCCGATGATGCGCCCCTTCATGTCGTCCGAGGGCAGCGAGACGGTGCTGGTCATGTTCTCGCAGGCGTGGCTGGAGGCGTAGCGCTGGATGGCGGTGGTGACGATCTTGCGGGCCTCGCGCTCGGCCGTCTCGCGGGCGTGCTCCTGGGAGCGGCGGATGAGGCCGCCGACCTCGTTGTGCAGCTCGGTCTCCACGCGGGCCAGGAGCATCTGGCGCGCCTCCTCCTGGGACATGGCCGCCACCCGCTGCAGGGCCGTCTTCTGCTCCTCGAGCAGGCGGGTGAGCTCGGTTTTGGACGCAGCCAGTTCCGTTTCCCGCCGGACGATGTCGGTTTCCCGCTCGGCCACGGTGCGGTCGCGGCGCTCGATCAGGGCCACCTTGCGCTCGAGGTTCTCCTCGCGCAGCTTCATGCGGTCCTCCTGCCCCGTCAGCTCCAGCTTGCGGGCCTTGCAGGAGGCCTCGAACTCCTCCTTGGCCTTGTGCACTTCCTCGCGCGCCTGGATCCGGGCCTCCTTGCGGACGGTCTCCGCCTCGCGGCGGGCCTGCTCGACCACCTCCTCGGCGCGCCCCTTCGCGTCGCGCATGCGCATCCGCGTCAACGCGGCTTTAATGGCATAACCGCCGGCTCCGCCGAGCAAAATGCCGGCCGCCCCCCCCGCAATCAGACTTAACATATCCATTGAATCACCCTTTCCCCTTGCGTTTCACTTAACCTCCGAAGCCGGCCGGGCCTCCGCCCGCGCCCGCGCTCCGCCCCCGTAAATCGTCGACTCCGTAACCACGGCGTCCATGGCCACGTCCCACGCCTCCGCCGGAATGGCCGGCGCCACCTGCCAGTCGAAACACAGGCCGGCCTTGAAGGCGCGGCCCGCGCCCGCCAGCAGGCGGTCGTAGCAGCCGCGCCCGTGGCCGAGGCGGCGGCCCTGGGGGTCGAAGGCGACGCCCGGGACCACGATGAAATCCAGTTCGCCAGCCCCGATCCACTCGGGCTCCGCCGGCTCCCCGATGCCCAGCGGGCCGGCTTTCAACGCCTCGCCCGGGCGCAGCCGGCAGAAGCGGTAGTGCAGCCCCGCCCCGGACCGGGCAGGCACGGCCACGGCGCAGCCCGCCGCGAACGCGGCTTCCAGGATCCGCCCTGTCGCCGTCTCGCCCGGCCGGGCCAGGTAGAGGCCCACGGCGCGGGCCGCCCGGAATTCGGGCAAGGCGAGGAGCCGCGCCTGGGCGGCCTCGGAGGCGGCTGCGGCGGCGGCCGGGTCCAGGGCGGCCCGGAGCCCCTTCATCGCCAGACGGAGGTCACTCTTGGTCATGCCGCCCCTCCCCCGCGCCCGACGCCGCGGCTTTCCCGGCCCGGCGCGCCTGCCAGCCTTCCATGCGGCGGCGGATGACGGCCTCGTAGCCCTGGTCGGAAGGCTCGTAATAGACGGCCTCGGACGGCATGTATTCCTGGTCCACGAAATGGCCCTCGAAGCTGTGGGCGTACTGGTAGCCCTCGTGGCCCAGGGCCTTGGAGCCCGCGTAGTGCGTGTCCCTCAAATGGAGCGGAACCGGCAGCACGCGGCCGGCCTTCACGTCGTCGAGCGCCTTGTCCACGGCCACGATAGCGGCGTTGCTCTTGGGCGCGGTGGCGAGGTAGGCGACGCACTGGGACAGCGTGATGCGGGCCTCGGGCATGCCGAGGAACTCCACCGCCTGCAGGGCCGAGACGGCCAGGGTCAGGCCGCGGGGGTCGGCGTTGCCGATGTCCTCGGAGGCCAGCACGATGAGGCGGCGGACGATGAAGCGGGGGTCCTCGCCGGCGTAGAGCATCTTGGCCAGCCAGTAAAGGGCGGCGTGCGGGTCGGACCCGCGGACGCTCTTGATGAACGCGGAAATGGTGTCGTAGTGGCCGTCCTCGTCGTGATCGTAGACGACGGCCTTCTTCTGGATCGACTCGGCGGCCACGTCGCGGGTGATGCGCACGATGCCGTCCACCCCGGGCGGGGTGGTGAGGGCGGCCACCTCGAGCGCCCCGAGCGCGCGGCGGGCGTCGCCCTCGCAGACGGCGGCCAGGTGGCGGAGCGCGTCCTCCGCGGCCTCGACGCGCCAGCTCCCCAGCCCCCGCTCGTCCGTCAGCGAACGGCGCAGGAGGGTGGCCACCGATTCCTCGGAGAGGGGCTCGAGCTCGAAGACGAGGGAGCGGGAGGTGAGCGGGCTGTTGATGAAGAAAAAGGGATTGTGGGTGGTGGCGCCGATCAGGGTGATGGTGCCGTCCTCCACGTAGGGCAGGAGAATATCCTGTTGCGACTTGTTGAAATGGTGGATCTCGTCGATGAAGAGGATGGTGGAGACGGACTCGCGCATCCGGCGGACCTTGGCCGCCTCCAGCAGGCCGCGCAGGACGGCCACGTTGGCCAGCACGCCGCTGGTGCGCTCGAACCGGCGCTTCGTGGCGCGGGCGATCACCTCCGCGATGGAGGTCTTGCCGCTGCCGGGGGGACCGTAGAGGATCAGGCTGCTGAGCCGGTCCGCCAGGATGGCGCGGCGCAGCAGCCCGTGTTCGCCCAGGATGCCCTCCTGGCCCACGATCTCGTCAAGCGTGAGCGGCCGCATCCGGGCCGCGAGCGGCTCCCGGGTTGCGGATCTGGCACCCTTGTCAGCTTGTCCTTCGAACAGGTCCATGAAAAGAAAAACCCCACCTTGTCGTAGAGGCTGGTGAGCTCGTTACCTCACCCATTCAGGTGGGAACGGTATCCGGCGGTTTCCAAGTCCCGGCAAGCGGGCATGTGGGCAACGCCGTGTTTCTGTCCCCTATTCATCATAAAGGGTAAGAGCATCTAGCCTATTCACGGTCAAGGCAGGGAAAGTGGTCGTATCAGGATATTCTGCCTGTCAAAGAACGGCCGGGGCCGGCACTATTTGGAGGATCCCATCCCGAGGAACGGATCCCCCGCCGGAAAACCGGGAGACGACGCACGTCGCCCCCCCCTTTCCGACTCCCAGGCGGGACACGCTCGCGAGCCAACCGGATCATCACCACCGGCAACGCGGCCCTGGCGCCCTTCCCGAGAAGGAAGCACAGGAAGAAACCCGCGATCACCGGCCAATACCAAGCCACGACTTGCATAGGTCCTGTAGTTCTCTGATATCCCCTGGGGCTTTCGCCCCTCAGGACTTACTCGCGAATCTCCGCCTGGAGGTCGCTCGCAAGCCCCGCCTTGATCCTATTATGATAGCCGTTGGCATCCTCGTCCGTCAAGGTTTTCTCTCGCGATTGATAGGTCAGGGCATAGGCCATGCTCTTGCGCCCCGCCCCCACGTGGTCGCCCCGGTAGATATCGAACAGTTTCACCTGCCGCAGCTCGGGCGGGGCATGCTTCAGGATGGCCTGGACCAGGTCCTCGTGGCGCACGGTTTCGGCCACGATCAGGGCCACGTCGCGCTCCACGGAGGGATAGGCCGCGATCGGCCGGGAGGCCGGCACGGCGAAGACATGGGCGGCCAGCTTGTCCGCATCCAGCTCCGCCACGGCCACCGGGTCGATGATCCGCCATTCCCGGGCGATCGCCTGGCGCAGGATGCCCGCCTCGCCGCAAACCTCCCCGTTCAGCAGGATTCGGGCGCCCATGCCGGGCTCCGCCCAGGGCAGCTCCGCCGGCTCCAGCACGGGGTTGGGCAGCCGCAGCCCGCCCTTCTGCCGGGGCGGCACGCGCAGGACGCGGCACAGCCCCTCCAGCACGCCCTTGAGCCAGGCGAAGGACTCCTCCGCCTCCGGCGCTCCGGTCCGGCCCATGCCGCTGCGCCCGACCGGGCCCATCAGCCCGATCGCCACGCTGTCGCGCTCCAGGAAGCCGCCGTCAGCCTTCAGCCGGTAGACGCGGCCCGCCTCGAACAGGGCGGCCTCGGACCGCTGCCGCGACCGGTTGCGGCCCAGCGTCTCAACCAGCTGGGGGATCAGCGACGGCCGCAGGACGACCTGATCCGCGCTGATCGGGTTCGGCAGGCGCACCCGCTCCGCACCATCGGAATTGAACAGGTTCAGCAGCCGGTCGCCGGTGAGGCTGTAATTCATGATCTCGTTCAGGCCCAGGGCGGCCAGCTGGCGGCTGACCTCCAGGCGGGCGCGGACGGGCTTGTCCGTGACGCCGGGAACCCGGCGGGCCGAGGGCGCCGGCGCGGGAATCGCGTCGAGCCCCTGGATCCGGGCGATCTCCTCGATCAGGTCGGCCTCCTGGACCAGGTCTACGCGGAACGCGGGCACTTCCACCGTCACGGAATGCTCTTCCCGGGGAGCCATCCCCACGTCCTTCGACTCCACCATGTTTTCGATGACGGCCGTCTTGAGCTGGTTGGACGTGATGACAATACCCAGGTCCAGCGACTTGAAAATGGCCTCCACGGCGACGGGGTCGACCGGCACGCCCAGCAGGATGCGGGCGCGGTCGTAGCGCAGGGTGACATGCCTCTTTTCGGGCGGGGTCGGGAACGCGTCGACCTCGCCGGCGGCCACCCGGGCCCCGGCGTGGGCCGCCATGAGGGCGGCCGCGCGGCGGCTGGCCCAGTCGGCGCCCAGCACGTCGGCCCCGCGCTCGAAGCGGTAGGTGGACTCGCTCGTCAGCCCCAGGGCCTTGGAGGTGTAGCGGATGCATTCGGGCTTGAAGTAGGCGCTTTCCAGCAGCACCTCCGACGTGTCGCCGGCGATGCCGCTCTCCTCGCCGCCCATGATCCCGGCCAGCGCCACGGGGCGCTGGGCGTCGCAGATCACCAGGTTGCGGGGCGTCAGCTTGCGGTCGACGCCGTCGAGGGTCTTCATGATCTCGCCCTCGGCCGCCGTGCGCACCACGATGCGCTCGCCGTGCAGCCGGCGCAGGTCGAAGGCGTGGAGCGGCTGGCCGCACTCGAGCATGACGTAGTTCGTGATGTCGACGATGTTGCTGATGGCGCGGACGCCGGCCAGCTGGAGCCGCTTCTTCATCCACTCGGGCGACTCCCCGACCGTGACGCCGGTCATGAGGCGGGCGATGTAGCGCGGGCACAGGACCGGGTCCCGGATCTCCACGCCGATGCGGTCCGCGGCCGCGGGACGGCTTTCGGCCAGGGCCACGGAGGGCCGCTTCACGGGGCGGCCCAGCAGGGCCCCCACCTCGCGCGCGATGCCCAGCAGGCTCAGGCAGTCGGGCCGGTTGGGCGTCACCTCCACCACCAGGACGGTCTCGGGCGGACCCAGCACGGTGGAGAGGGGCGCGCCGGCAACGGCGTCGGCCGGCAGCGCGAACAGGCCTTCATGCCGGTCGGACAGACCCAGTTCATCCTCGGCGCACAGCATGCCGCTGCTGGCCACGCCGCGGATCTTGGCGGCCTTGATGACCAGGCCGCTTGGGAGCACCACCCCGATCGTGGCGAGGGCGGCCTTCATGCCAACCTCCACGTTGGGGGCGCCGCAGACGACTTCGAGGGGGGCGTCCGCCCCGCGCGCCACCGTCACCAGGCGGAGCTTGTCGGCGTTCGGATGGGGGCGCACGGCGGTGACCTCGGCCACGACGAAGCCCGCGTAGGCCGAGCCGATGGTCTCGATGCCCTCGACCTCGAGGCCGGAGAAAGTCAGGCGGTCGGCCAGCTCCTTCGGGGTCACGCCCTCGAGGCTCACGTAGTCGTTCAACCAGCTGAGCGGGATTCTCATGTGAACTGCTCCAGGAAGCGGACATCGTTCTCGTACAGCAGGCGGATGTCCTCGATTCCGTATTTGATCATGGCGATGCGCTCCACGCCCATGCCGAAGGCGTAGCCCGTGCAGGCCTCCGGGTCGTAGCCGACGTTGGTGAAGACGCGGGGGTTGACCATGCCGGCGCCGGAGATCTCGATCCAGCCGCTGTGCTTGCAGACGCGGCAGCCGGCGCCCTTGCACATGTGACAGGAGAAATCGTACTCCACGCTCGGCTCGGTGAAGGGGAAGAAATGGGGACGGAAGCGGACCTTCACATCGGCCCCCATCATCTCGCGGGCGAAGTGGGTGATGTCGCCCTTCAGGTCGGCCAGGGAGACGCGGCTGTCCACGTAAAGCCCCTCGATCTGGTGGAAGTTGGCGCTGTGGGTGGCGTCGGTGGTGTCGCGGCGGTAGCAGCGGCCCGGGGCGATGATGCGGACGGGCGGGCGGGTGCTTTCCATGACGCGGATCTGCACGGGCGAAGTCTGGGTGCGCAGCAGCGTTTTGTCGTTCAGCCAGAAGGTGTCCTGCACGTCGCGGGAGGGATGGTCGGCGGGCGTGTTGAGGGCGTCGAAGTTATGCCATTCGGTTTCGAGGTCGGGGCCGTCGGCGACGGTGAAGCCGAGGCCGTGGAAGATGCGGATGGCCTCCTCGATGACCTGGGAGACGGGGTGGCGCGAGCCGGGGGCGCGCCAGCCTCCGGGCAGCGTGCCGTCGAACGGGGCGCGGGAGGCGGCGCGGGAGGCGGCCTCGAGCGCCTCCTTGCGGGCGGCAAGGCAGTCGCCCAGCTCCTGCTTGAGCTCGTTGGCGTAGCGGCCGGCCAGGGGGCGCTCGGCCGGGTCCATATCCTTGAGCCCCTGCATGATCTCGGGCAGCAGGCCCTTGCGGCCGAGGTATTTCACCCGCACGGCCTCGAGCGCGTCGGCGGCGGCCGCGGCGGCTGCCTCCTCGAGCGCCCGGCGCTTGAGTTCCTGGATGTCGTTCGCCTTCATGGTGTCCCTTCGGATAAAAAAAACACGGCCAACCGCGCGGTTGGCCGTGTGTGCGACGTGCCGTGTGCCGAATCAACCGATCAGGCGAGCGCGCCCTTGGCCTGCGCGACCAGCTTGCTAAAGCTCTCGGGATCGCGGATGGCGATCTCGGAAAGCATCTTGCGGTTGAGCCCCACCTGGGCCTTGGTCAGACCCTGGACGAAGCGGCTGTAGGTCATGCCGGCGGCGCGGCAGGCGGCCGAGAGGCGGATGATCCACAGGGCGCGATAGGCGCGCTTCTTCGTCTTGCGGTGCTCGGTGGCCATGCGCATGGCACGGTCCACGGCCTCGGTCGCCTGGCGGAAGAGCTTGCTGCGCTTCCCCCGGAAACCGGCGGCTTGTTTCAATACTCTCTTCCGGCGCTTGCGTGACGCCGGCGCATTAGTTGCCCGTGGCATGGATCACCTTAACCTTTCAACATCTTGCGGATATTCATCTCGAACGAGTGGCTCAGGACGCCGGTCTTCCGCAGTTGCCGCTTCTGCTTCCGGGTCTTGCCCGTATTCAGATGGCTCTTGCAGGGACGGCCGAATTTCACCCGGCCGTTGGCCGTGACCTTGAACCGCTTGGCGACGGCTTTTCTCGTTTTCTGCTTGCCCATGACGCATGTCCTTACTTAAAAATGAAGGGGGTAGGTTACCGGATCGGGGCCCGGCTGTCCAGTGTTTTTCTTAGCTCCGGCGGCCCCCGCCGGTCCTGCCCTGTCCTACCGCTTGCCTTTCGGGCCCAGGATCATCACGATCTGGTTCCCGATCAGGCGGGGCGGCTGGTCCACCAGGCACGTCTCGCCGCACGCCTTGATGACGCGCTCCATCACCGCCATGCCCAGCTCGCGGTGGGCGTTCTCGCGCCCGCGGAAGTAGAGGGAGGCCTTGACCTTGTGGCCCTTTTCGAAGAAGCCCTTGATGTGGTTGACCTTGGTCTCAAAGTCATGGTCAGCCACGTTCGAGTGGAACTTGCATTCCTTCAGGGCGGACGAAGCCTGGTGCTTTTTCGCTTCCTTTTCCTTCCGCTTCTGCTCGTACATGAATTTCCCGAAATCCATGATCTTGCAGACCGGCGGATCGACATTGGGCGAAATTTCCACCAGATCGAGCCCCTGCTCGCGGGCAAGGGTCCGGGCCTGGTTCGTGGGAATGACGCCGATCATATTCCCATCGGCCCCAATGCAACGAATGCGGGGAACCCTGATCTTGTCATTGACTCGAATCAGTTGCGGGCGAATAACCTACCTCCTCTGCTTCGGGCCGCCCTCGGCGGCCCTCCTTGACCACTACGCTTCCGTTCCGGCTCCCCGGCGCGACAGTTCGTCGCCCAGTTTCGCAATGAACGCCTCCACTTCCATCGCCCCCATGTCGCCCTTGGTCCGGCACCGCACGGCCACGCGGTTCTGCTCGACCTCGCGGCCGCCCAGGACGGCCATGTAGGGAATCTTGTCGACCTGCGCCTCGCGGATCTTGGCGCCCAGCTTGTCGGACCCGGCGTTGACGGTCACGCGGTAACCGGCCTCGCGAAGCCGCCCGGCCAGCGCCTCGGCCGCCGGGATCTGCTTGTCGGTCAGCGGCAGCACGCGCACCTGCTCCGGCGCCAGCCACAGGGGGAACGCGCCGGCATAGTGCTCGATCAGCACGCCGAAGAAGCGCTCCAGGCTGCCGAGCAGGGCCCGGTGGACCATGTATGGCCGGTGCTCCTGGCCGTCCGACCCGGTGTAGACCAGGTTGAACCGGTCGGGCAGGTTGAAATCGAACTGGATGGTGCTCATCTGCCACTCGCGGCCGATGGCGTCCTTGACCTTGAGGTCGATCTTGGGGCCGTAGAAGGCGCCGCCGCCGGCGTCGACCTTGTAGTCCAGACCCTCGGACTTGAGCGCCTTCTCGAGCGACTCGGTGGCCTGGTCCCAGCGCGCCTTCTCGCCCACGGCCTTGGCCGGCTGGGTCGAGAGATAGGCGGTGATCGAGGCAAAGCCGAACGCCTTCCACATGTCGAGCGCAAACCGGACCGCGCGCGCCACTTCGCCCTCGATCTGCTCGGGGGTGCAGAAGATGTGCGCGTCGTCCTGGGTGAAGCCGCGGACGCGCAGCAGCCCGTGCAG
>JBIIYJ010000357.1:0-5132 GCA_044346855.1 Kiritimatiellia bacterium
TCGCGCATCAGGCCGTCGAACCAGGCGAGCCGGCAGTTGCCGGTCTTGTCGCGGTAGGAATTGGTTCCCGCCGAATCGTCCAGCAGCTTCGCCGAATAGGCCTGGTACCGGTCGAACCAGGATTCGATATCCTGCGACCGCAGTTCGGTGTCCAGCCGGTCCTGGGTGGCGGAAACCACCCTCTCCATGGAGCCGGTGCAACAGGCGGAAAGGCCAAGTCCGATGGCAACGATAACGGCGGGCAGCATCAGTCGATTCATGGTCAGCGCTCCTTTGGTCGACCTCATTTCCACCCGGCGTCCTGCAGCAGGGCGGCGGCGTTGTCATGGAACACGTTCTGGATGTCCGTCTTCCCCAACCCCGTCCGCGCCGCCGCCTGGCGGAAGGCCTCGATTTCCTCATACATGAAAAACGTAAAGCAGTCGCTCTCGGGCGGCGCGACCTCGCGCATGTTCTTGTCGCCCGAGACGTCGCCGTACAATCCCTTCGGCACCAGGTTCACATAGGCCCCCTTCTCGCAGATCCGCTTCATGCGCATCCGCAGGATCGGCAGGTCGGAGCCGAACAGGATGCGCTTCGACCCGACGGCCCGGATCAGCTTCTCGAACACCCAGTCGTTCGTGTTGGCGCTGATGTCGAAGAGCATCCGCTTTGTTTCCGCGAGCGCTTCGAAGGCGTTCCCGACATCCTCCGGGCAGTAGGCCCGGCCGACGTGCGCGATGATGACCTTGAGCCGCGGGTAGCGCTTTTCGATCGCCAGCATCTGGGCCAGGTTGACCGGGTCCTTCAGCCGCCCCGCCCGGGGGATGTGAAGCATGATGATCCAGCCATGCCGGTCCAGCACCTCCAGCTGGTGCGGGGGAAAGAAGTCGAAGATGCGCACCTCGTTCCCGGGGATATAGGACGGCGCCAGGCTCAGGTACGATTTGGCGCCGTAGAAGCCGCCCTTCTCGATGCGCGCCTCGAGCTCGGAGGCCGACCAGGCGGGATCGGAAAAGATGAGCGCGGGATACTGGGCCTGCCAGGAGCAGGCGCTCACGTAATCGTTCTGCGCGTCGTTGTCGGCGTCGATCGTGCCGAACATGAGCGGCGTGACCGTTTTACCGGGGAACATCAGGCGGTAGGTTTCCGTCAGGTCCTCGACCGGATTTTCCAGCGCCACGCGCTTCGGCCAGGTGACGGTGCGGCCGTCCGACGGGGTGTGCCGGATGAACCGGTCTAGCCAGACATGGGTGTGGATGTCGATCATCTTCGCCGGCAGGAAATCCTTGAGCCGGGAGTTGTAGAACGCCGCGTCCACCGGCTTGATTTCGAATAATGCGCTCATCCCGCCTCCTGTTTGCGGCGGCCAAGGGACTGGCCGCCCTACCTGTCTATCGCTTATTGACCGAACGCCGCCCACCCCAGCTGCGCGGGCGGCGTCATTTCCAGCAGCCGCTCGCGCGCCCGGCGGAACGACTCCATCACCGCCTGGCAGGCCGGATCGCCGGCCCTGTCAGACTGTTCGCCGGGATCCGCCCTGATCTGGAAAAGCAGTTCGCGCCCCGGCTCCCCGTTCGCCGACGTCAGGTACCGGATGTATTTCCACTCGGCCGACTGCAGCAGCTGCCAGAGGTTGTTGCATTCCGAGAAGGCCAGTTCGCGCACGCTGCCGGCCTCGCCCCGCACAATCGGGAGCAGCGAGCGGCACGGGACGCGATCGTGGAAGGCGGGCCAGGGCTTGGACAGGGCCTTGGCCGGATCGACCCCCGCCGCATCCAGCATCGTGGCGGTCAGGTCGATGGTCTCGATCGGCGCCTCGCATAACCGCCTGTCCAGGTGGGCGGGATGGCGGATGGCCGTCGGAACGGTCACCGAATGGCGCCACGGCTGCTGCTTGGACATCCGGGTGCGGTCGCCCAGCATTTCGCCGTGATCGCTGGTCAGCAGGACGAGCGTCGAGTCCAGCAGCCCTTCCCGCTCCAGCTTGTCCAGAAGGAGGCCGACCTGGTCGTCGATGCAGAGGATCATGGCCTTGTAGGCGCG
This sequence comes from Kiritimatiellia bacterium, assembly GCA_044346855.1. Taxonomy (GTDB): domain Bacteria; phylum Verrucomicrobiota; class Kiritimatiellia; order CAIKKV01; family CAIKKV01; genus CAIKKV01. The sequence continues at coordinate 2,026 of JBIIYJ010000357.1, forward strand.
CCGCAGGCGGGCCAGCCTCGCCCGCGCCTTTTCTGACAGCGGCGGGCCGCCCGGCAGGAACGCGTCGTCCTGCTCCGGCGGAACCTTGTCAAGGTACGACCGGGGAGGATCGTAGGGCTTGTGCGGGCCGCAGAAGGAGACGAACAGGAAGAAGGGCTTGTCCTTCGGCCTGCCGTCCAGGGCCTTGACCGCCTCGCGGCCCGTCACGCAATCGACATAATCCTCTTCGGCAAAAGGCCAGGCCTTCCCGGTGAATTCCACCTGCTCCGGGTCCTGCCGGTTCGGCCCCTCGGCCTCGACATGGTCGCGATAGGCGTCGAGCAGGCCCTTGCCCTTCAGGTAGGCCATGTAGTCGCAGAAATTGCGTTCCGCCAGCTGCTTGCCGGAGCTTTCCCAGACGTAATCCATCCCGTATTTCTTGATTTCATCCCGCAGGCCCACCAGGTTGTGCCCCTGCCCCCGCGGCTGGCCCCAAGGCCAGTTCTGAAGCCAGTGGAATTTGCCGATGCCGGCCGTCCAGTAGCCGGCCTGCTGGAGCGCGCGCATGTAGGTCGGATGCTGCAGGCTGAGGTCCCCCGACATGGACAGCATGCCGATCTGGTGGGAGTATTTCCCCGTGAGCAGGCACGACCGGGCGGGCGTGCAGATGGGATTGGGGGTCACCGCGTTGGAGAAGGCCGTGCCCTCCGCCACGCGGTCGAGGTTGGGCGTGGCCAGGCGGCTTCCGGGCAGGAAGCCGACGTGGTCGGCCCGGTGCTGGTCGGTCATCAGGAACAGGATGTTCAGCGGCTTGCCCATCAGATCACACCGCCTCGGCTGCCGACGAAGCGGTCGTCGATGAGGCCGCGCTCGTCGAGCTCCTTGAGGAAGTGCAGGCGGCGGATGGGATGCCCGCCCCGCCGCAGCAGCATCGGGACGGCCGACTTCACGGTCTCCAGGACGCCGTCCATGTCGTCCGTCAGGCGCCCCAGGATCCAGGCCGCGAAGAAGTCCATGCCCCGCGCGTCGTTCAGGCTGAACGAGCCGGGCTTGATGGCCGTCTTCAGCAGGCGCACGGCCAGGTTCCTGAACTCGGCTTTCCCCGTCACCTCGTAGAGGCGATAGAGGCCGGAGAAGCTGGACCAGTCGCCGTAGCCGGTGATGAGCTTGTGCGGATGGTCCGCCGTGCCCTGCGGATACGGGTACTTGAACTCGCCGTACGCCTTGATCCAGCGCAGGTAGAAGTTTTTGATGATGTGGCGGGCGGCGTCGATGTAGCGCGCGTCGCGGGTCAGGCGGTAGGCCGCCGCCAGGTTGACCAGCGGCATGCCCGCCTCCCGGCCGTCGCAGCACACGCAGTCGATCTTGTTGTGCGCCCAGTAGACGCAGTTGTCGCCCACGGCGATCACCACCTTGCGGGCCCGCTCGTCCCCGCTCAAGTAGTAATAGGCCAGGAGCCCCTCGGCCCACTGGTGGCTGGGATAGACGTTGCCGATGTAGTGATGGCCCGTGTGCGGGATCAGGCCGCCCCGCTGCCGGGGGTCGGTGCTCCACTCGCAGAAGTCCACCTCCATGTAGTGCCGGGCCGCCTCCTTGCCGTAGTCCCAGGCGTAGCCGTGGCCGGTCCGGATGTAGTGCAGAAGCGGGAACAAGACCTGGAGGTCGTCCTCGTTGTTGGTGCAGTTCGCCGCGTCGCCGCTGACGACGTCCCCGAAATGGAACATGCCCAGCGCGGGCTGGCGGTCGTAGGTGTAGCGGGCGGGGTTGCCGGCCGCGGGCGCCACCTCGATCAGATTCTCCAGGACCGGGTACTTGTCCGGCTGGTACGGCATGAATTCGTGGGCCTCCAGCGCCTCGCAGCGGCGGAACCAGGCGGGGTCGAGGGAAATGTCGACCGGCTCGGTGTAGCCGTATTCCCACCGGCCCAGGACGTCCAGCACGCCGTCCATGTCCAGCGCGGCGTTGTCGCCCCGCAGCCACAGGATGTGCGATTTGCTGACGCCCTGCACGAGCTGCATGGGCGACGCCCACTCGGGCCAGATGTTGTAGGTCAGGGTCTGTTCGTCCAGCGCGATGGACTTGGGGTGGAGCTGGCGGAAATGCTCGAAGGCCGTGGTCAGGGTGAAGCGGCCCGACACCCAGCCGAAGACCGGGGCCATGGTCCGGATGTGGGAGAAGTCGTTGAAGGCGCGGAACCCCGACTGCTGGCCCGGCCGCATGTGGAACGGATAGGCGCCCCAGTTCTCCTGGAGGCTCCCCTCGTTGCGCAGGAAGATCTGGCCGCCCGCCGTGGGATGCGCGGCCTTCCCGTCCTGGCTGCCCGCGGCGTAGTTGTCCAAATTGCCGGTGCTGCTGGCCACCAGCTCGATGTTCTCCTTCAGCTCCAGGTCGCGGTGGAACCAGTCGTGCCCGTGGTGAAGCTGGCGCAGGACCTTGGTCCCGTCGGGCCTGAGCGTGGTGGGCAGGACCAGCCGGACCGCCTTGACCGCGATCTTCCCCTCGCGCGGCTCGCGGCAGTAGAAGGTGTGCTCGAGCTTCAGGTCGGGATTGTCCGCCGTCAGCTCGAAGCGCAGGGCAAAATCCAGGAAGGTGCTGCCGTCGCGCGAGGCATGCTTTCCTTCCACCTGCACGACGGCCCGGAGCGGATTGGCGTGCGGCACGGAAACCGTGAAGCCGCCCGCCAGGCTGGCGCGGTAGAGCTTGCCGCCCGGCTCCATCACCTGCAGGTCCGCCGTCATGCCGGGCGCCAGGACGGTCCTGCCGCTCAGCACCAGCCTCCGAATCAGGCTGTCCCCTTTTTTATCAATCTCGACCCGGCTGAGGCCGTTGTCCAGCGTCAGGACGCTTCCCTTCGTCGTCACCCGCACGGGGTGCGGGACCCGCGCCGGCCGGCGGCCTTTCGGCTGCACGAACACGGAGGTCGACTCCTGCCCCCCCAGCCCCACCAGGATGTCCAGGAGCGCCCATTCGATCGAACCGTCGGGCCGCTTCTGGAGGACGCGGGCCTCCGCCGGGATCGGGCGGCCCTTCGCGTCGAACGCCCCGATGGCGGCCGGGCTCTTCACCGCGCCGGGCGGCATGGGCACGCCCCGCGTCACCAGGTACGGCTTCAGTTCGGTCAGGGTCTC